>CAYLSN010000185.1:0-4973 GCA_964386015.1 uncultured Rhizobiaceae bacterium | reverse complement strand
GCCGGAAGGTCCGAGAAAACAGATGAACTCACCATTGTCGATCGACAGCGAGATGTCGTCCAGTGCGACAACGCTGCCGAACCGTTTGGTTACATGCGAAATTTCGAGCGTCACGAGAATGCCTCCGGGCTCGGTCGGATGCCGGCTGGCGCCGTCCCCGGCGAGGGGGGCGGCGTCAGCCGTTCTGCATCGGTCAGCGCTCCAGTTCCTTCTGCCAGCGCTCGAGAACGCGATTGCGGTTCTCGGCCGACCATTTGAAGTCCATCTTCCACATGACCGAGCTGATGTCGTCCGGCAAGCCTGCTTCCTTGAAGTGCTGGGGCATGGTGCCGCCGGTAGCGGTGACGATCTCCTTCCAGTTGTAGTATTCGTTCACCGCATTGTCGGAGATGGTCCAGTCGAGGAAGCGCTTGGCCGCGTCCTTGTTCTTCGAGCTGGCCATCAGCGCATTGGCCTCGAGCTCGTTGCCGGCGCCCTCCGCCGGGATCACCATGGTGATCGGATAGCCCTCGCCGATATTCTTGATGGCGCGCAGGGCAAAGGAGGCGCCGATGGCAAACTCGCCCTCGCTCGCCGCATTGCACGGGCGCGAGCCGCTCTTGATGTATTGGGCGATATTGCCGTCCAGCTGCTTCAGATACTCCCAGCCCTTCTCTTCGCCCATCATCTGCAGGATCGAGGCGATCATCAGATAGCCGGTGCCGGAAGAAGCCGGGTTGGGCATCACAACCTCGCCCTTGTAGACCGGGTTCAGCAGGTCGGCCCACGACGTCGGCATCGGCAGGTTCTTGGCCTGGAGCACTTCATTGTTGACGCAGAAGGCGGCCATGTAGCCCGTCACCGCAAACCATTTTCCGTCCGGATCGCGGAAGTGTTCCGCAATGCGGTCGATATTGGCCGGCGAATAGGGTTCGATCAGATCGCCGATGCGAGGGTCGATCAGCGAGGTCACCGCCCAGCCCCAGATGACGTCATGCTGGGGATTGGACGCCTCCGCCAGGATGCGCGCGTGCAGGTCGCCGGTCGAAAGGCGCAGCACGTTGACATCGAGATCGGGCATATCCTCCTTGGCGCGCGCCAGGAAGGCGGCAATCTCGTCTTCCTCGTACGAGGTATAGACGGTGATGGATTCTGCCTGCGCCGCGCTCAGCCCCATCGCCGTGGTCACCGCCAGCGCTGCCAGCACCGTGCGAAGCCTGCCCCCAGCGGAATTCTCGGTCGTGATTGTCATACGTTCCTCCATTGTGAGTCCAGTTCCGGATTCGTCCGGGATGAATCGTCCACGCGCGCGCCCTGAGGAACGCGCAGCCAATCATCTCCGTGTTGTGCCGGGCCTCCCCGCTTCTGCCACCCCTGCACACGACCTCCCGCAACGTCCGTCCGGCCGGATTCTCGTTTGCAGGAGAACTCTAGAGTCCTTCCGGGATAAAGGGAAGCGATTTGATCCTCCGGCGGCAATGGCACATCTCTAGTGGGTCGGCATGATGTGCACTTCCCTGAGCATGACCCTCTCCGGTTGTTCGAGTGCGAAGACCACGGCATTGGCGATGTCCTCCGCCCGCAGCTTGCCAGGCTTGGGCTCGTCGAAGAACGGGGTGTCGACCATGCCGGGGGAGACGAGGGTGCAGCGTCCGCCCCATTCCCGCATTTCCTCGGCGACATTTCCGGCAAAGCCGTGCACGAACCATTTGGTGGCGCCGTAGATCGAACCGGGTATGTGTCTTCGGCCCGCGGCCGAGCCGGTGAGAAGCAGGTGTCCCGCCGTCTTGCGCAGGTGCGGCAGGCTGACCCGGGCAGTGTAGAGCAGGCCGAGTATGTTGAGCTCGACGATGCGCCGCCATTCGGCCGGATCGCCCTTTTCCGTCCCGGGCGCCTTGATGCCGGCACCGGCATTGGCAAATGCGGCCTCGAGGCTGCCGAATCGTTCCGTCAGCTGCCGGACGGCTCGCTGCTGTTCCTCGAAGCTGGTTACGTCGCCGGGCAGCGCCAGAGCCTGCTCGCCGAGTTCGGCGCACAATGCCTCGAGCTTGTCGCGGCTGCGTGCCATGAGGCCGACATTCCAGCCCGCCCTTGCCGCCGCCCGCGCCGTGGCGGCGCCGATGCCTGTCGAGGCGCCGGTAATGAAGATCGTCTTCGCCATGGGGTTCCTCCGTTCGACCCCGCCGATTGAAGCATCCGCGCCCGTCAACATCAACCGTCCGTAGGCGGAAGACCGCGCTGCCGGCAGAGCAGCAGAGCGGCTGTCGTTGAATTGATCATATGCTGATGTTAGGCTCGCCCGACATGCCGGTCGTCGCATGAGCGGCTGGCCGGCCGGGGAAGGGTGGAGGAAATGAGGACCGGATCGGGTCATCGGTGCAGGAAAGGAGAATGCCAATAGGTATTCACGCCTTGGGAGGAGCGCGCCGATGACGGATGTTTTGATCGTCGAGGACGAGCCGGCGATCCTGGAATCCCTGCAGTTCATCCTCGAGCGTTCGGGCTGGACCGTCGATGTTGCCCGGGATGGCGAGGCGGCGTTGCGCGCCGTGCGCAGTCTGCGGCCGCGAATGGTGCTGCTCGACATCATGCTGCCGAAGCGAAGCGGGTTCGATGTGCTCAAGAGCATACGGGCGGATGCGAGCCTCAGATCGACCTCGGTCGTCATCCTGACGGCGCGCGGCCAGCAATTCGACCGGCAGACGGCGCATGAACTATGCGCCGACGGGTTCGTGACAAAGCCTTTTGCCAATGCCGACGTGGTGAAGGAGGTGCGGCGGATCCTGGAGGAGACGCCAGTGAGAGGACATGGCTAGGCCACTTCCGCCGCGCAGGGAGAGCCGCCCAAGGTCCGAGGAGGCCGCGATTCTCCTGCCCTTCTTCGGCATTGTCCTGCTCATGCCGCCGATCGTGAACCTGTTTGTCGCCAAGGAGATGTTCTTCGGCGTTCCTCCCGTGCTCGTCTACCTTTTCGCAGTCTGGCTGGCGCTGATCCTGGGTGCTGTCCTGGTGTCCCTGGCTGCACCCTTCCGCGGCGGAACTTTTCGCGAGGACAGGGGGGAAGAAGAGGCGGAAGGCTCCCCATGAGCAGCCGGTTCGGCCCCTTTGCGCAAGCGCCCGGTACCTCGGTGCGCCGCCTCTCTGGAGAAGACGGATGCTGTCGCCGGATTTCGTGATCCTGACAGCAGTAGGCTATGTCGGATTGCTGTTCCTGCTCGCCTATCTTTCAGATGCGCGAGCGAAGGTCGGGAGCGCGGGTTTCCTGCGCTCGCCCATCGTCTACACGCTGTCGATCTCCGTCTATTGCACGAGCTGGACCTTCTATGGAGCGGTCGGGACCGCGGCGCGCAGCGGCCTGGAGTTCATGGCGATCTACATGGGCCCGACACTGGTCTTCGTCAGCTGGTGGTACATTCTGCGCAAGCTGATCCATATCAGCCATTCGCAGAACATCACCTCGATCGCCGATTTCCTCTCGTCCCGCTTCGGCAAGTCCAGCAGGCTGGCGGTGCTGGTCACCCTAATCGCCGTCATCAGCATTACGCCGTACATCGCGTTGCAGCTGAAGGCGATCACCACCTCCATCCAGACCGTTTCCGTCGCCAAGGGGACGGGGGATCATGTCGCGAGGCTGGACGAGGTGTCCCTCGCCCTCGGCGTCGCGGTGGGCATGGCATTGTTCACGATCCTGTTCGGCACGCGCAACGTCAATGCCCGCGAGCAGCATCACGGCGTCGTTGCCGCGATCGCCTTCGAGGCGGTGGTCAAGCTGCTGGCCTTGCTGGCCGTCGGAATCTTCGTCGTCTTCGGGCTGAGCGGCGGTATCGGGGACATCTACGGCAAGGCCGTCGCGGCGGGGGTCGAGGTCTACGAGAAGGAGCCCTTCGGCAGCCGGTGGGTAGCCGTATTGCTGCTTTCTTCCTGCGCCGTGATCTGCCTGCCGCGGCAGTTCCAGATCACGGTCGTCGAGAATTCGAACGAGGATCATCTGCGTACGGCGGGCTGGGCGTTCCCGACCTATCTGCTATTGACCAGCGCCTGCACCATGCCCATCGCGCTGTACGGGCTCGCGACGCTCCCGGCGGGAAGCAATCCGGACATGTTCGTCCTGACCCTGCCCATGCTGGCCGGGTATGACGCACTCGCCCTGTTCGTGTTCATAGGCGGCTTCTCCAGCGCCACATCCATGATCATCGTCGCGTCCATTGCGCTCTCGATCATGGTCTCCAACCATATCGTCCTGCCGATCGCCCTGCGCAGGCCGCGTCACGACGAGGAAACCGGGGAGCGCGACATTGCCCGCCTGCTCCTGCGCAGCCGGCGGATTTCCATCGCCACGCTCCTGCTGCTCGGCTTTCTCTATTTCTGGCTTACCCAGGGTTCGGATGCCCTGGCGCCGATCGGATTGATCTCCTTTGCAGGTGTCGTCCAGTTCATGCCGGCAATGCTTGCGGCGCTCTACTGGCGCAATGCGACGGAGGCGGGCGCGCTGGCAGGGACGCTGGTCGGCTTCGCCGTCTGGGCGTGGACCCTTTTCCTTCCTTCCTTCGGCTCTTCCAGCGAGACGGTGGCCAGCATCATCGCGCATGGTCCATGGGGGATCGGCATGCTGCGGCCAGAAGCCCTGTTCGGAATGAGCGATGCGGACCCGCTGGTGCATTCGGTATTCTGGAGCCTGCTCTTCAATACGGCGACGCTGCTTTGCATTTCGGCGCTATCCCGGCAGAACGCGCTGGAGCGGATCCAGTCCGCGCTGTTTACCGACATCTTCCGGCGGGGTTCCGGGTTCCAGCCCAACATCATCCGCGGTTCGGTAACGATCAGCGATCTCTTTTTTGTCGCCGAGCGCGTGCTGGGATGGAAAAGGGCCAGTGCGCTGTTCGACGCATCCGACGTCCCGCATGGCGCCGGCAGCGGCAATCTGGAGGTTTCGGCCGAGTTCGTGTCGAAGCTTGAAAAGGAGCTGGCCGGCTCCATCGGATCGGCATCGGCGC
>CAYLSN010000184.1:0-4979 GCA_964386015.1 uncultured Rhizobiaceae bacterium | reverse complement strand
GAGGACCTCCATCAGGAGAGGGCAGTGCGGAGAATGCCGCCCTCCACAAACACCGCGCGAACTCGCCATGAGGTCCCCGGGACAGGCCCGGGGATGACGTGCGTTGGGGATGCTTCCCCCATTTGCGTCGTCCTCGCCCCTGTGGCGAGGACCCCGTGCAAAATGGGGCACGGAAGGGTATGGCACCCTCCAATGACATCGTGCGAACCCGCCACGGGATCCCCGGGACAAGCCCGGGGATGACGGAGGGCGGGGTTAGCCCGGTGGAAAGTGGGGGCAAGTGCCGAAGGTGCCCTTGTCTGAGCTCCCCGGGACGGGCCCGGGGATGGCGAGCCTTGGGGTTAACCCCTATGAGGCGGGCGATGCCTGCGCTGCGCCGTGGGCGATGAAGTCCGGATTGCAGTAATCGCGCTCCGGTCCGCCCAAAACTGCGCGCTTGCCGTAGGTAAGCGGCTCGCCGTCCACTGTCCGGGTCATTCCGCCGGCGGCGCGCAGAATGGCGTCGCCCGCGGCGGTGTCCCACTCCATGGTCGGACCGAAGCGGGGGTAGAGATCCGCACTGCCCTCGGCCAGGAGGCAGAACTTCAGCGACGAGCCGATGGCAAGGATCTCCGCATCCGGAAACTGCCGCAGATAGCTGTCAGTGGCGGGCGTGCGGTGCGAGCGGCTGGCGAGGATCCGTAATCTCTCTTGGCGCCGGGCAGAGGCGCGAATTGGCACCCGCTCGCAAATCTCGCCGGCTGCGTCGATGCTTGTCCGTTCGGCAAGACCCGGCCGGCCCGAATAAAGCAGGCCGATTGCCGGCGCGAAGACTACGCCCGCCACCGGCGTGCCGTCGCGGACGAGGCCGATATTGACCGTGAATTCATCGCGTCCGGCGAGGAATTCGCGCGTTCCGTCGAGCGGATCGATCAGGACGAACTGGCGCGGCAGATCCGCCGGCACCCGGCCCTGCGCCGCCGATTCCTCGGCGACTACGGCCAGATCCGGGGCCTTGAGGGCAAGCCCGGCACAGATGAGCTGTTCGGCGCGCAGATCGGCTTCGGTCACGGGTGAACGATCGGGCTTGGCCCTGGCCGCAATGCCGCGCGCGCGCAGCTCCAGAATGAGGCGCCCGGCCGCAAGCGCCAATTCCTCGAACTGCCGCAACAGGATCTCCGTCTGGTCCACCGCCGCCGCCATGCTCTCGTCTCCCGACTCGCGCGCATCCCGCCGCCGTGCTGTAGAGCAAGCCGGCCGTCCACGAAAGCCGCCGGCGCTTCGGCCGGAACCTGTATGGGGAAATGTGCGCCGGGAGTGCTTTATAAGACTCTTTTATTCTTCAGAAGGGCTATGCTTAAGCTGCCAGAATGCAATGGGGGGCAGAAATGGAACAATTGCTGCGGGCGCTGATGGTGTGGGCGTCAGCCCAGACCGGGTTGCCAATGACCGATGAACTTCCGGAAATCCGGATCACGAACCGATGCGAGATCGAGAGGATATTCTATTCCGACATGAGCAAGTCCTGCGAGGATACCGCTCTGCGGATCCAGGCGATCTACGACCCGCGGGTCGCGCGCATGCTGCTGCCGGAGACTTGGTCGGAGAAGAATATCTACGACATCTCCATGCTCGTGCATGAAGTCGTGCATCATCTTCAGGCGAAGAACGGGCAGACGCCGGAAACCGTCGGCTGTACCGGGCGCGACATCGAGAAGCCGGCCTATGACGCGCAGATCGCCTGGCTGGAAGCAGCCGGCCTCGACGCTTTCGAAACCATGGGGATCAACGGTCTTGCCTATCGCCTGCTGACCATTTGCGAAACCGCATATATGTGATCGGCAGGCCAGGCAGGAGAGGGCGGGGACCGGGGGGACCCCGCCCTCATTCACGTGGCCAGCCTATCTCGCCGCCGCAAGGCCCAGGATCAGGCCGGTGGCGAGGCTGATCAGCAGATATTCATTGCCGACCTGGACCCATTGCTGGCCAGGTGCGGGGCGCCTCAGCCCGTGGCGGTGATAGTCGCGCACAGGGCGGTGACGTTTCCAGTTGCTGAAGCGCTGGCCCTTCTTCCAGCCATGACGCCTTGTCTCCTGCACATGCTTCTTGCCCGGCTTGACGGTGTGCGTCTGATGCTGGCGCGGAAGGTCGTGCCTTGGCTGCGCCTGCGCAATCGGCATGGCGAGAAGCGAAAGCGCGGTGGCGGCTGCAATAATTCGTCTGAACATGGCGGTCTCCTCGTTTCGATGACTGGAGGAAACTGCCAGTTCACATGTGAACCGAAACTGAATGCCGGATTACATCTGTGTAATCCGGTGTGTAATCCGGCGATCCGGGGAGATATCATGATCGCAATGCTTGCCTGAGCCGGATCTAGTCGGGACAGCGTTCCCCGGTTCGCGGGCCTGGTGCTTCGGCTCGCGGGCGAACCTCGCCGGCCGGGATCCGGCTATTCCCCGGCCAGGCGGGTGCGCCGGCCTTCTTCGCCCGGCTTCAGATAGCCGCGTTCCAGCAGCCAGTCGCGCAGGACGGTTTTGGCGGCGTCGGCGAGTTCGGCCCCGAGCTCATTGCCGAACCGGCTCAGCGCAAGGGTCTCATCTTCGTTCAGACTGATCTGGATCTGCATGGTTGTGCTCCCTGATACCAGCCCTGTCGCTGCGTGATGGTCTTGCCGCTCCACAATGGTGAAGGAATATGGTCGTTGCAAGCCCGTGGCGGCCCGCTGCAATCAATCGTGAAGGAACGAAGCGGCCTGCCTGCGGTTGGGGGCGTCCGGACGGATCGCCGTCCGGCCAACCCCAGGAGATCGACATGCCGAACCAAGGTGGAAATCGCGACCAGCAAGGCAAACAGGGCCAGCAGCAGCAGCAGCATCAGCCGGGTCAGAGAGACGAGACCCGGAAAGCGGCCCCCGACCAGCACGAGCAGGAAAAGCGCGGCCAGCAGAACGATCGCGGCGACAAGCGCTGAAGCCTCTCCCTGCAGGACCCGCCCGGCGCAGGCCGGGCGGGTACCCCCTCGAAACTTCACAACAATACGGGCTGCGCCGGCGGAAGCAGGCGCAGGAGCCGATCCGGCAGCGGCCGCTGCAGCTGGCGCGCCTGCGACCAGGGTGCTGCAAGCCAGAGATCGACCTCCTCCGGCTCGCTGAGGATCACCGGCATTGCCTGCGGATGAATTGGCCGGACGGTCTCGTTCGGTTCGCAGGTAAGGATGGCGAACAGGCTATGGCGGCCCGGCCGCGGATTGCGGAGCGAGCCGCGCGTCCCGGTCCAGTCCGTCCAGATGCCGGCAAAGGCGGCGAGGGGTGCCTCCCCGGTCAGTTCGAACCAGCGTTGCGTCTTGCGCGGCTTGGTGTCCTCCCATTCGCAAAAGCGCGTGAACGGCACGACACAGCGGTTTGCCGGCTCCAGCCAGCGCTGCCACCAGGGCGAAGCCGTGTTGCGTACATTGGTGATTCCGGTATCGGGCTTGTCCCGCGCCACCGGCGAAGGCATTCCCCAGACCAGCGGCGCGATCTCGCGCACGCCGTCCGGCGCCATGCGAACGACCGGCGCCGGCCGATCCGGATAGACATCGAGCGACGGCTCCAGATTGCCGAGAAGGTCGCGCCCGGCCCGGAACAGCCTGCGCATGGCGTCCTGGGTGGTGGTGAGATTGTAGAGATTGCACATGATCCGGGCCCTTCCTGCCGAGACCGACCCCTCCATCGCCAGGCGCATATGCGCCGGTGGCGGGCGAAATCCGCAAAGGCAGGTTTACCGCGAGGCTTTCGCTTCCGGAAGCACCGTGGCTGGACGCATGCTCACCTGCATTGCCGGCGCGGACCGCCGCCATAAGGCTGGTAGCTGTTGTCCTCGACCCTGTAGGAACGGTAGCGGGCAAAACAGGAGGCGATATGCGCCGCGCTCAGCCCCTCGCCGCTGTCCCCGACATATTCCGGTTCCGGAGCGATCGCATCCTGCCCGGGCGTGAAAGGCGAGACGCATTCGCGCGTGCCGCCGCTCAGCGGGCGGTAGAGATTGGTCTGCGGATCGTAGGAACGGTAGCGTTCGCGGCACCAGGCGACATGTTCCGGGCTCCATTGCAGCGGGTCCTCGTCCGCCATTTGCGGCGCCGCGGCGTCGATGCTCGCCACTTCGAGCAACTCGTCGGCCTGCGTCGTTGCCGCCGGCTCCTCTCTCGTCGGCACAGGGTCGATGCGGGCGAAATCCTGCCGTGCCGTGTCGATGCGCACCGGTTCGGCCGGAAATTGCAGCTCGCGCTGCGCCGCAAGATTTTCGACGGTCACAGGCTTCGCCGACAGAAATGCGAGCGCGAACACGATACCGCCGCCAAACGCGCACAAGGTGAAAAAGAAACCCGAAAACAGAGCCAGAAGCAGCCTCATCGTACCTCCGCCTCGACCACGCCTACCCGTCCAACGCCTGATTGCCGCCAGGGTTCCTTCTGCCGGCGCAGCAGAAATCGCCGCCGTGCCAGCATTCTTTCATCCACGCCACCCGGTTCTCCGTCAAGCCCCACTCTGCTGACCCGGCGCGGCAATTCACGCTTCGCCTCACGCCACGGCTCCCCTTGTCGCAATGAGAAGGACCTTTTGCGGCGGCGCCCGCCGAACAGCCATTGAATGGTCGTTCAACCAATCCTAGGATATAAGCCAGGCAGAAAGGAGAGACCATGGCGGGACCGAATTTCCTGATCGTGATGGTGGACCAGCTGAACGGCACGCTGTTTCCGGACGGGCCGGCAGCATATCTGCACGTTCCGAATCTTTCGGCGCTGGCCGATCGCGCGGTGCGGTTTGGCGCCAACTATACGGCGTCGCCGCTATGCGCGCCGGCGCGCGCCGCCTTCATGAGCGGACAGCTGCCTTCCCGAACCGGCGTCTACGACAACGCCGCCGAATTTCCGTCGTCGGTCCCGACCTTCGCCCATCATCTGCGCAATGCCGGCTATTACACCTGCCTATCCGGCAAAATGCACTTTGTCGGGCCGGATCA
>CAYLSN010000183.1:0-4987 GCA_964386015.1 uncultured Rhizobiaceae bacterium | reverse complement strand
GGCTCGCAGAGGACTTCCACCTCCAACATCAGCGCCATGCCAGGCGCACCGCACCGCTTTCGCCCGGGGCCATGGAGAGGCCCCGGTAGACCTTCTTCTATTGGGCTTGTGTCTTTTCGAGTTCCTGGCAGAGGCGAAACAATAATTCGGCCACGCTCTGCTCGTTCCCAGTGGGCTTTTTGAAGTCATACTTCTTGATGGCCGCCGCCAGATCGAGGCCCCCCACTCCGTACTCCCGCTCGACCTGCTCATTGCTTCGGGTGAGCCTTTCTGCGATCTTTTCCAGGTCAGCCTTGCTTACCAGCGTGCCCTTGGCAGATCCACGCCGGCCGGATCCGCGCTCGACGGAATGTTGCCAGAGGATATCCTTAATAATGTTCTTGATCTTCCAGCCTGCCTCCCCCCGGGCCTCGGCCAGGATATTGACCTGTCGCATGACTTCCAGGTGAAAGGGTTCCAGGGAAGGGTTGATCGGCGTGCTCGTATCGTATCCCAGGCAGGGCAGAGCGAGGAACTGGCAGAAATCTGCCACCACGTCCCGGCCGGGAAATGCTGCCTGCACGTAGCCCTTGACCATCAGGGCGTCGGGGCCGAAGGCGGACTCCCACTTCTTCAGCTGCTTGTAATAGTCGTTGAAATGGAACCACCTTTCGCTGAGCGAGTAGCTCAGTCTCTGGGCATTCTTTATGGTCTGGTTGACATCGGAAACAAACTTGTCGACCTGGTTGCGCAGGTAGACGACGATCCTGACAGGCGCGCCAGGTGGAAGCAGGCGGTGGAGGTGGGCGGGGTCTCGAAAGTAGACCGAGAGGCTTTCGGAGCTGATGATTATTTTTTCGTAGCGATCCAGGAAGCTCTCGAATTCGGATCGCAGGCGGCTAACCTCCCTGGGCTGGTATCCCCGCCTCGCGACCCTCAGAAGTCTTTTCGCATTCCCGCCGGAGGTGCGGAACAGCTGATCGTAATCATGGGGCCAGGGATAGAGAATGCCCTTTTGCCGAAGCTCCTCGTGCCTTTCATTGAGGTAGACCTGGATCGCGCTCGAGCCGCACTTGGGTAGACCGATATGCAGGTATATCATGCCTGCCGGCGCTCCGCCTCGACCCAGAGCATGAGGGCATCGCGCAGGTTGAGCTGCGTCTTCTGGGTAAGCTTGTCTTTCTCGGTCAGGGATTTAACCCCGTAGGGCACCTTCCTAGACAGGACTTCTTCCAGCAGCCGATTGTCTTCCTCAAAAAATTCGAGAATCCTCTGTCTTTCTTCATAAGAGATGAGCGATTCATTTGGCTGCTTGGGAAACTTCTTCCGCGCCCTCTCCGCCAGCCGCTTCAGCAAATCCTCGTTCTTTACAAGAATTTTTAGGTGTCGCATGCATTCCAGATACTTCGCGGACACCGACTCGTTCAGAAAGGCTTTCCGGGGCACGGAAATCGCACGGCCCAGCATATGCTTGCACAGGGCGGCGGCCGTGTCCTCATGGTCTTCGTAGAAAAAGACAGTCAGCATGCCCCGATCTCGAAGAACGTCCTTCCACCTTCTCAGATGCTTTCCATAGAAAAGCTCGTCATCGAACTCGGAAAGGTTCTTGAGGTAGAAGCCGATCGGCTTGTGGTATCCATTACCCAACGTCTTTACGCGCTGGTTATACATAGAGAGAAGCTGGTTGTCCTGCCTTCGGACCACCGCGCAAACCTCGAGACCACTTCCCAGCTTCAGCAGAGACTCCACAAGAAGGGTGATCCTGTCGTCGGAGACGGTGAAGAACTCTTCGCTGCTGATGATTATACGGCGCACGTCCTGCTCTCGCGTCGCTCGCCGGCATTCCTCCGCTAATTCGGAAAGCTCCCTCTCCGCATCCGGAACATATTGCAAGGAAGGATCTCTCATGCCCTTGAGGGCAAAGGCAAGCCGATGCTGGGAAAAATGGTACTTGCAGGAGGAGGGGAACAAAACCTTGTCTTGCACGAGCAACTCCTGCCGATTGTGATCGAGCAATGACTGGAAGGAAGTTGTTCCTGTCTTGTGCGCACCAATGTGCAGTACGACTTTGGTCATTTGGAAGCAAACTCGTAGTAATCTGATAGCGGCAGCTTGTACTGCGCCGATGCGCCTATATCCAGCCGCGGTGGCGGGACTTGCGGTGAGGCCTTCTCCAGGAGGGAGACGAGCCGCTCGTTTACCTCTTCCGGACTGCTCGAGAAGGGCAGGACGAAGGCCTCCCCGAGAAGTCTCCTTATCCTGTCCGCGATTGCTCCCTTGTCCAGGGCAAGTGGCAGCAGGTTGTTCTGGAGTGCCTCCGACAGCACGTAGCCATAGGTCTCCGGCCAGACGCTCAAGAGCAGCGCCACCTGGCAGCCCGCCTTCTCGATGAGGCCCGGCAGCTCCTCCCGCCGGTAGGCCCCGTGTAGCGTCACCTTGTCGAACTCGGCCAGCGCCTCGTCGTCCATCGTGAATCCAATGACATGAAAGTGCAGTGGCAGGTCCCATTTTTGGGCATGGCGAACGCAGCCGACGAGATAGTCATAACCCTTGTGCACGCCGATTGCGCCGAGGAAAGCAACATTGAGCGTCTTCCCCGGGCGGAGCGGCTGCGGCCTGAACTCGAAGGGTTCCTCTGGATGGGGGCACACAAGGGGCTCCAGGCCTGGAAAGTGCCGGGAGACCCTTCGGGCCGCGTCCTCGCTTGGGGTAAGAACCCTTCGCGCCCCCTCCAGGCGCTCCTGATGAAAATCCCGCCAGTCCGCCACCGTCTTTCCGAACTCGCGCAGCCCAAAGCGCGTCCCTTCATGCACGCCGTTCAGCTTGATGCAGCGCTCACATGCCGTCACCGGCGGCTCGCCACAGTAGCGGCGGGTTTCGTCGATCAGGTTTACCCGCGGACAGATCGTGAAGTAGTCGTGGATGGTAACGTCGTACTCAACCCCCAGCGCCTCGGGCAGCTCCCAGACTTCCTTCGGGAACTCGATCGTGTGGTGATAGTGCAGGTGCCAGACGTCGAGGGCCTTCAGGTCGGCGAGGAGCTGCTCTTTCTCCTCCGGCCAGCGGTACTCGAGGTGAGCCTCCGACAGGTGGCTGGAAACCCGCCACACGCCCTTTTTCGGCGAGGTCAGGAGGAGCACGCACTGCCCCTCCTTTCGCAGGAGGCGGGCCAGGTCGTCGGTCGCAACCTTGGTGCCGCCACCGAAGGTGAGGGAGACGAAGAGCATTGTCTTCCCCTTCGCCGGTGGCTTCGCCCGGGCGCCTTCGACCTC
The DNA here is from genome assembly GCA_964386015.1 of uncultured Rhizobiaceae bacterium. Taxonomy (GTDB): domain Bacteria; phylum Pseudomonadota; class Alphaproteobacteria; order Rhizobiales; family Rhizobiaceae; genus CAYLGY01. The sequence goes on along the minus strand of CAYLSN010000183.1, from coordinate 1,736 downwards.
CTGCTTCAGCTGCTCGAGCGCCACGGCATTGCGATAGGGCCGGACAGGATCGCGCTGAATGAAGGCGGCAACCTTTTCTGCGTAATCCGGATAGAGCGCCTGAAGAGCTTCCAGGTTGCGGGCAATGAATTCCTCGGCATTGGCGGCAAAGGAGACCGAGCCCAGGTGCTGCACGAAGGTGTCGAGGGCCATGACATTGCGCCAGCCGCGTTGTTCGGCGCGCAAGGAAAAGTCGTTTTCCTCGCCATAGCCCTTGCCCCACTTGGCTTCGTCGAAGAGGCCTACCTCCTTCAGCGCGGCCCGCTTGATGAACATGCAGAAGCCATGGGCCGTGGGCAGGTCGATCGCCTTGCCGGCATTCGCCTTGCGGAACAGCCGATTGAGCTCGTCGACGTCCGCCCCCTCGGGCAGCTTGTTGTCCTGGCAGAAGTTCGGATAGCTGCAGATGGTGGCATTGTTGGAAAAGGGCGTGACCGTCGCGATGGTGGGGTCGCTGTAGGCTTGGGCGACGAGCTGGTCCAGCCAGCCGTCGGGGACGAGGGTGTCAGCATTCAACAGCACGACATCGGCGTCCTCGTGCAGCGCCATTCCGCGATTGACCGTGCCGACGAAGCCCAGGTTCCTTTCGTTCTCCAGCAGGCTGTAGCCATGGCGCCGGGCGTGCGCCCGCAACTCACTGGAGAGCTTCGGGTTGGGGGACTTGTCGTTGATGACGATCAGGCGATGCTTCTGCTTGTCTCCCGACGCCAGGACGCTCTCGATGCAGTCGAGGGTCTCCTTCAACCCTTCGTAGACCGGGATGATGACGTCGACCCATTCCGGGCGCTTCTTGCCCGAATGAAGGCTGCGCCCAGAGTAGCCGGCGGGAAGGGAGGCGCCGCGCGTCCGGCGCGCCTCCTCCATCAGCTTTGGTAGAAGATCCTGCAGGATCCAGGCGTAGCGCGCATCCGCCGTGTCTTCCGCGAGCCTCCGCGCTTCCCTGGCCAGCTCGGCAAGGCCGGTGAGCTTGGCCCCGAGCGGCTCAATCACGAGTGGCTGGCGGAAGACCTCGATTTCGGTGCCAGCGACGAAGGCTGTGACAAGCGCAAACTGGTCTGGCTCGAGAAAGGCGGTGTGGTCTAGGTAGAAGCCGCAGCATGATTTCGGATGGCCATGGGCCGGCAGGTCGGGCCGCTCCAGGTCCACATCCAGGGTGACGACCTTCTTGCCATTGATGGCAATGTCGAGAGCCAGGTCCAGTTCGCTGTAATTGGCGTCGTAAATCCAGCCATGGATCCCGGAGCTATCGATCAGGTCAATTTCATAGCGAAAGTCAGGCCGCGGGAGATCCAGGGGCGAGCCAACAAGTTCCTGGCCCGTTTCCACCACCCTGACCGAGAGGCGGTTGCTCGCGGCCGCTGCGGTCTTGAGATAGGGGTAGACATTGATAATCCTGCGAAAGCCGCAATTGTTGCGCGGCGAAAAGCCGAGCGCCGCCAGGTCATGGCGGCTGCCGCTGGTGGTAAAACTTGCCACCAGCTCGCCGTTGATCCGGGCCTCAAGCATCGTGCTGCTGCTGCTTGAAGGACGACCCGCCCAGCCCCCGACCACGCCCTGCTCCATATAGTCGAGGTGACCTCTCAGCCGGTCGGGATCCTTCTTCCGGCGCCTCTGCCGTGAGAACAGGCTCTTGATCATAATGTCGATGCTCTGGATGATGGCTGGACGGCGGAGTACCTAGGCAAACTTGGGCGCCT
>CAYLSN010000182.1:4476-4992 GCA_964386015.1 uncultured Rhizobiaceae bacterium | reverse complement strand
CGCGTCGACCACTTCCTTCGGCGTGTCGAGCAGGTCGAACATCTGCTCGATATCGGTGAGGCTCTGGCGAACCTCGCGATAGATGAAGCCGATGAAGTTCAGCGGGATCGACAGCTGCATCAGCATGGTGTTGATGAAGACGAAATCGCCGATGGTCTGCGTGCCGGCCATGACTTCGCGCGCCGACAGCACCATCGCCACCGCCATGCCGATGCCGAAGATCAGACCCTGGCCGAAGTTGAGCCAGCCGAGCGAAGTCCAGGTGCGCGTGGCGGCGATCTCGTAGCGCGCCATGGAACGGTCGAACCGCTCCGCTTCCCTGCGCTCATTGTTGAAGTACTTGACCGTCTCGTAGTTGAGCAGCGAATCGACCGCCTTGGTATTGGCGTCGGTATCGGATTCGTTCATCTCGCGCCGGATGGCGATGCGCCAGTCGCTGGCAATGACGGTGTACCAGGTATAGAGAACGACCGTAACCGCCAGGATCGCGACATAGGCCCAACCATAGGCATAGGC
>CAYLSN010000182.1:0-4466 GCA_964386015.1 uncultured Rhizobiaceae bacterium | reverse complement strand
AGCACTGTCGGCGCCGTGTTCAGGATGGTGAAGCGGACAATCGACTCGATACCCTTGACGCCGCGCTCGATGATGCGTGACAGGCCGCCCGTCTTGCGCTCGAGGTGAAAGCGCAGCGAAAGCTCATGCAGGTGCACGAAGGTCATGTAGGCCAGCTGGCGCACGGCGTGCTGGCCCACCCTCGCGAACAGCGCGTCGCGCAGCTGGTTCAGCCCCACCTGGGCAACGCGGACGAAATTATAGGCGATGACCAGCATGACCGGCGCCGCCAGAATGGACGGCAGCCAGCCGGGCAGGTCGCCGTCGACCAGCGCGTCCGTCGACCATTTGAAGAAATAGGGCACCAGCATCAGGACCAGCTTGGCCGCCACGAGAAAGACCGTCGCCCAGATCACCCGCAACTTCAGGTCCCAGCGATCCGCCGGCCACATATAGGGCCACAGATTCGCCAGGGTCTGCAACATGGAGCGGGAATCTGCCGATACTGTCTTCTTGCGCGCCACGTGGTGCCTTTCCTGGGTCTTGCAGGGAGCGCTCGAACGGGGCCGGAGGCGGCCCCGCCGGCTCATTGCGGCGCGGCCCTGTCCGAAATGGCGCCGAAATCGGCAGGCTTGCCGTCCTCGCTGACGGCGGGAACCTCGAATACCTGCCCCGGCCAGATCCGGTCCGGATCCCGGATCTGCTCCTGGTTGGCGCGATAGATGGTCGTGTAGCGGATGCCGCGGCCATAGACCCGGCGCGAAATCTGCCACAGCGTATCGCCCCGTCGGATGATCACCGAACCCGAGGTCGGCTGCAACGGCGCTGCCAATGGCACATCCGGCTCTGCTTCCGCAGCGGGCTCCTGCTCCTGCGCCGTTTCGTCCGCCGCCGGTTCGGGCTCCGCCGCCTCTTCGGTCGCGGCAGGCTCATCCGTGGCAGTTGCTGCCGGCTCTGCTTCCGGCCCGGGCTCTTCCATGGCGGCGGGCTGTTCGGCGGGTTCTTCCGCCGGCAGCGTCGGCGCCGGTGCAGCCGTGACGGGCTCTTCCGCGGCAGGTTCTTCGGAAGACGGTTCTTCCACGGCCGGCTCCGGCTGCGATGCCTCTTCCATCGCCGCAGGCTCGTCCGCAGCAGTTTCGCCGGCAGGCGGCGCCGGCGGCGGTGCGGCCGTGGCGGGATCCTGCTCCGGCGCCGGCTCTTCGGCAACCGGTTCCGGCTCGACGACCGTGGCGGCCGGTTCCGCTTCAGGCTCGGGCTCTTCCATGGCGGCCGGCTGTTCGACGGGTTCTTCCGATGGCAGCGTCGGCGCCGGTGCAGCCGTGGCGGGCTCTTCCACGGCAGGTTCTTCTACAGACGGTTCTTCCGCAGCCGGCTCCGGCTGCGCTGCCTCTTCCATCACCGCAGGCTCATCCGCAGCAGGTTCACCGGCAGGCCCGGCTTGCGGCTCCGCCGATTCTTCCATGGCGGCGGACTCTTCCACGGCAGGTTCTTCCGCTGGCGACGTCGGCGCCGGTGCGGCCGTGGCGGGCTCGTCAGCGGCAGGCTCTGCTTCCGGCCCGGGCTCTTCCTTGGCGGCGGGCTGTTCGGCGGCAGCTTCTTCTCCAGCAGGTTCTTCCGCAGCCGGTTCCGGCTCCGTCGCAACTTCCGTGGCGGCAGGCTCGTCCGTGGCAGTCCCGGCAGTCTCCGCACCAGGCCCGGGCTCCGCCGCCGGGGGCGTCATCGCCGGGGGCGTCATCGCCGGAGCAGATATCTCCGCGACAGTCTCGCGCGCAGGTCCGCCGGGGGCCGACGCCGGCTCGGCCGGGTCGGCAGCTTCATTCGCCCCCAGCCTCTCTTGCGGCTGTTGTGGCGCCGCCTCCATCGCGGAAGCCGCAGGCTGGCTTGCGCCCTGCGGCGGCGTGAGCAGTTCCGGCGCCACCGCCGCCACCAGTTCGCCGGGCGTGCGTTCGAACGGAACCGCGGCGCGGGCGATCACATCGGCGCTGCCGAGATCGAGCAGATCGGCGCGGATGATGTAGTCCCCCTCCGCAAGGCCGCGGGTCGATTCGACCAGGAAGCGTCCTTCCTCGGAAACATGCGCCTCGCCGACAAGATCCTTGTTGGCGTAGACGCGCACGATCCTGCCCTTCTCCGCCCGTCCGGCGATGAAGACATGGTCGCCTTCGATCTCCACCGCCTCGACGACCACCGCCGGGCGATCCGGCTCCTCGGCGGCGGGCCTGGCAGGGGCGGCTGCCTCTTCCTTGCCTGTCTCATCCGCAGCGGTGGCGGCCAACTCCCCGCCAGCCTCTACCGCCGCGACTTCGGTCTCTCCGGCCGGTTCCGCATCTGCGGCCGGTTGCGGCGGCTCGGCGGCGGATGGTGGTGCCGGCTCGTCCGCGGCAGGTGCGGCGGGTGCGGCAGGCTCGGGCATGGCCGGTTCCGGAGCGGCTGCCACCTGCGGCTCCTCCGTCGCCTTGTCCCCGGGCCCGGCCGCCTCGGCGCCGGGAACCGTTATCAGCTTGGTCGGCTTGCCGGGCTCGTCGACGATCGCCAGCACTTCGCCGGCGGCGGATTCGGGAATGCTGACAATGGCGGTCTCGGACGACATCGCCACGATTCCGGCGGGCGAAGTGGCGCGCAGGACGATGGTATAGTCGCCGGGCGCCAGCGGTTCCTCCAGCACGACCACGAAATCGCCGTCGGCATTGCTCTCGCCCTTGCCGAGGACCTTGTTGCCGGTAATGATCTCGACACCGGATCCTTCCGGCGCCGAACCGGCAATGAGCACGTCGCCGCCCGGCTCGACCCGCACGACGTCGAAGCTCGGCGGGACGATTTCCGGCTCCGCCTGCACCGGAGCTTCCGGCTCCGTCGCCGGATCGGCCGCGGCAATCGGGGTTTCAGCGGCGGGAGATGCAGGCGCCGACGAACCGGAAGTCGCCGTATCGCCGCCCGGCCCGGATTGCCGCGACAGGTCGAACAGACCGGCATTATAGGCAAGGGCGCCCGCGCCCAGCGTCGCCAGCAATGAGAGAACGTAAAGCCTGAGCGACTTGCTCGCCATGGTACCCTTCCCCAGAACCCTCACGCCAGCGCGGAATCATCCGCGCGCCTGAAGGGCCCGAACCTGCCGCATTCCTCTATTGCGTTTTTCCCGCTCCGGCAAGGAGATGCGGTGCCTCGCCCTGCAAAGTCCCGTGATCGCGACGGAATTATCCCCGGCAAATCACGCCCTGCCCTGCTGCCGCGCGCGCAATACCGAACCAGTATAGATCGCAAGTGCAGTCCAGATAAGTGCAAAGGTGAGCGCACGCACACGGTCGAACGGTTCATCGAACACGGTGACGGCGAGCACGAAGATCATGGTCGGAGTGATGTACTGCATCAGTCCGATGGTGGTAAAACGCAGCACGCGCGCGCCGGCCCCGAACATCAGCAGCGGGATGGCGGTCAACGGGCCGCTCGCCAGCAGCAGGCCTGCCGTGACGGGATCCGCGGGAGAGAAATGCCCGCGCCCGGACATTTCCCACCACACCATCGCGGCCAGCGCCGGCCCCGAGAGGATCAGCACCTCCAGAAAGAAGCCCTGGGTCGGCCCGATCGGCAGCGTCTTGCGCAGAAAGCCATAGGCCGAGAAGGACAGGGCAAGCAGCAGGGAAAGCCAGGGCAGCACCCCTTCCGACACGGTGAGGAACAGTACGGCGACAACTGCGAGACCGACGGCGAAATATTGCGCCCGCGTCAGGCGCTCGCCGAGCAGCAGTCCGCCCGCCGCAACATTGACGAGGGGATTGATGTAGTAGCCGAGCGCCGCCTCGACCAGCCGGTCCGATGCGACCGCCCAGACATAAAGGCCCCAGTTGAAGGCGATGATCATGGAAGTGAGCACCGCCATGGCCAGCGTCCGCGGCGTGCGCAGCGCCACTTTCAGGTCCGCGGTCCGGCGCAGCAGCACGATCGCGAGACCTGCGACGGGCAAGGACCAGACGCTCCGATGCAGGACCACCTCGACCGGCGAGACGTGAGCCACCGCCTTGAAGAAGATCGGCAGCAGGCCCCAGAACAGATACACGCCCAGCACCAGGAAAAAGGCGGTGGCGGGTTCGACATTCTGTTGCAGTTTCGGTCTCGCCCGCTCTTCCTGATGTTCGGACATTCCGCCTTCCTATGAGATTCGCCCCCGGGGCGGATCGCCGCAAGTAGAACGCTTCCGGCCGGACAGCAAGAGCCGGACTACCGCCGACCTACAAGAGCACGATTCTTCATCAGCTTGTAGACGATGGAATCGTGCAGGGCCTGAAAGGAGGCGTCGATGATGTTGTCGGAGACGCCGACGGTCCACCAGCGGTCGCCCTTGCCGTCATGACTCTCGATCAGCACGCGCGTGACCGCCTCCGTGCCGCCGTTCAGGATGCGCACCTTGTAGTCGACGAGCTCGAGATCGCCGATCTCCTGCTGATACCTGCCGAGATCCTTGCGCATGGCGAGATCGAGCGCATTGACCG
>CAYLSN010000181.1:0-5000 GCA_964386015.1 uncultured Rhizobiaceae bacterium | reverse complement strand
GGGGTCTACTCCCTTAGCAGGGGAGCGCCTTCGACCACTCGGCCACCTCTCCGCGTGCGGGCATACCCGCGAAGTGATTGCCAGGCAAGCTCTTTTTCGACCGTCCCCAGCTTTCCGTCGCGCAACAAAATTACCCGATTTGTCGGTATGTGCTGCTTCGCAGCACAGCGCAGCAGAAAACCAGGCAAATTTGCAGGGTGGCGGCCGGGCTCAGGCCCGGACTTCCCGTCGGCAGCGCAACGAATGCCGGGACCGGCATGTCGCGTCAGGCGGGGTCGGTGCCGTTGGCGCGTGCCAGCGGCGTCGACGTGGTGATGGCATGGCCGACCCCGGAGAATGCCGGCAGGTACTCCGAGAGAATGCGGGCGACGATGAGGAGCGGCACCGCGACCAGCATGCCGGGAATCCCCCATATCCACGCCCAGAATGCGATGGATATCACGATGACCAGGGGATTGATGGACAGGCGGTTGCCGACGACGGCCGGGGTGATCAGCTGTCCCTCTATGCCGGTCAGCACCAGATAGACGAGAGGCACCATCAGCGCCTGGCCGATCGGCTCGAAGGAGACCAGCGCGACCAGGCCGAGAATCGCCGCGCCGAAAATGGCGCCCAGATAGGGGATGTAGTTCAGCAGCGTTGCCATGAGGCCCCAGAGATAGGGCGTCGGCATGCCGATCAGCCACATGGCGATCGTCACCGCCACGCCGAGGCCCGCATTGATGATCGTGATCGCCAGCAGATATCGCGAGATCTCGTTCTCGACCGCCTTGATGGTCTGTACAGCCACCTTCTTGCCCGAGAGGCGCGGCACTGCCTGCACGATCTTTTCCATGATCAGCGTATGGTAGACCAGCATGAACAGGGTCAGCATGATCGTTACCAGGGCGATTCCGGCAATCGAGAAGAAGCTGTCGGCGGCGGTGACCACGAAATTGTCGCCCTGCACCCGCACTTCCGGGGCGCTCTCGTCCCCGCCGTCGCCGAGCTGGCTCAGGGTTTCGCCCGCCTGCGACATCCGTTCCAGCGGAACCCGGAGAACAGTGAGCTTGCGGTTGACCTCGTGCATGATGATCGGAACACGTTCGACGAACGTGGCCACCGGGCCGCTGAGCAGATAGGTGCCCGCTGCGGCGGCGAGGGACAGCGCCAGCACCAGGACGGAAGCTGTAACGGCATTGGAAACGCCATGGCGCCTGCCAAGCCGGACCAGCGGGCTCAGGGTCAGCGCGAACAGCAGCGCCAGCACCAGCGGCAACAGCACGACCCGCGCCACGTAGAGAAGTCCGATCGCCAGAAAGGCGACGATCACCCATAATGCCCGATCGATCGATGCCAGGCGTGATTCCGCGGATTCCGGTTCCGACGCAGGATCTGTCATTGCCGAACCCTCCCCGCCGGTCGGCGCGCACCTCGCGCGACCCGTCGCCCGGCCTGATCACGCCGGGGTAACAGAAATGACGCGAATCGGTTCCCGGGTCAGCCGGCCGGGCTGTTGCAGACGTCGACCCATTCGGCACCGGTGAGAATCGCCATGCGCTCCGGCGGGATCCGCACCGCGGCATTGCCGGCGCCTGCTGCCGGCAGGACTTCCTCATGCCGGCGCAGCGAAACATCGCAATAGACCGGCAGCGGCGAGGCCAACCCGAACGGACAGACGCCGCCCACCGGGTGCCCGGTCGCCTCCAGCACCTCGTCTGCCGCGGGCATGCGCGGCTTGCCGCCGAACCGGTCCTTGAACTTGCGATTGTCGATGCGGGCAAGGCCGCTGGTCACCAGGAGAAGGAGCTCGTCCTTCACCCTGAGGCAGATCGTCTTGGCGATCCGGTCCGGCTCGACGCCGTGCGCCTGCGCCGCGAGCTGCACGGTCGCGGAACTGGCATCGGTCTCGATCACTTCGATCTCGGGCGCATGCTGGGCGAAGAAGGCTCGAACGGACTGAAGGGACATGAAGCTTCCGACAGGCGTGATTGCGGATCGGGAGGCTTGATAGGCCGGATGCCCGATCCCGGCAAGCCCTGCGGGCGAAGGGCAGCCATGCTCCGGGTGGGCGCAAGGAGCCGAAGTGTCCTCCGGCTCCCGTGGTTGCGTCAGTTGGCTGCAGCCTTCTGCACGAAAGTGGGATCGAAGGTCGCCGCCCGGTCGATCTGTGCCGAGGCCACTTCGGCATCGAACGACAGCAGCTTCATTGCCGCCTCGATTCCCTCGTCGGTCACCAGTCCCGTACGCGAATAGGTCGGCAGGGAGTTGCGCACCGCCTCGACATAGAGCTCGCGATTATCGCCGACAAATTCCGGCGGCACGGTATCGGCCACTTCCTCGGGCGAGGCGGTCTCCAGCCATTTCAGCGCCTTGTACAATGCGTTGACCAGCGCCTGCACCGTATTGGGATTCTGCTCGATGAAGTCGCCCTTCGCGTAGAGCACAGCCGCGGGCAGGCTGGTGGATCCGAAGATCTCCATCATGCCCTCTTCCGTCCGGCTGTCGGCCAGCACGACAATGTCCCCCTGCGTCTCGAGCGTGGTGATCACCGGATCGAGATTGGAGATGGCGTCGATCTCGCCGCGCTTCATGCCGGCAATGGCGGTGCTGCCCGCCCCGACGCCGATGATCGATACCTCGTCCGGCTTCACGCCTTCCTTCGACAGCAGGTAGTTGACGAAGTTGTTCGTGGACGAACCCGGCGCCGTGACGCCGATATTCCTGCCCTTCAGGTCGGCAACCGACTTGACCTCGTCCTTCAGCGAGGACTTGATCGCCAGCACGATGGCCGGAAAGCGGCCCAGCTCGATCACGGCGCGAATGTCCTGGCCCTTGGTCTGCATGCGGATCGTATGCTCATACGCGCCGGTGACGATATCGGCGGAGCCGCCCAGCAGCGCCTGCAGGGATTGCGAGCCGCCCTTGAAATCATTGATCTCGACGTTCAGACCCTCATCCTTGAAAAAGCCCTTCCGGTCGGCAATCGCCAGAGGGAGATAGTACAGCAGGGTGGCTCCTCCGACCCCCAGCTTCAGATCCGGCTTCTCGATCTCCTGCCCCAGCGCGGACCAGGTGAAGGCAAGCGCGCCTGCCAGCGCCAACATGAGTGTACGCATCTTGTTCTCCTCCTTCGGAATGGATCGCTGTCCTATCCCTGCGCGGTGGTGGTGGCGGCCTGCACGGGACGCCACACCAGAAGGCGCTTCTCGATCAGCGACACACCCGCGTCGATGAGGATCACGAACAGCATCAAGACCAGCATGCCCGAGAATACGCCCGTCACGTCGAAGACGCCCTCGGCCTGCGCAATGCGGTAGCCGAGGCCCGCAGAGGAACCAAGATACTCCCCGACGACGGCCCCGACCAGTGCAAATCCGACAGAAGTATGCAGGGACGAGAACACCCACGACGTCGCCGACGGCAGATAGACGTGGCGAAGCAGCTGGCGGTCGTTCATTCCCATCATCCGGGCATTGGCCAGCACGTTGGGGCTGACCTCGCGGACGCCCTGATAGACATTGAAGAACACGATGAAGAACACCAGGGTGAAGCCGAGTGCCACCTTCGACCAGATGCCCAGCCCGAACCAGAGCGCGAAGATGGGCGCGAGCACTACGCGCGGCAAGGCGTTCGCCGCCTTGACATAAGGGTCGAACACGGCGGCGAGCAGTTCGCGCCGCGCGAACCAGAAGCCCAGCAGGATGCCGCCGGCGGCCCCGATCACGAAGGCGAGGATGGTTTCCAGCAGCGTGATCCACAGGTGATACCAGATGACGCCGGAAGCAAAGTCGCGCACGGTGCGCCGGATCACATCGACAGGTGTCGAAAAGAAGAAGGGATCGGCGAAGGACTTGCCGTTCGCCCAGAACGGCACCGTCGTCGCCAGATGCCAGAACAGGAGCGCCGCGATCGCCACCAGAATCCGCAGCAGGGTGATCCGTCGTCCGCTCATACTTCGTCTCCCTTGCGATAGGCCGCGAGCACCTCCTGCTTGAGCTGCTGCCAGATTGCGCGATAGAGCTCGCTGAACGAGGTCGAATGGCGGATCTCCGCCAGGTCGCGCGGCCGGGGCAGTTCGACGCTGTGGTTGCCGATGATGCGCGAGCCGGGCCCGGCTGCCATGATGACGACGCGGTCGGCCAGCGCAATCGCCTCCTCCAGGTCGTGGGTCACGAACAGGACCGCCTTGCGGTCCGCCGACCAGAGTTCCAGCAGCAGCTCGCCCATGATGTTGCGCGTCTGCGCGTCCAGCGGACCGAAGGGCTCGTCCATCAGCAGCAGCTTCGGATCGAGGATCAGCACCTGCGCCAGGCCGACCCGCTTCCTCTGCCCGCCGGAGAGCTGGTGCGGGTAGCGATGCAGGAAGGCGCGCAGACCGACCCTCTCCAGCCAGCCGGCGGCCCGTTCGCGCGCCTGGCGCGGCGGCACTCCGCGCACCTCCAGTCCCACGGCCACATTCTCCAGCGCCGTTTTCCAGGGCATCAGCGCGTCATTCTGGAAAAGATAGCCGGCCTGCCGGTTGATGCCGGTAAGTTCCCTGCCGAAGACGCGGCAGGCGCCGGCAGACGGCGCCAGCAATCCGGCCGCCACATTGAGCAGGGTGGACTTGCCGCATCCGGTCGGGCCGACAATGGCGACGAACTCCCCCTGCCCGACTTCCAGATCCGCCCTTTCCACCGCGAGGTACGGCGCCGCGCCGCGCTGTGAAAAAGCGATGCTGACGCCATCGAACCGTACTGCCGCTTCCTCCGTGGCCGCGGTCGAATCCCTCACCCTGTCCTCCCGGTCCTGTCTGCGCCTTCGCACCGGGCCACGCCCGGCCGGGCCACCGGAGATTAGGAGGTGAAGGCGAGGCAGGGCAACAGCGATTTCGCAGGCCGCGCTACGGCGCGCATCGCTCTGCATATTCTTCACCTTTCCCGTTGAAGCGGCCGGCCCGATCGTCTAAGAGGGCACTCGAGTACGGATGCACCCGTAGCTCAGCTGGATAGAGTGCTGCCCTCCGAAGGCAGAGGTCA
>CAYLSN010000180.1:0-5016 GCA_964386015.1 uncultured Rhizobiaceae bacterium | reverse complement strand
GTGGCTGCAGGAATACCGTTCCGGCGCGGCCCGCTTCAAGGGCATTCGCCGCATGAACGATTCGCACCCGATCGAGGAAGTGGGCGAGCGGCTGCGGGCCATGATGCCGTGGATCTCGGCCAACAAGCTGGTCGACCGCGAGCGCAACTGAGCCGTCGATTCCATCCCGGGGAGGCGGGCGCCTTCCCGGGAACCGGCGCATTGCATGCCTGAAACGGCTTCTCGCGACACGCCGGGTGTTTTCACGCGGGGCCAAAATGCTCTACAGGGGGCGGGTGCAGCAGCGCCAGAATGGAGCCCAGCGTGAGCGAGTTCGACGAATATCCGCGAGACGAGCCGCCCGCGGCCGGAATCTATGACGAGGAAGGCACCGTCCTCGGCGATTACGTGGCGGCGGTCATCGCCGCCATCGAGACGGAGGATGCCGGGCGGCTGCGCGAGCTGGCCGGCAATCTCCACATCTCCGAAACCGGCGACCTGATCGAGGCGCTGCCGCGCGAACTGCGCCCGGCCTTCGTGCAGCTGCTCGGCGAGGAATTCGACCTCGCGGCGCTGACGGAAGTCGACGAAGCCATCCGCCTCGAGATTCTCGCCAGCCTGCCCAGCGAGCGAATCACCGATGCCTTTGCCGATCTCGATTCGGATGACGCGGTCTTCATCCTCGAGGATCTCGACGAGGCGGCCAGGGAGGCGATTCTCACGCGCCTGCCCTTCACGGAGCGGATCCGCCTGCGCCGGTCGCTGGACTATCCGGAGGAGACGGCCGGACGGCGCATGCAGACGGAATTCGTCGCGGTGCCGCCGTTCTGGACGGTCGGGCAGACCATCGACTACATGCGCGAGGAGCCGGACCTGCCGGACAGTTTCAGCCAGATCTTCGTCGTCGATGCGGGATTTCATCTCATCGGCGCCGTGGACCTCGACCGGATCCTGCGTACCAAGCGCGCGGTGCGGATCGAGGAGATCATGCGCGAGACGCGCCACGCCATCCCGGCGACGATGGACCAGGAAGAAGCGTCGCAGATCTTCGAGCGCTACGATCTCCTGTCGGCGGCGGTGGTGGACGAGAATGACCGGCTGGTCGGCGTGCTGACCATCGACGATGTCGTCGACGTCATCCAGCAGGAGGCGGAGGAAGACCTGCTGCGCATGGGCGGCGTCGGCGACGAGGAGCTGTCGGATACCGTGATCGACTCGGCGCGATCGCGCCTGCCCTGGCTGCTGATCAATCTCTTCACCGCCTTTCTTGCCGCTTCCGTCATCGCCCTGTTCGACGCGACCATCGAGCATTTCGTTGCCCTTGCCATTCTCATGCCGATCGTCGCCGGCATGGGCGGCAATGCGGCGTCCCAGACCATGACCATCTCGGTGCGCGCACTTGCGACCAGGGATCTCGGCATTCACAATGTGCGGCGCATCATCCGGCGCGAGATCGGCGTCGGCCTCCTCAACGGCGTCCTGCTTGCCACGCTGGTCGGCTCCGCCGCCGGCTTCTGGTTCAGCAGCGTCACCATTGGCGGCATCATCGCCGCCGCGCTGATCGTCAACCTGTTCATCGCCGCCCTGGCCGGCATCCTGCTGCCGCTGTTGCTGGACCGCCTGCGAATCGATCCGGCGGTGGCGTCGCCGGTCTTCGTGTTCACCATCACCGACGTCGTTGGCTTCCTTGCCTTTCTCGGCCTTGCCGCCTGGTGGTACGGTGTCTGGTGAGTCCGTTGACGGTTACGTAAGGGTCAGCGCATCATGGCGCCGACGGACCTGACGGATTTCGACCATGCGCGAATATTACACGATTACGGAATTGACGCGGGAATTCGGCATCTCGACCCGCACCCTGCGCTTTTACGAGGATGAGGGGCTGATCCAGCCGGTCCGGCGCGGACGTACGCGTCTGTTCCGGCCCTCGGACCGTCATCTGATCCGGCAGATCCTGCGCGGCAAGCGGCTCGGCTTTTCCATCGCCGAAATCCGCGACATCATCCAGATGTACCGCGAACCGCCGGGAGAGGCGGGACAATTGCGCGCCATCATCGCCAAGATCGAGGAAAAGCGGGCGGCGCTCCGGCAGAAGCGCCGCGATCTCGAAGAGGCGCTCGCCGAGCTCGATCTGGCGGAGGAGGCCTGTGTCGAGCGCCTGGCGGAGCTGGGGGTCAAGGGATAGAATTCTCGTCGTGGACTGGCTCTTCCCGTGGCCGACCGTGCCCCGGCCTCACACCCAGCGTCTCACCTTCCGGCAATAGTCGCGATAGGCCTTGCCGAACCGGTGCTCGAGGTGCTTCTCCTCGGCCTCGATCGCGACCTTGCCGGTAACCAGCGCCGCAACGGGCGCGCTGACGAGAAACCAGATCGATCCCATGGCGAGGCCGACTCCGATCAGGAGCATGGTCATGCCCAGATAGATCGGATTGCGGGTGAAGCCGAAGGGGCCCCTGGTAACGAGATGCTCCGTTCGGCGTGTCGGCAGGATGCTGGTGCCGGCCTGTTTCATGGCGCGCTCGGCCGCGAGGATGATCCAGACGCCGCCGACGATGACGACGATCCCCATGGCAAAGACGAAATCCGCGAGCGGCCTCGGAATCCAGGGCAGCGGAACCAGAAAGGAGAGAAGAAGCGCCACGAGCGCGGCGCCGCCGTAGATGACCGGCGGCCAGGTGAATTGCAGCGGTCCGTCCTGGTTCATGGTCCCTCCCCGATCTGCGCCTGGCAGGCGCCGGCGATCGCCTGCATCTGGCCCTGCAGCATATCTGAGGGGCCGTCCATGGGTTCGTCAAGCATTCCGCCTGTCCCGACCCGTTCGAGCACGCAGGCGCAATAGGCCTGGCACCAGGCTTCGTCGCGCACGTCGAGGCAGCTTTGCAGGCAGGCGCCGACCAGCGCTGCGTCGCGGTCGGCAAGCGGCGCCGGGCCGATCTGCGAATATAGCCACAGGCCGCCGATCAGGACCGGCTGGTGCAGCAGGTAGAAGGCCAGCCCGTGCCGGCCGGCGAAGCGAAGGGGAGCGGCGGCGCGGCCCGCCCGAATTCCGGCCAGCCTTGCCAGCACGCCGGCCGAATCGGCGATCCGGGCGAGGGCAATGCCGGCCAGCACCGCCCCGAACCACGGGAACAGCGGGACATAGTCGTTCGATTCCGGATCCAGGGGCGCAAGACCGATCCACCACAGGCCCGGATGGTCGAAGACCGGCAGGCGCAGGAATTGCCGGGCGGCGACGCAGCCGGCCGCGAGAATCAGCAAGAGTGGCGCCGGCAGGCGCAGGAAGGCCAGTCCGAGCAGGCTGGCCAGCGCAATCTGGTGCAGAATGCCGAAGAAGATGAACCGGTCGGGCGTGGCAAGGGCGGTAACCGCCGTGATCATGGCCGCCGCGCCGCCGATCTGCGCCAGCCTGATGCCGAAGCTGCGCCAGCGTATTGCGTGGCGGTGCGCAAGAAAGAGGCTGATACCCACGAGAATCAGGAAGGAAGCGGCAATGCACCGGGCAAAGAGCTTCCAGCCGAATTGCTGCGTCATGCCGGGCTCGGCATAGCCGAAGAATTCGAGATCCCAGGCAAAGTGAAACACGGCCATGGCCAGCAGAGCCAGGCCCCGGGCAAGATCGATGGCGTCAATTCTGCCTGTCGCGGACATTTCCCTGCCTTCCGACATGCGGTCCCCGCAATGTTGCCGGCCTTGTGCCACTTGTCGCCGGCTACCTGCAAATATTTCCTTGGCTACAATAACCGGGAATCACTTATATTGCCCGACTGCCACTATTGATGGCGGGTCCTGGGAGGGCAACGGCATGAAGAATATCGGTACGCTATTCATCGCGACGGCAGCGCTGTTCGCATCATTCGGGATGCTGTGGGGTATCCAGATGTCGATGGCGCATGATCACGGGCTTTCGCCCGCCCATGCGCACCTCAATCTGGTCGGTTGGGCCACCATGGCGATTTTCGGCCTGTACTACACGATCACGCCGCAGGCCGCCGGCCGGCTGGCGCAGGTCCACTATGTCCTGCACACGATCGCGGTGCTCATCTTCGCGCCGGGTATCGCCATGGCCATCCGCGAGAACGGCGAAGGCATGGCGGCGATCGGTGCGCTGCTGGTCGTGCTGTCCATGATCATCTTCCTGGTCAATGTCGTGCGTACGGGCTTCGGCCGCCAGGCAGTCTGACGCCATGTGAGTCCGGCGATGCTCCGGGCGGTCGGACCGCAAGCCGCCGCCCGCTTTTCCCCGTTTTCCACACATGCATCGCTGTTTTTCCCCTGTTTCCGGTTTGCTCCGATGCCCATTGCCCGAGGGCGAAACGAATCGTTGACGCCCCGGCGCGAGTCGCATTTTATGGGTGCAACTGAGTGCTTCAGTAACCGTTTCCGGATTGTTCGAGTCGTCCCGCAGCCGTTCCCCGGCCGCGCGGTCGCGTGCTGTCCGGCGGACGGGAACGCAAGGAGAGGTTTAAGGAAATCCTTACACTTTCCGTCTATATATGGTAGGTATGTTATCGGAAGCCACAAGATCGTGTCATTTTGAGCCGAAACGCGCCGGAATGGACGCAAGCGGTGATTCGAAAAGACGGGGCGGGAGAGCAGGGGCGGAATGCTCCTGAACGGCGGACCGGATGCACTGCGGATTTTCCGCAGTGCATCCAATCGAGGCATTGGAAGGACGAGGCATGCGCATCCGACGGCACTTCACCAGGGCTGGCCAGTCACCTTATGCGGAGGTGGAGTTTCGCAAGGCGGTCAGCGAGATCCGCAATCCGGACGGCTCGGTCGTGTTCCGCCTGGAGGATATCGATGTCCCGGCCCAGTTCAGCCAGGTCGCGGCCGACATTCTGGCGCAGAAATATTTCCGCAAGGCGGGTGTGCCGGCACGGCTGAAGCGTGTCCCGGAAGAGGGTGTGCCATCCGTCCTCTGGCGCTCGGTGCCGGACGAGGACGCGCTGGCGAAACTGCCCCGGGAGGAACGGTACGGTACCGAGCGCGATGCGCGCCAGGTATTCGACCGGCTTGCCGGCACATGGGCCTACTGGG
>CAYLSN010000179.1:3812-5037 GCA_964386015.1 uncultured Rhizobiaceae bacterium | reverse complement strand
GATGGGCGGCGAAGGGCTGAAGCGGGCAACCGAGTTTGCCATTCTCAGCGCGAACTACATTGCCGAGCGGCTGGAACCGCATTTCCCGGTCCTGTATCGCGGTCGCGGCGGACGGGTGGCGCATGAGTGCATTCTCGACACGCGGGTGGTCAAGCAGGCTTCCGGCGTCAGCGTCGAGGACATTGCCAAGCGGCTGATCGACTACGGATTTCACGCGCCGACCATCTCGTTCCCGGTCTCGGGAACAATGATGGTCGAGCCGACCGAGTCCGAACCGCTTTCGGAAGTTGACCGCTTCTGCGATGCCATGATCCGCATTGCCGAGGAAATCGCGAAGATTGCCGATGGCGTCTGGCCGCAGGACGACAACCCGCTTGTCAATGCGCCGCACACGGCGGTCGATACGCTGGCGGGGGAATGGTCACATCCCTACAGCCGCATGGAGGCCGCTTTCCCTGCCGGGACGGACAAGGCCGATACCAAGTACTGGCCGCCGGTCTCGCGCATCGACAATGTCGCCGGCGATCGCAATCTCGTCTGCACCTGCCCGCGTCCGGAAGAGCTGGCTGCAGTCATGTAAGCCGAGGGGCGGGCTCACGCCCGCCCCTTTCATTCCTCCGGTGGCCGGCCGGGCGGAAACCTACTCGCCCACTTCCTTCATGCCGGTGCGGAATCTCTGGCCGTTGCGGACATAGTTCTCGGCCGAGGCACGCAGACCGCGCAGCGCGTCTTCGTCAAGCACCCGCACGACCTTAGCCGGAGCGCCGAGAATCAGGGAATTGTCCGGAAACTCCTTGCCCTCGGTGACCAGCGCGCCGGCGCCGACCAGGCAATTGCGGCCGATCCTGGCACCGTTCAGGACGATGGCGCCCATTCCGATCAGGGCGCCGTCCCCCACCGTGCAGCCATGCAGGATGGCGCGGTGACCGATCGTGCAATGATCGCCGACGGTCAGCGGAAAGCCGCTGTCGGTATGCAGCATCGAATGCTCCTGGATATTGGAGCCGGCACCAATGCTGATCTCCTCGATATCGCCGCGCAATACGGCGCCGAACCAGATCGATACGTCCCGGCCGATGCGAATCCTGCCGACCAGCGTCGCATCCGGCGCGATCCACGCACTCCCTCGTTCGTCGAATCGCGGCGCGATTCCATCCAGTTCGTAAATCGGCATGCCCCACCTATTCGAGATCGATGTCGAGCATGGCCATGGAGAAACTGTAGG
>CAYLSN010000179.1:1985-3802 GCA_964386015.1 uncultured Rhizobiaceae bacterium | reverse complement strand
CGCCTCGTCCGGCGTGATGGTGGCGCACTTGACGCCGACGCCGTGCTTCTTGATGGCGTTGGCTGCATCGATGGTCACCTGATCGTCGGTGGCATCGCGGTGCTCGATGCCGAGGTCGTAATATTCGAGATCGATGTCGAGAATGGCCATGGAGAAACTGTAGGACAGGTCACCGTCCTCATTGTCACGGAAGATAATCCCGAGAAACTCGTCGCCGAGATAGACCTCGCAGGAATCGTCCTTGCGCGGTCGCGCCTTGACCTGGATCCGGTCGTTCTGGAAGGTGCGCTTGAAATAGGCGTCCAGCTTCTTGATTTCTTCTGGTTTCACGGCAAGGCCTTTCCTGGAGATTGAGCCGGGCGACCGGCTTGCCGGCCGCCTCACCGCCCGCTTCTGGCATGAGGGGCGACGGACTGTAAAGCCCGCGCCGGCTCAGTCCTCGCCCGGCACGCTCAGGAGCTGGTCCATGGCGCGCGACGGCTCCTCGCAACCCGCCTCGCCGATAATCCGCGCCGGAACGCCGGCGACCGTACGATTGGGCGGTACCGACTTCAGCACCACGGATCCCGCCGCCACCTTGCAGCAATGACCGATTTCGATATTGCCGAGAATCTTGGCGCCGGCACCGATCAGCACGCCCTGGCGGATCTTGGGATGGCGATCGCCGCCTGTCTTGCCGGTGCCGCCCAGGGTCACGCCATGCAGCATCGAGACATTATCCTCCACCACGGCCGTCTGGCCGATGACCAGGCCGGTGGCATGATCGAGGAAAATGCCCTTGCCCATGCGGCATTCCGGATGAATATCGGTCTGGAATACGGCCGACGAGCGGCTTTGCAGATAGAAGGCGAGGTCACGCCGGCCGCGATTCCACAGCCAGTGCGCCAGGCGATGCGTCTGGATGGCGTGGAACCCCTTGAAGTACAGGACCGGCATGATGAACCGGTCGCAAGCCGGATCGCGATCGTAGCAGGCCTGGATGTCGACGCGGACGACGCTGCTCCATTCGGGCCAGTCGTCGAGCATGTCGAGATAGGTCTGCCGGATCAGCGCGGCGCTGAGGTCAGGGTGGGCCAGACGCTCGGCCAGGCGATGGATGACCGCCTCCTCCAGCGTCGGCTGATTGAGAATGGTCGCATAGAGAAAGGCCGCCAGAACCGGATCGGCCTCGACCGCAGTCTCGGCTTCACTGCGAATCGCCGACCAGATCGGGTCGATCGGCTGCACCCGACTGGACTTCGCCGTACCGCCGATATTCATCATCAATGCTCCTTGCCGCCATTCCGCAACGGCTCTCACCAACAGGACAGGATGCTCTTCATCCTCCCTAACACAGCAAATCATGCTTGCGGAATCAATTTTGAGGAACTGGCGGCAGCCCGCCATGTTCCCCGTTTCATCGGACTGCCGTCAATTTCCCCTACTCGATCGGGTGTTCGGCAAGAAACTCGATCACGCGCTGCTTGAAGCGGCGATCGCCCACCGACAGCATGTGATCGCGGCCCTCAATGGCGAAGCTCTCCCCGTTCGGCAGCAATGCGGCGAGCGGCTCCGGGTCGCCGGCAATATCGTCCTCGGTGCCGACCGCGACCAGCGCCGGTTGCGTGATCCAGCGGATCTCGTCCTCGGACAGCTCTTCGCGAGACGTCTCGATGCAGGCCGCCAGCGCACGGCGGTCGCTGCGCGTCGCCTCGGCGAACTGGCGGAACCGCAGCGCCCTGGGATCGTCGATCTCCGCCGGATCGCGGGCGACGAGCGCGGCGGCGATTGCGCTCCAGTCGCCACCGGCGCCGTCGACAATGCCGATGCCGAGCCCG
>CAYLSN010000179.1:0-1975 GCA_964386015.1 uncultured Rhizobiaceae bacterium | reverse complement strand
GTACCCCGCGTCGACCGCCATGCTGCTCATGACCCCGCCGAAGACCAGCGTCGCTACTCGGTGCGGATGACGCAACGCCAGGAACGCAGCGATCCGGGCCCCCATGGAATAGCCGATGACATGCGCCTGTTCGATATTGAGATGATCCAGCAGCGCCGCCGCATCGTCGGCCATGTGCTCCGGCCGGTAGGCCTCGGGATCGTGGCTGACCGCGGAAGCGCCATGACCGCGATTGTCGATCGCGATGACGCGATAGCCGGCATCGGTCAGCGCCTCCACCCAGCCAGGCGCAATCCAGTTCACCTGCACATTGGAGGCGAACCCGTGAATCAGCAGTACCGGCGATCCCTTGCCCGTATCGTGATAGGCAAGGCGAAAGCCGTCATTTTCGAAAAAGCGGCTCATGACCCCTCCGAGGAGACTCGCTCCGGCCCAAATACCACTACTGATGCCGGTCTTGCCAGTCCCCGACGGACCGTGCCACCCGCACGAATGCCGGTTCAGACCAGTTCCACCTCGACAACGCCTGCAACGGCGCGCAAGGCCGAGGCGATGCGGGGCGAGACCTGATGCTTGCCGGCAAGGCCGACCTCGACCTCGCCGCCGCCATCCTTCAGCACGACAATGCTGACATCGCCGTCCCCGCCCCTGACCAGGCGGCTGGCAATGCTCGCGAGCGGGGTTTCGTCACGGATGAAGACGCGCATCGCCCGCTGGATCCTGCCCGCCTCCTCTTCCAGCGACGCCACCGACTGGATGCGCAGACTGATCCCCTCGGGCCGGTCCTCCGCCGCCACCATGATGACGACGGAACTCCCCGGCTCGAGGAGATCGCGATATTGTGTCAGCGCCTCCGAGAACAGCACGGCCTCGAACTGCCCGGTCGTGTCCGAAAACTGGACAATGCCCATGCGGTTGCCGGTGCGGGTCTTGCGCTCCTGCCTTGCCGTGACGGTTCCGGCGAGCCTCCCGGCCGAGGCGCCGCGCTTCACCGCCGCCTCGAACTCGATCCAGCTCTGCACGCGAAGCTTTTCCAGCACCGGGGCGTAGTCGTCCAGCGGATGCGCCGACAGATAGAATCCCGCAACCTGGAACTCCCGGTGCAGCCGCTCCGCCGCCGGCCAGGGCTCGACGGCCGGAAGGCGAAGCTCCTCGGACCGGTCGGCATAGCCGGCCCCGAACAGATCGGTCATGCCCTGGGCGGCATTCCTTTGCGCCTGCGCCCCCAGGCCGGTCAAGAGATCGATGCCGGCCATCATCGCGGCGCGGTCGCGACCGAAACAGTCCAGCGCACCCGCCGCGATCAGGCTTTCCAGCACGCGCTTGCCGACAATGCGCGGGTCGATGCGTTCGCAGAAATCCTCCAGGCTTGCGAATGGCCGGTCGGCCCGCACTTCCGCGATATGCTGCGCCGCCGCCTCGCCGACACCCTTGATCGCCGCCAGCGCATAGAAGATCCTGCCGTCGCCGACCTCGAAATCCCTGAACGACGTCAGGACCGAAGGCGGCACCACCTCGATGCCGAGACGCAAGGCGTCGCGCCGGTATTCCGCCAGCTTGTCCGTGTTCGACATGTCGAACGTCATGGAGGCGGCGAGGAATTCGACCGGATAATGCGCCTTCATGTAGGCGGTCTGGTAGGAGACGATGGCGTAGGCAGCCGCGTGGCTCTTGTTGAAGCCGTAATCGGCGAACTTGGCCAGCAGGTCGAAGATCGTATCCGCCTGGCTGCGCGCGACGCCCCTTTCCACGGCGCCCTCGACGAAGCGGGCGCGCTGGCGGTCCATCTCGGCGCGGATCTTCTTGCCCATGGCGCGGCGCAGGAGGTCCGCTTCGCCGAGCGAATAGCCGGCGAGTTCCTGCGCGATCTGCATCACCTGTTCCTGATAGACGATGACGCCCTGGGTCTCGCGCACCAGATGATCGATCTTCGGGTGGATGGAGGCGATCTCCTCTTCGCCATGCTTGCGCGCAT
>CAYLSN010000178.1:0-5037 GCA_964386015.1 uncultured Rhizobiaceae bacterium | reverse complement strand
GCGCCGGCACAGCACCTGGATGGTGCGGTTGACCTCGGCCTCGCGGCCGATCAGAGGGTCGATCTTGCCCTGGCGGGCCTTGATGTTGAGATCGACGCAGTAGGCCGTCAGCGCGTCCTGCTGCTTCTTCTTCCCGCCGTCCTCGCCCTCGCCCGCGCCTGGCTGGCCGCCCTGCTCGTCCTCGGCGCCGCGCGGCGCACGAGCCTCCGACGAGCCCGGCCGCTTCGCGATGCCGTGGCTGATGTAGTTGACCGCGTCGTAGCGGGTCATCTGCTGTTCCTGCAGGAAGTAGGCCGCATGGCTCTCGCGCTCGGCGAAGATCGCAACGAGCACGTTAGCGCCCGACACCTCTTCCCGGCCCGAGGACTGCACGTGGATGACCGCCCGCTGGATCACCCGCTGGAAGCCGGAAGTGGGCTTGGACTCCTCGTCATAGCCCGTAATGAGGCTGTCCAGCTCGGTATCGATGTAGTCGAGCAGCGTCCGGCGCAGCTCGGCAAGGTCGACATTGCATGCCCGCATCACCGCAGCCGCGTCCTTGTCGTCGAGCAGTGCAAGCAGAAGATGCTCAAGCGTCGCATATTCGTGCCGCCGCTCATTGGCGAACATCAGCGCCTGATGCAGCGCCTGTTCCAGACTATGCGTAAACGCGGGCATGGGAGCTACCTCACTTCTTCTCCATCACGCACTGAAGCGGATGCTGATGCTGTCGGGCGAAATCCATGACCGCGGACACCTTCGTCTCGGCCACTTCGAAAGTATAGACGCCGCATTCGCCGACGCCATGATTGTGGACATGAAGCATGATTCGCGTGGCCTCTTCCCGGTTCTTGTGAAAGAAGCGCTCCAGAACATGCACGACGAACTCCATCGGCGTGTAGTCGTCGTTGAGCAGCAGCACACGATAGAGGCTGGGACGCTTTGTCTTCGATTTCGTGCGCGTGATGACGGCCGTGCCGCGCCCGCCATTGCGGCTTCCACCGCCCTCACCCATGGACAAGATTCGCCAATCCAGCCTTTCCTTTTCCGATCGCGGCAAGTGCCATTTCCGAAACCAGTTTCCCATTTCCTGCCGTCCATGTAGGGTCCCACCCTTTCAATTGTAAGCCCTCCGTCGCAAGAGACAATAAGAACCTTGAGCCTCCGCGCCGGTTGCCCCTTCACTGCCCGTCCCGCCCGGAGCAACGCCGCATCGGCACCGCAGTTCCCCTCCCCTGCCCCCTTGCTGGCCTTGGCTTGCGGCGCCGGAAGCCGTGCCGCGGCGCGCCCAATTTCCGTCTGTACCTCCCGGGTTTTTTTCGGCTAACTGGTAAGAAGCTGCTTACCATAAACGGATTGGTAACCGGCCTGGGGCTACTGTACCGCGACCGGTGCCTGAACTCGGCCACGGTTTACTGACAAGGCCAAGGCAAACCATCGGAAGGGTACGATTGTGAGAATTGAGTTCCGTCAGCCATCCAGACACGCGGCGGCCCTGACCCTGTGGGCGGCACTGCTTCTGCTCGCGCTGGCGCTGCCGTCAGCGGCCAATCCGAAATATGCCGGCATCGTCATCGATGCCAATACCGGCAAGACCCTCTATTCCGAAAATGCGGACGCGCCCCGCTATCCGGCATCGCTGACCAAGATGATGACGCTTTACCTGGTCTTCGAGGCCCTGGATTCCAAGCGTATCACCAAGAAGACTCCGGTGCCGTTCTCGGCTGCGGCTGCCTCGCGGCCGCCGTCCAAGCTGGGCGTGGGCGCCGGTCGCTCGATTCCGGTCGAGGCCGCGATCCTCGCCCTGGTCACGAAATCCGCCAATGACGTCGCCTCGGCACTGGCCGAACTGCTGGGCGGTTCCGAGGCGAAATTCGCGCAGAAGATGACCGCCAAGGCCCGGCAGCTCGGCATGAAGAATACGCGGTTCCGCAATGCGTCCGGACTGCCCGATCCGCAACAGGTGACGACCGCGCGCGACATGGCGATTCTCGGAATCGCCCTGCGCGAGCACTTTCCCCACCATTATCACTATTTCTCGACGCGCTCCTTCAAGTTCGGCAAGGCAACCTTCGCCAATCATAACCGACTGCTCGGCAAGGTGACCGGGGTGGATGGAATCAAGACCGGCTATATCCACGCTTCCGGCTTCAATCTCGTTACCTCGGTCAATCACAACGGCAGGAAACTCGTCGCCGTGGTCATGGGCGGGCGCACCGGCGCCTCGCGCAATGCCCAGATGACCGAGCTGATCAAGCGCTATCTGCCGAAGGCCTCCACCCGCTCCGGCGGACCGCTCGTCGCCTCGCGCAAGGTCCTGCAGATGGAAGAGGCGCCGGTGAGCCGCGAGACTGCACCTATGGCGCTTGCGGCGCTGGCGCCCGTGGTCCCGCAGCCGCGCCCGGTCGACGAGGCCATTTCCGAGCTCATCACCGCCTCGACCCGCGACGATGTTGCCGAAACCGAATCCGGGATCGCCGAAGGCTCCACCGCGGCTGAGATTGCCCCGGTCGACCTGCCTACGGGCTGGGCGGTCCAGGTCGCGTCGGTGCCCACCGCCGAGGATGCGCAGAAGGTCCTCGCCAGCACGCAGCAGGTCGCCGGGCCGGTTCTCGCCGGGCTCAGCGGATTCACGGAGCTGTTCGAGAAGGATGGCACGATCTACCACCGCGTTCGCTTCGGCGTGTTCGAGGACCAGCGCCGCGCCGTGCAGACCTGCGCCTCTCTGAAAAAGCAGAGGATCTCCTGCTATGCCGTCGCCCGCTGAACCCGGCCGCTCCGTCTCCGGCGGGGATTCCGCCGGCGGCGCTTCAGCGCCGCCGCAGCAGGAGGTCCTTGGCCTGGTTGATCCGCGCCGCCAGGAAGGGCGAACCGCCGAGATCGGGATGCACGCGCTGCATCAGGCGGCGATGAGCCTTGCGGATTTCCGCCGCCGCGGCGCCCGGCTCAAGCCCAAGGATCTCGTAGGCCTCCTGCTCGGTCATGGCGCCCGTGCCCGCAGAATGTCCATGGCCGGGGTCCGCATCCGCCTCCTTGTCCTCGCGCCAGGAGGGAAAGCGGCCGTCAAGATACGTCTCCAGTAGCCGGACGCTGTCCGCATCGAGGCCGGATTGGCCATACAGCTCGAGCAGGTCGGGCAGATCGAGATCCGAGAGAACCTTGCCCTCGAACCGGCCCGCCAGCACGACACCGTTCATCTGGCCGCTATCGTGATCCAGTTCCATCTCCAGTGCCGCGGTGCGTACGGTGGAGCGCCGGTTCGGGGTCCGGGTCATGGCCGAGCGGCGTACCAGGCTGAACCAGCCCGCGGCCGCCGATATCAGCGTCATGCCGATGCCGGCACGGCCGGCAAATGTCAGGATCAGTCCGGCTGCGCCGAGAAGGAGCGGCAGCACGAGCCGCAGCGAACGGGCGACAGCCGCAGGATCCGCCTTCAGGAGCAGGCCTGCCCCGATGCCGAGCAGGAGCAGTGCCGCGGCAAGCACAAGCAGAAATGTCATTGCCTACCCTTCATGTATCCGATCAGCAGCCGGTCTTCCCGGGTTCCGCGGGCTTCGAGCGCCGGAAGGCCACCCGTCGCATATACGGCAATGGAGGACAGGAGCCGGGCCAGAGTCGCCGCCGAATTGCGGTCGAAGCGGAACCAGGCGCCGCCGGAAAGGCGGGCAATCTCCTTGAGCCCCTGCTCCGCCACCGGATCGTGCCCTTCCTGGAAGGCGAAGACCGGCACGCGCCGCAATCCGAGCTGCCCGGCGAGATCCGCCAGGTCGTCGATCGGCTCCTCCAGCGCATCGCCGATATAGACCAGCGCGTCCACCGGTTCCCTGCCCGTCTCCCGCAGCGCATGCTTCAGCACCTTGCGGATCTGCGTGTGGCCGCCCCGGCAGTCGATGCGCACCATCAGGTCTTTCAACGCATCGGTGCTGCCGACGAAACGCGAGGCCCGGCATTCACCGAAGCCGCGGAAATAGACGAGCTGCACGTCCAGCCCGCCTGCCCTGCCGACGGCATCGAACATCTCCGCCTGCAGCGAGCAGGCGAGATCCCAGGTCGGTTGCCGGCTCATGGTCGCGTCCAGCGCCAGGATCAGCCGGCCCTTGCGGGCAGCCTTCAGCGCGCCGATCGCTCGCGCCTTGCGCAGGAAGGCAGCGACTTCCGCCGATGGGGAAGCCGTGTCTTCCTTTCGGGCCGGGGTCTTGCGTTCATTCATGGCGATTAGAAGATGTGCTGTCGCGGCACCGGATGCAAGGAGGAGAACCCTTCTTCGCCGTGCGCGGGCGGTTCGGCGACGTCGCAACGCCCTACAGCAATCCCAGCGCCGCCAGTTCCTGGCGCAGATGCAAAGGCAACGCCTCGCTCGCGGAGCCGGAGAGATCCGCCGGCGCATCTTCCGGCCGGAGATAGCGCCAGCCCTGGAATGGCCGGCGCGGCTGCGGCACGGTGGGAACGATCTGCGGCCGCAGCATCAGCCGGCAGCGGGATACGCCGTTGTCGTCGACAAATGGCGTGATCGCGGCCAGTTCCTGCCGGCACAGCACCGAACCCCGGATCACCCAGTACAGGGATCCTCCGGCAAGCAGCTCCTCCATCCGCTTCGGGATCATGCGCGTGGTGTGCCGGTACAGCTCCGGGCTTCCTTCGGCCCGGCGCCGCGCCATCGCCCGCTCGATCGAGCCGCGCAGATCCTCGATGCTGTCGCAACCGACACAGAGCTTGAGCAGGTGCAGGGGCATGGTCCGGTTTGTCATTCGCGTGTCGTCAATCCGGTGCGGAGATCAGCACTCGACCACATTCACCGCCAGTCCGCCGAGACTGGTCTCCTTGTATTTCTCGCTCATGTCGAGGCCGGTCTGGCGCATGGTCTCGATGCAGGCGTCAAGCGGCACGAAATGCTTGCCGTCGCCCTTGACCGCCAGCGATGCCGCCGTGACCGCCTTGACCGCGCCGAGGGCGTTGCGTTCGATGCACGGCACCTGGACCAGGCCGGCGACGGGATCGCAGGTCATGCCGAGATGATGCTCGAGGGCGATCTCGGCGGCGTTCTCGACCTGCTCCGGC
>CAYLSN010000177.1:1079-5041 GCA_964386015.1 uncultured Rhizobiaceae bacterium | reverse complement strand
TAGGTGACGTAGTCGATGATATTGTCGAGCAGGTCGCCGGACCAGGTCGGCAGTACTTCCTTGACGTGCAGCTTGCGCGCGATCGGCCCGTCGATGCCGTCGACCAGCAGCGCCATGCCGAGCCAGAAGAACATTGCCGGCCAGCGCTCCTCGCTTGCCGCCACCAGCGACAGGAAGGCCAGGAAGGAGCCGGACGCAGTGAGAAGATGCACCGAGAACGCCTTCGCCTGCGGCGCGGTCACCTTCTTCTTCGGCATCTGGAATGCGGGCTTCTTCACGACAGGCGCCAGACAGCCGCGACGCACCGGCGCCGGCACGCTGCTTTCTCTCGCCAAGAGCGCCTGTACATGGCTGGATCCGCTCTCCCCGACTGGAACGGCCTGATTATGCGCACTCGACCTGCGGGCACAAGTGCTATCCGGCCGGATCCCGGCGGTTTCCACCGTGCAGGACAGCTTGCCCTTCGCGCCGCGGCACGCAATATAGGCGGCAGATGCGCAAGGGTGCGGCCATGGCGGAAATGATCAGGACGGACATACTGGTTGCCGGCTCCGGCCCGGCGGGGCTGATCTCGGCGCTGCTGCTGGCCGGCAGAGGATTTTCGGTCGTGCTCGCCGGTCCACCCGTGCGGCTCGACGATGCGCGCACGACTGCCCTGATGCGGCCGGCGCTGGATACGCTCGCAAGCATCGGCATCGAGTTCGGCGGCGAGGCGGCGCCGCTGCGTGTCATGCGCCTTGTCGATGCGACGGGCCGGCTGATCCGCAGCCCGACCGCGACCTTCCATGCCGCCGAGATCGGCGAGGAGGCATTCGGCCTGAACATTCCCAACCGCGTGCTCAACGAGGCACTCGACCGGGCGATGCGGGAGCAGCCCGCGATCCGCCGCATCGAGGGCATGATCGGCCGTTGGCAGCCGCAGCGCGACAGCGTCCTTGCGCGGATCGGCGATGACGAGGCCGTGGAGGCGAAGCTGGCGGTTGCCGCCGATGGCCGCAATTCGGCGGGGCGCGCCGCCGCCGGCATTGCCATGCACGAACGGCCCCTGCCGCAGTCGGCGGTGATCACCATGTTCGAGCATGAGCGCGAGCATGGCAATGTGTCGACCGAGTTCCATACGCCGAGCGGCCCCTTCACCATCGTGCCGCTGCCGGGAAAAAGGTCGAGCCTGGTCTGGGTCGTGCGCCCGCCGGAAGCGGAGGAGCTGCTCCGGATCGGCGAGGACGAGCTGGAACTGCGCATCGAGCGACGCATGCAATCCATGCTCGGCAAGGTGCGAATCGCCGGGCCGAGGCAGAGCTGGCCGCTGGCCAATGGCGTCCCTTCCGCTTTTGCCGCGAACCGGATCGCCCTGGTCGGCGAAGCGGCGCACATCTTTCCGCCCATCGGGGCGCAGGGCCTCAATCTCGGCATTCGCGATGCCGAGGACCTCACGCGCATTGCCGCAGGCCATGCCGCGGATCCCGGCGCGGATGCGGCGCTTTCCGCCTATGACCGGGCGCGGCGTCCGGACATTCTCGCCCGTACCGCCGCGGTCGCGCTTCTCAACCGCTCGCTGCTGACCGATTTTCTGCCGCTGCAGCTGCTGCGCAGCGCCGGCATCGGGCTTCTGGCAAGCCTGCCGCCCCTGCGTGCCTTCTTCATGCGCGAGGGCATGAAGCCCGGCAGCGGCTTTCGCTCCATCTTCGCCTCACATTCACCCTTGCCAATCGCCCCGCGCTGACTACATAAGCCCCCCGGGTATGCGTGCCGGAGAGGCTGAACCAGATTGAAAACCGCCAAATTCAGCATCGGCCAGGTGGTGCGCCACCGATTATTTCCATTTCGTGGCGTCATTTTTGACGTCGATTTCGAGTTCAGCAATACGGAGGAATGGTATCAGGCCATTCCCGAACATTTGCGGCCGCGGCGCGACCAGCCCTTCTACCACCTGCTGGCGGAGAACGACGAGACGGAATACATCGCCTATGTCTCCGAGCAGAATCTCCTGCCCGATTCCTCCGGCACGCCGCTGCGTCATCCGCAGCTTCACGAGCTCTTCCACGAAGATGCCGAGGGC
Organism: uncultured Rhizobiaceae bacterium; assembly: GCA_964386015.1. Taxonomy (GTDB): domain Bacteria; phylum Pseudomonadota; class Alphaproteobacteria; order Rhizobiales; family Rhizobiaceae; genus CAYLGY01. Next base: position 2,982 of record CAYLSN010000177.1, on the reverse strand, counting down.
CGCTTCATCCTGAAGATCGCCCGCCATTGAAGGCCCTTACAGGTATTGCGCCTCTCCGTGCAGCAGCGGCTGCATGCGCACCGTCTCGAGCCGGGCGCGCTCGAAGCGGCTGCCGATCTTCGTCAGCCTCACCAGCTCCTGCGGTCCGTCGCCGGGGCCGACCGCGGCGATCATGACGCCGTTGCTGGCGAGCTGTTCGACGAAATGGCGCGGCAGCGTCTCGAAGGCCGCCCACACCACAATGCGATCGAAAGGACCCTCGCCCGGCAGCCCCCGGCTGCCATCGGCCTGGCGCAGGGAAATGCCGCCGAAGCCATGCGTTGCAAAACGGCGTGATGCGGCTTCCACCAGCGTACGATAACGCTCGATCGTCTTCACCCTGGCCCCGAGGCGCGCCATGACCGCAGCGGTGAACCCGGTGCCGGTACCGATCTCGAGCAGCCTGTGGCCGGATTCGATGGCCAGCGCCGAGAGAACCCGGGCCTGGAAATCGATGCCCTCGATCGATTCGCCGCAGGGGATCGGGACGCTGCGGCTCGACCAGGCGAGCCCGGCATATTGCGGGTCGATGAATTCCGCGCGCGGCACCGATTCGATGGCGGCGAGCAGGCCCGGATCCTGCAGGCCGCGCGCCCGCGCCCGCAGCAGGAAGGCGGCGAGGCCTTCCCGGTTCGTGTCACGCTTCCAGTGATCCACGCAGTTCTTCCATCACGTCATGCGCGGTGAGGTCGAGCTTCAGCGGCGTCACCGAGATCCGGCGATTCTTCAGCGCCGTAATATCGGTGCCGGCGACCGCCTCGCTCGTCTGCCGGCCGAAGCGCAGCCAGTAATAGGGCAGACCGCGGCCATCGGACCGTTCCTCGATCCACAGGCCGTGGACGAACTTGCCCTGGCGCGAGACGGCGATGCCCTCGACCGCGTCCGGGTGGCAATTGGGAAAATTGACATTGAGAAACACGCCCGGCGGCAGGTCGAGCTCCATCAGCTGCTGCAACACGCGCGGACCGTGGCTCTCCGCCACTTCCCACGGAACCTTGCGTTCTCCGTCATGGATGAAGGCCTGGCTGAAGGCGATGGAGCGGCAGCCGATCAGCGTCCCCTCCATGGCCCCGGCAATGGTGCCGGAATAGGTGACGTCGTCGGCAACATTGGAGCCCGCATTGACCCCTGACAGCACCAGGTCGGGCGGCTCCGGCATGATCTGGCGCGCCGCCATGATGACGCAGTCCGTCGGCGTGCCCCTCAGCGCAAAATGCTTGTCGGAAATCCGCCGCAGGCGCAGCGGCTCCGACAGGGAGAGCGAATGGGCCAGTCCGGACTGGTCGACTTCGGGTGCGACGATCCAGACATCCTCGCTGAACTGGCGCGCGATCCGCTCCAGCACCTGGAGCCCTTCGGCGTGAATGCCGTCATCATTGGTCAGGAGAATACGCAAGGCTAGTCCTTCTTTCCGATTCGCTCGAGACCTCCCATATAGGGCCGCAGCGCCTCCGGCACGGTGATCGAGCCGTCGGCGTTCTGGTAGTTCTCCATCACCGCGATCAATGCGCGGCCGACCGCGACGCCGGAGCCGTTGAGCGTATGTACGTGGCGAGGCTGCTTCTCTCCTTCACGCCGGTAGCGGGCCTGCATGCGCCTCGCCTGGAAATCGCCGCAGACGGAGCAGGAGGAAATCTCCCGGTAAGTGCCCTGGCCGGGCAGCCAGACTTCCAGATCGTAGGTCTTGCGCGCTCCGAAACCCATGTCGCCGGTCGACAGCAGTACCGTGCGGAACGGCAGTCCGAGCCGCTTCAGCACCTCGCCGGCGCAGGCGGTCATGCGCTCGAGCTCGGGCAGCGAACTGTCCTCGTCGGTGATCGAGACCAGCTCGACCTTGTTGAACTGGTGCTGGCGCAGCATGCCG
>CAYLSN010000177.1:0-1069 GCA_964386015.1 uncultured Rhizobiaceae bacterium | reverse complement strand
AGCGGAAGCACGGCGTCAGCGCCGTCACCCGGATCGGCAACCGGGCGGCGTCGAGGATCTTCTCGCGCACCAGATTGGTCAGCGGCACCTCAGCGGTCGGGATCAGCCAGCGGCGTTCCGGATCCGGCCGGTCCCGGGTCACCACCCGCCCGACATAACTGTCGGGGCCGGTGCGTTCGGCCTCCAGCACGCCGCCGGAATAGACAACGAACTGGTCCTCATGGAATTTCGGCAGCTGGCCGGTGCCGAACAGGACCTCGTCCGTCACCAGCAGCGGCGGCTGAATCTCGGTATAGCCGTGCTCCTGCGTGTGCAGGTCGAGCATGAACTGGCCCAGCGCCCGCTCCATGCGCGCCAGCGCGCCCTTCAGCACGGTGAAGCGGCTTCCCGCCAGGCGCGCCGCCCCTTCGAAATCCATCAGGCCGAGCGCCTCGCCGAGCTCGTAATGTTCCTTCGCCGGGAAATCGAATTGCGGCGGTTCGCCCGCGACCGACACCACCACATTGGCGCTTTCGTCCGGCCCGACCGGCACATCCTCGAGCGGAATGTTGGGGATCATCGCCAGCGCATCCTGCAGCGCCTTTTCGATACGGCGCTGCTCCTCCTCGCCGGACTGGATGAAACCCTTGATCTCTGCCACCTCGGCCTTCAGCTGCTCGGCCAGAGCGGAATCGCCGCTGCGCATGGCATTGCCGATCTCCCTCGATGCGGCATTGCGCCGCTCCTGCGCCTCCTGCAGCGCGGCAATGTGCCGCCGGCGTTCCTCGTCGAGGGCGATCAGGCGCGCCGAGGCCGGTTCCTGTCCGCGATTGCGCAGCGCCCGGTCGAGCGCCTCTGGGTTCTCACGAATCCATCTGATGTCGAGCATGGGGAATCACGCCGTTTTCCGAAATTGCCCTCTCCCGCAAGGGAGTCAGCCTGCCGTGGGTTGGCTGGATCCGCTCGTCCGGGACGATTCTGCCTCGCGCGCAAGCCGCTCTTCCTCGCGCTTCTTCTCGACCATCCGGGCGGACCAGATGGCTACCTCGTAAAGAAGGATGGTGGGCACGGCAAGGCCGATCTGGCTGAT
>CAYLSN010000176.1:0-5071 GCA_964386015.1 uncultured Rhizobiaceae bacterium | reverse complement strand
GATGCAGCGGGCGGCTCTACGTCGTCATCCAGCAATGCGTCAGCCGCACCATCGAACACGCGGGCCTCGACGTCGTCCTCGGCGACCTCTTCGAGGCCTGCGCGCGTTCGAAGCGCTTGGACGGCTGCCGCAGGGCTCGATGCGACGCAGCGCATGAGCGCCAGCGTTCCCCAGAAGTTGAGGCGTTGCTTCTTGGTGTCCTCCCCAGCCGCCGCGACAACAGAGGCACAGTAGTCGAGGACCGCGTCGAAGAATCTCTCCCACGCGCCAGTGAGCCTGTAGGTCAGTTCCTTGGTCTCGCGACGCGGGAAGAGGTTGCCTTCCTTCCACTCAGCGATGTCGGGGCGGCGGCGCTGGACGAAGTGCGCCGCGAGGCGGTCGCGAAGCTTCTTGTGCTCATCGCCCGCCGTGTTCGAGAGGGCCGCAAAATCCGGGTGCAAGAGCCCGAGCAGTCGGAAGTAGGCGTCCTCGTCGCCGCTGTGTGGCGTCGCCGTGAGCATCACAAGGTGGCGCGCCCTCTCGCTGACGAGCCCCTTCAAGAGCTCGTAGCGCTGATGTCGGCCTTGGCCGGTTGATGCGCAGGTGTGCGCCTCGTCGACGATGACCAGCTCGGGGCACGCTCGGAGGAACTCGGCGCGACGTCGATCGCTCTTGATGTAGTCGAGGCTCACGACCGTGTGCGCGTACGTTGTGAAGATGCTCTCGCTCGGAGGGAGATTTCGTTCGAGCCGCGCAGCGCTCGCGGCCGTGACCGCGACGGGCCGGAGGTGGAAGCGGCCTTCGAGCTCGGTCACCCACTGGTCCACGAGATGTGGTGGGCAGAGGACCGTGAAGCGCTCGACGTCACCACGGTCGAGGAGCTCGCGCGCGATGAGCGCGGCCTCGATGGTCTTGCCGATGCCGACGTCGTCGGCGATGAGCAGGCGTACTGGATCGAGCTTGAGCGCCATGAGCAGCGGCACGAGCTGGTAGGCCCTCGGCTCGATGGCGATCTGGCCAAAGCTGCGGAACGGTCCGGCACCCCGGCGCAGTGACAGAATGAGAGCGTCGCGCAGAAGGAGCGCAGCGTCGTGACTGGCCTTCTGCGTGGGCGCGGGCATCGGAAACGAGGCGTCCGTAACCGGAACCGCTTCGAGCGCCATGTGGATGTACGTCTGGTCCTCTTCGGAGCCCGAGACCGGACGCACCCGAAGCACGTCCGCGTCGCTTCCGGCAAGGACGATCCACTCTCGGCCACGCGCGCGCACAAGGCTTCCTGGGCTCCAACGAGCGGCATCGCGCGACGGAGGCGGCGAAGTCGTAGCGTTCACGTGGGCCTCCCGAGGAGCGTCGCGAGCGCCGACGTGGGCTCGGCCCACGCGGCTTCGTTCTCACCGAGGACCACCACCTCGAAGCCCTTGTTTTCGAGTTTGCTTGCGAGGTCGCCGTTCGCTGCAAAGAGCGCAGCGACGTAGTGGCCGCGCCACACGAGCGCGACGGTCTGTCCATCAATCACGAGGGGCTCCGAGTCAGGTGAAGGAAGGTCGCGTCCACGAGCGTAGGCGCGCCATGCCGACGCGAGATCGCCGCCGGCCGAGATGGGTGGCGGCTGGGTCGAGCGCCGCGCGACCGGCGCTTCGAGCCCCTTGAGATGCGCTCGAGCGAGCCGCAGCAGAAGCGCGCGAGCCTTCTCGTCGCGGCGGTCGAGTTGCTCGTGATCCGGCTGATTGAAGTACGACATCAAGCAGCGGTAGCAAGCGGCCACGCATGCCGTTCCGGGTTGGTCGACCAGCATCGTAGCGACAGTCGGAAGGCCCTTCTCGACGTCGAAGTGCATGATGTCGAGCGCGCTCTTCGCCACTTCAGCCAGACGCTCGGGCTCGGCGACCAGCCGTGTGAGCACGCCTGCGCCGCCTTCGGTGGCCTCGTAGAACAGGAAGCCCGTGCGCGCGTCGCGCTGGGGCATTGGCTCCGCGAGGATCTCGCCCTCCTCGAGCTGGAACACAGCCTCGATGCCACGGAGCAGCGCGTGCTGCAGCGTGGTCAGAGTGACCTGAGAGAGCTCGGCGTCGCTCGGCTGAAAGAGCAGCGCGTTCTTGCGGTCCTGCACGCTAGGAACGATCCACTGCCTGGGCGACGCGATTGGGTCCTGAACCTCATCCCCCTCGTCCTCGTTCTTCGCCCAGTAACCTGAGACTGGGTCCATCAAGAACCCGAGCTGCGTGCGGTTCTTTCGTCGGCGCAGTCCCTTGTTGAGGCGTGTGATAGTTGCGCCTGGTCCGTAGGCGAGCCGTGCGATCTCCCCGGTATCGTCGAGGGCAACGCCCTTGCGCACGTCGAGAACGTGGTCGCGGGTGGCCCACTCGAACGTGGTCTGCAGCTCGAAGCCTTGACGCTGACGCTCCTCGTCGTTCGCGGTGATGCGCTCGGCAGGTTGCGTCGAGACATTCTCGATGCGGTAGATGTGATTGACGATCTCCGCATCACCGAGCGACGCTTGACACGCGTGGCACATCGACGCTTCGTCAGTCCAGTGCCCCGCGCCGCACGCCTTGCAGATGCGCACGGACTTCGTCGGGAGCTTCACGTCGGCTGTGGCGCTCGCCTGATGGTTCAGGGACAGCATCGCGCGCACGACGCGATACGCCCGCCCCTCGTGGTAGACGAGGCTGCGTGGCCCAAACTCGGAGAGCGCGAGGAAACGTGGGCGCTGAAGATAAGTCTGCCGGCCGCGCCCGTCGTTCGTAGCCGGGATGTAGGCCATGAGCGGTAGCCGCGGGAAGTTGTACCCCGGGAGGAAGCCCTCGGTCGCGAGATAGCGGTACGTGTTGAAATCGCTCGACGGGCTGTTCGAGTTCCGCGTGTCCGACTGCAGCAGGTTGAGTTGGTCGATGGCCTGTGCGTGGCGACTCTGCGCGGCGCGCTTCTCGTTCTGCGGCGCCGCGTAGTCGTCCATCGTGCGACGCGCGGCGTCCCGCTGCTGCTCGGCGGCGGCGAACAGATCGCGCCAGCGGTTGAACGCGGCATCGAAGCGCGTGAGTGCGCGCTCGACGACCTCGTCCGAGAACACGTCGCGGCCCGGGTACCAAGGGGCGAGCGCGGGCGTGAGATCCTCGTCGAGGAGGTCCAGTACGCGGCGGATGCGACGACGCGCTTCGTCGGCAACCTTCGGGAGCGCCATGGGCTCCCTCACTTCCTCCTTCAACGGGCGCCCGGCCTCGGAGAGCACGAGCAGCTCCGCGATCGACGGGTTGAGCGGCAGCTCCGTGCACGCGAGCCAGACCGCCGAGAGGTGGCTCTCCACGAGATCGCGGTTCGCCAGGTCGAGGAGCGGCGGGCGAACTTCGCCATGTACCATCGCCTTCGGATCGCGGAAGAAATACTGGTCGTGCGGGCTCTGCGATGAGCAGTACGTCAGCACCAAGGCGGCCTGTCCGCTGCGGCCCGCGCGCCCGCTGCGCTGCGCGTAGTTCGCAGGCGTCGGAGGGACGTTCCGGAGGTACACGGCGTTGAGCGCCGAAATGTCGACGCCGAGCTCCATCGTCGGCGAGCAGAAGAGGACCGGCAGGAAGCGATTGGTCTCGCCAATCTCGCGAAGGTGCTTTTCGTCGGAGCTCAGCTCTTCGCGTTCCTTGAGACCGAAGCGGAACCGCTTCTCACGTACCGCTCGCCTCTCGCCATCGACTTGCGCGGTGTGTTCGCGTGCCTCGAACCCGAAAAGTGGGTGGACGGGCTGGCGGAGCGTAACCGCGAGGTTCGCATAGAAGTCGCGGAAGAACGCATCTTCGTTCGGATGATTCGGGTCGATGACGGGCGTACCGCGCTTGAAGAGCACGCACGCATCGTTCAGGCGAAAGCCAGTCTGGTCACCAAAGGGGGTGACCTCTTCGGACACGAGCCCGTGTGTGACGGCGGCCTTGAGCAGTGCCTCGATGAGCGCATCGAACTCTTTGGACTTCAGCGCACGCACTGCCGAGGAATCGGACCAGAGCTTGCGCCCATCCGGCTCTTTCGAGGTGCGAGTGCCGCGTGAGGACTTCAGAAGCTTTCCAAGCGAGCTGCGAGAGCCACCACGCACGATGAGGTCTTCGTCCCGTAGGCTCGTGCCCTTGCGCGGCGGAGGTGCGATGAGCAGCCAGCGCGCCCTGCGCGGCTTCTCGTCGTTGCCGAAGCCCCACGGCGCGCGAAGCCGGCTATGAGACTTCTGCAGCATCTGCTCGATGGCCGTAGGGTCGAGCACCTGGCTGCGAATCGCCATCCACTTCCGAAGATGGTCGAATATCTCGATGTAGACCGCCTTGCGAACCGCAGGCGAGGCGAGCCGCAGAACATCGGGCGCCGTGGCGAACAGCTCCTCATCCGACGCGAGGTCGTCGATGCCGAGGTACTCGACGTCGACGAGCCCGAGCTGCTCGAGGTTGGGGTTCGTGTAGCGCCAGCCGCGACGCTGATCGAACCAGACACGATACGAGAGCACCTGTCGAAGCGTGCTCTCGGCCTCCTGGAGGTTGAAGCCCTTGAGCGACGGCTCGAGAAGCCACTCGCTGCGTAGTTCCGGGGCCGGGCGATCGAAGCCGAGTGCGCGCTGCTGGGCCGCGCCGAGCTCGTCGCTACGTAGCCCCTTGTCACCCGCCAGGTCGAGCGCCCCAAGGAAGGCCGCGCGGATAAGGCTTACGAACAGGAAATCGTTGAAGTGGCCCGACTGGAGCGCGGCGTCCTGTCGGTTGTCGGTGAAGCCGAGGAGCTTGCGCGTGTGTGTCGGGAGTCCCGAGTCCTTCCCGTGCATCCACCGAAGCGCGCTCGACACGAGCACCGTGGTCGCCGAGCTTCGACCTTCCGCAGAGAGCGACGCGAGTCGCGTGCGGTCGCGGGCCGAAGTGCTGTGCGTTGCCCCGCACCGGAGGCAGAACCGAAAGCGGCCAGGGATGAACCAGCCTTTCGCGCCCGACCCCACCTTGCCGTTCGGTGCGACGAGTACCTCGCGAGGGCGTGCGCTGCGGTAGTTGCTCTTGATGCGTGGGTTCCCACCGGCGTCGAAGTCCAGCCACGCCTCGGGGTAGTACTCGGGCTCGTCCTTCTGAAATCCGAAGTC
>CAYLSN010000175.1:0-5080 GCA_964386015.1 uncultured Rhizobiaceae bacterium | reverse complement strand
CTGCATCAGCACCCGCGCCGGACGATAGGCAATCTCGACGCCGGCCGAGCCGCGGTCGGCAAGCCAGGCTGCGACGGCCTCGATGTCGGATCGGGTCACCGAGCGGCCGTCCTCGTTGCGCAGCAGGTTCTCGAGCAGCACCTTCATCGAGTAGGGAAGGCGCGAGATTCCCTCCAGCCCGTTCCTTTCGGCATCGGGCAGGCTGTAATACATATATTCCCTTCCGCCGACGGAAAGGGTCTTCCGGCACTTGAAGCTGTCATTCGCTTGAGTCACGATGCCACCACCTCTGGTCTCGATGCAGCCGAAGCCGGGGATGGACGCCTGTGGCACGGAAAGCGCGATAGGTGCGGGTGCAGCCATTTCCGCTGTCCTTCCCCCCGGCCTCCATTGCGGAAACCGGAAAGCTCGGCGAAAATTGAATTCACCACACCGGCCGCTGGCATGGTTGTCCGGCTTATAGAGAAGTTTATGGAAACAGGCCAGTCTGACGAAGAAAGTTCTGCGCGGGCGCGTATGCCGCAGCGCCTCGTCGTCCGGGATCTCGCGGCGGCGCGCGGCGGCGAGGTCGTGATTTCCGGCATCGGCTTCGAGCTCGGGCCGGGCGACAGCCTCGTCGTCACCGGACCCAATGGCAGCGGCAAGTCGACGCTGCTTCGGGTGCTGGCCGGGCTGCTTCCCGCCAGCCAAGGCAGCGTGCGGGTCGAAGGGGCAGGGGAGCCGCCCCATATTCACTATGTCGGCCACCGCAATGCCATGAAGACCGCGTTGACCGTGCGCGAGAACCTCGAATTCTGGCGGCAGTTCTGCGGCCATCCCCGGCTGGAAGTGGAGGAGGCGCTGGCGCGCGTCCGCCTCGCCGGCATCCCGGACCTGCCCTTCGGCTATCTTTCGGCAGGCCAGCGCCGGCGCGCGACGCTGGCCCGGCTGCTCCTCGCCCATCGCCCGATCTGGCTGCTGGACGAGCCGACGGCGGCGCTCGACTCCGCTTCCCGCTCCGATCTCGCCGAAATCATGACCGCCCATCTCGACAGCGGCGGCATCATCGTCGCCGCCACCCATGAGCCGCTGGGTCTTGCGCGTGCCGCGCAGCTCCGGCTCGGAACCCGCGCCGCATGAAGGCGCTGTTCCTGCGCGACCTGCGTCTGGGGCTGCGCGCCGGTGGCGGCGCGCATGTCGGCATCCTGTTCTTCCTTGCCGTCGTCGCCGCGATTCCCTTCGCCGTCGGTCCCGATCTCAACCTGCTGCAGCGCCTGGGCCCCGCCTTTCTCTGGATCGGCGCGCTGCTTGCCTCCCTGCTCGGCCTTGACCGGCTGTTCCAGGCCGACCGGGAGGATGGCTCGCTCGACGTCATGGTTTCCGGCTCGGACATCCAGTCCCTTGCCCTGATGGTTTTCGTCAAGTGCCTGGCGCACTGGACGGCCTGCATGCTGCCCCTGGTGCTGGCGTCGCCACTGCTCGGTCTGTTCATGAACGCCGAGCCGGCCGCCATCGGCGCCGCGGCGCTGACGCTCCTGGTCGGCACTCCCGCCATCGGCTTCATCGGCGCCACCGGCGCGGCGCTGGCCGTCAGCCTGCCGCGCGGCGGCCTGCTCGTCTCGGTCGTCATCCTGCCGCTGGTGATCCCGGTGCTGATCTTCGGCGTCAGCGCCACCCGCGCGGCCGTGGCCGATCCCGACCCGTTCCTGCCGCCCTTCCTCATCCTTGCGGCGCTGACGCTCTTCTTCGCCGTGCTCGGGCCGCTTTCGGCCGCCGCGGTGCTGCGGCATGCGCCGGACTGACGCGGCGATTGTGTCTCCCTTCGCCGCGCATTATGTAGCTGGACATGACCACTACTTCCCGCGCACCCGGCAGATTCGCGGAGCTTGCCAATCCGACGCGTTTCATGGCGCTGGCGGATGCCGTGACGCCCTGGCTGGCCGGGCTTGCCGCCCTCGGCATCGCCGCCGGTCTCGCCATGGGCTTCGCGGCGCCGGAAGACTACCAGCAGGGCATCACCGTCCGCATCATGTATCTTCATGTGCCGTTCGCCTGGCTGGCCATGCTGGTCTACGGCGTGATGACCCTGTCCGCCATCGGGTCGCTGGTCTGGCGCCATCCCCTCGCCGACGTCTCCATCCGCGCCGCCGCGCCGATCGGCGCCGTCTTCACCCTGCTGGCGCTCCTTACCGGCTCGATCTGGGGCAGGCCGATGTGGGGAACCTGGTGGGTCTGGGACGGAAGGCTGACTTCCGTCTTCGTGCTGTTCCTGATGTATCTCGGCCTCATCGCCCTGATGCGGGCCTTCGACGAACCGGGACGCGCGGCGCGCGCCATCGCCGTGCTGGTCCTGGTCGGATCGATCAACCTGCCGGTGATCAAGTTCTCGGTCGACTGGTGGAATACGCTGCATCAGCCCGCCTCGGTTTTCCGGCTCGACGGGCCGACCATCCATGCGAGCCTGCTGTGGCCGCTGCTGGTCTCCGCCGCCGGGTTCACCCTGATGTTCTTCGCGCTGCATCTGACGGCGATGCGGGCCGAGATCCTGCGACGCCGGATCGCAACCATGCGAAGGCTGGCAGCGCGCCAATCGGAGGAGACGGGGCGATGAACCATGCAGCCTTTGTCGCCGCCGCCTTCGCAATTTCCGCCATTGTCCTGATCGTTCTTTCCGCATGGATCGTCGCGGATCTGCGGCGCCTGCGGCGGCAGGTCGCAGAGATGGAGCGCCGCGGCATGGCGCGCCGGCCGGGGGAAGGGGGCCGGCCCTGATGCCGGACGCCGTGCCGCCAAGACGCCGGATCGCCGCCTGGCTGCCGCTGATGCTGTTCGCGGCGCTGGCCGCGATCTTCCTGATCATGCTGCTGTCCGGCCGCAATGCCTCGGTCATCCCTTCGGCGCTGATCGGCAGCCGCGCCCCGGCCGGCGTGCTCGCGCCGCTGCATCCGGGCGGCGATCGCTTCGACCCGGCCGCGCTGGCCGGCTCGGTCACCCTGGTCAATGTCTGGGCATCGTGGTGCGCGCCATGCAGGCAGGAACATCCCCTGCTGATGGCGCTGGCGAAGGATGGCCGGGTGAAGATCGCCGGCCTGAACTACAAGGACAAGGCAGAGAATGCCCGCGGATTTCTCGCGGAACTCGGCGATCCCTACGACGTCGTCGGCGTCGATCCGGACGGGCGCGCCGCCATCGAATGGGGCGTCTACGGTGTACCGGAAACCTTCCTCGTGGGGCGCGACGGCGTCATCCGCTACAAGCATGTCGGGCCGCTGACGCCCGCCGCACTCGAATCCTCGCTCATGCCGGAAATCGAGAAGGCGCTCGCCGAAAGCGCCTCCTGAAGCGCTACTGCCGCGTCAGGATCTTCTCGATCTCGTCCAGCGGATGGCCGGTCAGGTCCTTGTCGATCTCCACCATCAGGCGATCCTGCACGGTCTTGTGCAGTTCCTTGCGCAGGACGCCCAGCGCCTTCGGCGGCGCGGTGATGACCAGATGCTCGAAATCCCCCTTGTGGGCGTGGGCATAGAGCTGTCTGGCAATGTCGACCGTGAAGCGATCCTCGGCCAGCTGGTGCAGGTCGGTTTCCTCGACGGCGCTGATGTTGCCGGACGAATCGCCCATGCGCCCGGGAGGGGCTGCTCCCTGTTCCTTGGTCGGCGGATTCTCCTGTGCGACCTCGCGCATCACCTGGAGGTGGATGAACTTCTCGTCGCCTTCATTGCGCAGGAACAGTGCCTTCTTGCCGTCCATCACCACGACCCACGCATCGTGGGGCAGTTTCAATCCACTCATGCAAGACCTCCGGATCTGGCGCCGGCGGGCGCGTCTGGTTCAGGGAAGGTTGCAGCTTCGTGCCGACCTCCTGTTCTGAATGTAGTCGGTGCGGCGGGAATCTTCCATGGGACATCATGACAGCTTGCAGCCCGGGCAAGAATTTCCCAAATGGGGTAGGAACCCGAACGAATGACCGGAAGGCTCCGCCGGGAGCCGGAGGAGCCAGAGGATGACGCGAACGGTCAGCATTCCCATTCCCGCGGGCAGCGGCAACCTGTTTTACGTAACCGCGCTCGCCGCGCTGCTGCTGGCATGCCTGCCCCGGCTGCCGATGGCGCAGGGGCTGAGCGCGCAGGAGGCCATCGAGTCGATCATCGGCTCGCAGGTCCAGGTCGAGGAGCAGGCGGGTTCGTCCACGGAAGATGTGCTGCACGCCATAGAGAATGCCGCCGAGACGGCGATGGAGGCGCGGGCCGTGTTCCGCCTCGACACCGTCACCATCGTCTTTGTCCCGGAAGCCGACCAGGAAGGCTCGCAGATCGCCGAGGCCGTCGCCGAGAACAGGAGCTCGATCCGCAGCCTGCGTCAGGCGGTGCAGGGCAATGCGATGCTCTTTCACTCGCTCGATTCGCAATCCATCCTGCTCGACAACGTGCTCGGCATCGATTTCGCCACGCGGGGCGAGGCGAAGATCTATGTTGCCGGCGATGACCCGCGCCCCTGACGCTTGCCCTGGATACTCCGGCTGACGACACGGATATTCTGGAAATCCATGAATTTCCGTTGTATTGACGGGCGGGATTCCGGATCTCCTGCTCGATGGCCTGAGTCGGATCCGGCCGGAACAGGACCTGTCCATTGCCGCAACGAGCCTCCACGTTTGCGCCGCTCCGTCACCTGAACTTCCGCATCCTCTGGGGTGCAACGCTCTTTTCCAACCTTGGCGGACTGATCCAGGCCGTCGGCGCCGGCTGGATGATGACGACGCTGACCGATTCCAAGGCAATGGTGGCCCTTGTGCAGGGCGCCACCACATTGCCGATCATGATGTTCTCCCTGGCGGCGGGCGCGCTGGCGGACAATTTCCGGCGGCGCAACGTCATGCTGGTGGCGCAGGTCCTGATGACGCTTGCCTCGGCTGCGCTGGCGGCATTCGCGCTCATGGAAATGCTTACGCCCTGGACCCTGCTCGGCCTCACCTTCCTGATCGGCTGCGGCACCGCACTCCACAACCCGTCCTGGCAGGCCTCGGTCGGCGATCTGGTCCCGCGCGAAGTCGTGCCCGAGGCCGTCTCCCTCAACAGCATCGGCTTCAACATGATGCGCA
>CAYLSN010000174.1:0-5107 GCA_964386015.1 uncultured Rhizobiaceae bacterium | reverse complement strand
CTTCGCGCGCCTGGCGGAATGCATCATAGGCGAGCCCCGCCGCGTCTGCGCCGATCTTCGAGGCAATGACCGGCGCCCCGGTGCGTTCGCCCCAGATGCGGAGCTGTTCGATGGCGGCGGCGCGGAACGTGTCTCCCGCCGCGAGCATGACTTTCAGGCCGCCGGCCGTGAGCTTGGCCGCGAGCTTGCCGATCGTCGTCGTCTTGCCAGTGCCATTGACGCCGACGACCAGGATGACGTGCGGCTTGTGCGACAGGTCCAGTTCCAGCGGCCTGGCGACGGGTGCGAGGACCTTCTCGATCTCCTGCGCCAGGATCTCCCGGACTTCGCGATCGCCGATATCCCGCCCGTAGCGCCCCGAAGCCAGCGCATCGGTGATGCGCATGGCAGTGGCGACTCCAAGATCGGCGCGGATCAGCACGTCCTCCAGTTCCTGGAGCGTATCCTCGTCGAGGCGCCGCTTGGTCAGGATCCCTGCGACAGTGCCGGTCAGCTCCTTCGACGAGCGCGCCAGCCCCTGCGACAATCGCCGCAGCCAGCCGGCCTGCGTCCTTGCCTCCGGTTGCGGGGCAACGCTGTCGTGAACGGGCTCGATGGTCTTCGTTACCTGCACCCTGCCGGAAAGCACCGGCGCGGCGTTCGCTGCGGCCGTGCCTTCGTCGGCCGGCTTCTGCTCGGCCTCGGGAGCCGGGACAGGAGCCTCGTCGACCGGAGCTGCCTCCGTCTCGTTTCTGCCAAAGCTGAAGATCTTCTTGAAATAGCCGAGCGCCATCCTCACTCCGTTCCCGCTGCCTGGAGAAGTCCGCCAGCACGCATTGTCACGGACATTCGCCGCTCATTCACGGCAACAAGAAGGCGCGCGCCGTCATTGCCGGCAATGCTGACGTCGACAATGTCTCCCGGGGCGCCGGACAGGCCGGTCACCGGGAAGTAGCCGCCGGTGCGTCCCTCGCCACGATCCTCCACCAGGACCTGCTGGCGCGTGCCGGTCAGCGCATCGAGGTGACGGCGATATGCGGCGTCGCCCGCTGCGCGCAGACGCGCTGCGCGTTCGCGCACGATCCGCCGGTCGACCTGCGGCATCCGCGCCGCCGGCGTTCCCTTGCGCGGGCTGAACGGGAAGACATGCAGGTGCGCCAGGCCGCAATCCTCCACGAGACGCAATGAATTTTCGAACATTTCGTCGGTCTCGGTCGGGAATCCGGCGATGAGGTCGGCGCCCAGGGCGACGTCCGGACGCCCGGCGCGGATCCTCTCGCAGAAGCGCACCGCGTCGGCCCTGCTGTGCCGGCGTTTCATGCGCTTGAGGATCATGTCGTCGCCGGCCTGCAGGGACAGGTGCAGGTGCGGCATCAGCCTCGGCTCGTGGAGAATGATGTCGATCAGCCTCTCGTCCGCCTCGATGGAGTCGATCGACGAAAGCCGCAGGCGGGGCAGATCCGGCACCTCCTTCAACAAGGTCGCAACCAGCCGGCCGAGATTCGGACTGCCGGGCAGGTCCGCTCCATAGCCGGTCAGGTCGACGCCCGTGAGCACGATCTCGCCATAGCCGTTCGTGACCAGGCGACGGACCTGCTCGACCACGGCGCCCATCGGCACCGAACGCGAATTGCCCCTGCCGAAGGGAATGATGCAGAACGTGCATCGGTGGTTGCAGCCATTCTGGACCTGCACGAAGGCGCGGGAGCGTCCCTCGATGACGTCGACCATGTGCGACGCCGTCTCCCGGACGCTCATGATGTCGTTGACGCGCACCTTCTCGAAAAGGTTGACGCCGAAATCGGGCAGGGCGCGATAGTGGTGCGCGGCGAGCTTCTCCTCGTTGCCGAGAACGAGATCGACCTCCTCCATGCCGGCAAAGCCATCCGGGTCGGTCTGTGCCGCGCAGCCGGTGACGATGATGCGGGCATCCGGGTTCTCGCGCCGGGCCTTGCGGATGGCCTGCCGCGCCTGGCGCACGGCCTCGGCGGTCACGGCGCAGGTATTGAAGATGATCGCGCCGCCTTCCAGCCGGTCCAGCCCGGCAGCGGCGCTCTCCCGGCGCATCACCTCGGATTCGTAGGAGTTCAGGCGGCAGCCGAAGGTGACGATCTCCACGCCCATCAGGCGGCTCCCGTCCAATGCCCCGTCGCGGGGTCGAGCCGGCCGCTGAATTCCGTTTCCGCCGGGCCGGTCATCATGACGTGGCCGTCCTCGCGCCAGTCGATTTCGAGCACGCCGCCGGGCAACTCGACGCTGACCCTCCTGTCGGTGCGGCCGGTCCGCACGCCGCAGACGGCAGCGGCGCAGGCGGCTGAACCGCACGCTCGGGTCAGCCCGGCGCCGCGTTCCCAGGTGCGCAGGATGATGCGCTCCCGGCTCTCGGCGCGCGCAATGCTGATATTGGCCCGCTTCGGGAACAGGGGGTGCACTTCCAGCTCCGGACCGATGCGCTCCAGCGGGAAGGACCAGACATCGGTCCCGGCCCAGAACACCGCATGCGGGTTGCCCATGGAAACGCAGCAGGGCCCGTCCAGGCCCGGCCCGGCATGGAGATCGACCCGTGCGGTGTCGCGAATTTCGCGGCTCAACGGAATCTCGTGCCAGGCAAGACGCGGCACTCCCATGTCGACGGAAATGCGGCCATCTTCGTGATCGACGGCGCCGAGGATGCCGGCCAGCGTTTCGAAGCGGAAGGCGCGCCTGCCCGTCTCGCCGGACAGGACGGAGACGACGCAGCGCATGCCGTTGCCGCAGGTTTCGGCAAGAGAGCCGTCGGAATTCAGCACCTCGATATATTGGTCGGCGTTGCCGTCGCGCGGATCGTGAATGGCCATGATCTGGTCGAAGCGCATTGCGGGATCGGCGGCGAGCGCCCGGGCAGCCGCAGGCGAGACGCGATCGGGGCGCCCGCGCATGTCGATGACGAGAATCTCGTTGCCGAGCCCGTTCATCCGGATGAATGGGGCCAGTTCTTCCATGGATTGCGCGATCGCCGTTCCTGCGTGATGTGTCCCGTCTATATGGCGGATCGCAAGGTGAAATTCCAGTCATCCCGATCCGCCGCCGCGCCCGCGGCCGGTGCAAGTTTTCTGTCGGTTACCCCAAGAATGCCATCATTGCGGAATTGAACGGGGTCGACAGGCCAATTCCCTCATGGAATCTTGCCAGGCAACTGGCAATCGGAACGGAGATTCGGGAACATGACTGGAAACAAGACGGCGCTGCTGGCGTTCTGCGTTCTGACGCTCGCACTCGCAGGATGTCAGAGCTCCCGGATGCCCTCCTGGGGGGCACGCGCGCCTGCGCCGGCGCCCTTGCCGCCTGCACCGACCGGCACGGTGCAGTCCTCCCAGCTGCCGCCTCCGGATACCTTCCCTTCGGCCCCCGAGCAGCAGGTGTCGGCGGCGGACCTCGAGGCGGCGGCAGCCAGCGCGCCGGAAGTATCGCAGACCGCCGTTGTCGGATCGTGGAAGACCTCGGCGGGCGGTGTCAGCTGCCAGATGTTCCTTACCCTGACGAAATACGGCGCCAATTCGCGGGGAGGCACGCGCGGTTGCCAGGGCGAACTGTCCGGCATGCGCAGCTGGAACGTCGCCGGCAAGCAGCTCCATCTCTATGACGAGAACGGCGCCCAGATCGCCACCCTGTACTCCACCGGCGCCGAACGGTTCGAGGGCCGTACTGCCAGCGGCCAGCCGGTGAGCCTGTCGCGCTGATCCTGCGAACCTGCGCACATGGCCAGGGACCGGCTCGACACGCTGCACACGGTCAGCGACGCCTATCAGCACCGGGTCGAACAGGGACTGGTCCGCTTCGACCCGTTCCAGGCCGAGGTTGCGCGGCGGCTCGACCGGGTGCTGGACGAGATTTCCGCCAGGCGGCTGGCGAAGAAACCTCGGGCGCTGGGCTGGCTGTTCGCCCGCCGCATGCCGGGGATCAGGGGCCTCTACATCCACGGCGCCGTCGGTCGCGGCAAGACCATGCTGATGGACCTCTTCCATGAGCGAGTGGCAGGCATCGGCAAGCGTCGCGTGCACTTCAACGACTTCATGTCCGACGTCCATGACCGCATCGCAGCCTTTCGCCGCGGCGCGAAGGGATCCGATCCGATTCCCCCGGTTGCCGCCGCCATTGCCGCGGAAGCGGCCGTGCTCTGCTTCGACGAGTTCGCCGTCACCGATATTGCCGACGCCATGATCCTGTCGCGCCTGTTCACGGCGCTGTTCGACGCCGGCATCGTGCTGGTCGCCACCTCGAACGTCGCTCCGCGCGACCTGTACCGCGACGGCCTCAATCGCGGCCTGTTCCTGCCTTTCGTGGACGTGCTCGAGGCGCATGCCGAGGTGGTTTCCCTCGACTCCGAACGCGACTACCGGCTGGAGCAAGGGGAACGTCTGCCCGTCTATCTCACTCCCAACGATGCGGCGGCGCGTGATGCCATGGATCGCGCCTGGGCGCGGCTGGCGCAAGGAACACCCGAAGCTCCGGCGGCAGTGTCCGTGATGGGACGGACGATCGAGGTAAGGCGCAGTGCCGGTCGGGCGGCCAGGTTTACCTTTGCCGAGCTTTGTGGACGGCCGCTGGCGGCGCGGGACTACATCGCCCTCGCGGATCGCTTCGATGTCTTTGTCATCGAGGACGTCCCGGTCATGGACCTCTCCCGGCGCAACGAGGCGAAGCGATTCATTCTCCTGATCGACACGTTGTATGATCGCGGGCGGCGTGTCGTGATGAGCGCGGCGGCGCGGCCCGACATGCTGTATGTGGCAAGATCGGGCAGGGAGGCGTTCGAGTTCGAGCGTACAGCTTCGCGGCTTTTCGAGATGCAGCGCGCCGACTGGCCGCGGCCGAAGGCAGTTGCGGGAGCGGAAACTTTGACGTTTACGTAAATCCGGCAGCGACCAAGTTATTGATCTTTCTTGCTTGGAAGAAACCGGTTGAATTTTTCGGGTTCGAAGGGTAAGGCAGTGGCGCCGAGGAAGCCTGCGGGCGTCCTCGCCACCCAGGATCAACCGGCGTGACATCGTGCACGCCTCCACTCTCTAGGGGATCGTTCCGTCCATGGCACGCAACAAGATCGCGCTTATCGGCTCCGGCATGATAGGCGGCACACTCGCGCATATGA
>CAYLSN010000173.1:0-5119 GCA_964386015.1 uncultured Rhizobiaceae bacterium | reverse complement strand
CGCCGATCGTGGTACCCTCCAGCACGCTGACGTGACTCTTGAGCTCGACCCGGTCGCCGAGCCGAGCCGAAGAAGCGACGTGACAGAACGGCCCGATGCGTACATCTTCGCCCAGTTCCGCGCCGGGCTCGATCAGGGCGGTGGGATGAATGACCGTGCCGCTCATGCGGGCGCCTTGCCGGAGGCAAGCATTGCCGTCACCGTTGCCTCGGCGACAATGGCGCCGTTGACCCGGCCCTCGCAGGCGAATTTCCACACCTGCCCGCGCTGCTTCAGCTTCTGCACATGCAGGCAAAGCCGGTCGCCCGGCAGGACCGGCTTGCGGAACTTGGCGCTCTCGATCGACATGAAATAGACAATGTCCGCCCCGCCGCCCTGGGTGGCCACGCAGATCGCGCCCGCAGTCTGCGCCATTGCCTCCACGATCAGCACACCGGGCATCACCGGATTATTCGGGAAATGACCGGCAAAGAATGGCTCGTTGATGGTGACGTTCTTGATCCCGATCGCCGACCGGTCGCCATCGACCTCGACGATCCGGTCGACCAGCAGAAACGGGTACCGATGCGGGATCAGCTTCATGATCGCCGCGACATCCAGTTCATTCCGGGACGATTGCCCGGTCTCAGCCTTCTCTTCCGCCATTCCTTCTCCTCTTGGCCGCAAGCGCCGTCAAGGTTGCCGACTCCCGAAAGAATTCGCGCAGGGGACGCGCCGGGTAGCCGGACCATGTCGCTCCGGGCGGCACGTCCCGCATGACACCGGAGCCCGCGGCCAGACGCGCGCCATGGCCGATGGTGACATGGTCCGCAATGCCGACGCCGCCGCCGAGCAGCACGCCGTCGCCGACCGTGACCGAGCCCGCCAGCCCGCAGGCCCCGGCAATGGCGCAGTTGCGGCCAATGCGGACGTTGTGAGCGATCTGGACCAGATTGTCGATCTTGGTCCCCTCGCCGATCACCGTGTCCTCCATCGCGCCACGGTCGATGGTCGTGTTGGAACCGATCTCGACATCGTCCTGAATGATGACCCGGCCAATCTGCGGGATCTTCTCCAGGCCCCGTTCCCCGACCAGATAGCCGAAGCCGTCCTGGCCGATGCGCGCGCCGGGATGGACGATGACCCGGTTGCCGATCAGCGCCGCCTGGATCGTGACGCCGGCGCCGAAGCTGCCCTCGCGCCCGATCTTGACGCCAGGGCCGATGACGCAGTTCGGGCCGATCACCGTCCCTGCACCGATTTCCGCACCGGCGCCGATCACCGCCCCCACCTCGACAATTGCTCCGGGCTCGATCCTGGCCGTCGGGGAGACGTGGGCCAGCGGCGATATGCCCGTCTCGCCGGTCAGCGGTGCGGGACGCATCGCGTCGGGATAGAGCAGGCGCACGACCTTGATGAAATCGGCATGCGGCTGCGCCGAAACCAGCACGGCAATGCCGTTCGGGATGCTGGCGGCCAGCGATGGCGGGCACAGGATCGCCGCCGCCACCGCGCCCTCCAGCGTGACGAGACGCTTCTGGCTCTCGATGAAAAGCAGCGAACCTTCCCGGCTTTCCCCGAGCGGTGCGACATCGCGAATCATCCGGCCGGCGCTGGCAGGATCGAGCAGCTCCGCGCCGGTGAGTTGCGCGATTTCGCCAAGCGAAAGCTCACGCGTGCGATGATGAAAGCCAGGATCGGTCATGCTGTCATGTCGACTTTGGAGGCGCCTGCGACTCTGGCCAGGACCGGCCGCTCATCGCTTTTCGAACAAAATCACGGGGAAGACAAGGCTTTCGCGAGCAGCTGCCACAAGAAAGGGCCGCGGCCTCGCGGCCACGGCCCGGTTGTCGAATCGCACCGCCGTCAGAAGCGGCCGGTAATGCCGAAGTTGAACTCCTGCACCTTGTCGGACGCCTCCTTCATGACCGGCACCGCATAGTCGATGCGCAGCGGTCCGAAGGGCGAGTTCCAGATCAGGCCGATACCGACCGAGGCGCGCAGGTTGAGCCCGGTGCTGACGATATTCTCGGTCGGATCGAGCATAAGCGAACTTGGATAGCCGTAGAGCGTGCCGACATCGGCAAACAGCGCGCCGCGGATGCCGATGCTCTCCGGAATGACCGGCATCGGGAACTGCGTCTCGGCGGAAGCGTGGAAATAGGTGGTGCCGCCAATATGCTCGGTGAGCGTGCCTCCCGGTCCGCTGAACACCACGGCCGGGCCGAAACCGGTGTTCTCGAAGCCGCGGACGATACGGCTATTGGCCTGGAACAGGTCGAAGGTGCTGAGGCCGTTATTGCCGATCGAGTAGACATGGCCGGCGCCGGCGGAAAGGATGCCGACGACGTCGAGCGAATCGACCAGCATGTGGTAGTAGCTGCCGCGGGCAGTGGCGCGCAGGAAGTTTGCGTCGCCGCCGAGCCCGGCATATTCGAGCGCGCCGGTCAGGTAGAGGCCTTCACGCGGATCGCGCATATTGTCGATCGTGTTGTAGGTGAAGGAAGCGCTGACCGAGGATTTCATCCATGGGCTGTTGGCGATGGCCGTCTGGATGGCGCGCGGCAGCGGGCAGCGCAGCGGATTGGTGACCGGATCGATCGGCTGCGTCGGATCGGTGATGCCATACGGATTCGGGCAGTAGGGCATGCCGGACGGCCCATGCAGGTTCCAGTCGCCATAGGCGTAGCGCTGCTCGGTAAAATTATAGGCGATCTGCGTGACCAGCGCCTCGGTGATCGGCAGGCCGAAGCGGATGGTCGCGCCCTGCACGTCATAGTCGTAGCTGCGGTTGGTCCGCTTCTGCTTGAAGAGGTCGAAGCCCGCCGCGATTCGCCGGCCGAGGAAATAAGGCTCGGTGAAGGACAGCTGGTAGTTGCGGCTGTCCTTGCCGCCGCCCAGCGCCAGGCGGATATACTGGCCACGGCCGAGGAAGTTCTTCTCGGTGATGCTGAATTCGGCCGTCGGACCGGGGGTCTCGCCGCCGGTGGCATAGCCGCCGCCGACCGAGAACTCGCCGGTCGCCTTCTCGACCACATCCACGACCAGGATGACCTGGTCCGGCTGGTCGCCCGGAATGGTCGCGACATTGACCGAAGTGAAATAGTCCAGATTCTCCAGCCGCTTCTTGGCGCGCTGCACCAGGGCCTGGTTGAAGGCGTCACCCTCGGAAATGTCGAACTCGCGCCGGATCACATAATCGCGCGTGCGGGAATTGCCGCGGATCTCGATGCGCTGGATATAGGTGCGCGAACCCTGATCGATCGAATAGACGACCGAGATGGTACGGCTGTCGAAATCGCGGTCGCCGCGCGGAGTCACCTCGGCAAAGACATAGCCGTGCTCGGCCAGCGCCTCGCTGAGCGCGACCAGCGATTTCTCGACTGCCTCGGCGCTGTAGACGGCGCCTTCCTTGGTCTCCACCAGATGGCGCAGGGATTGCGGGTCGATATCGGCGACGGCGCTGTCGATCTCGATCGCACCGAAGCGATAGCGCTCGCCCTCCTCCACCGTGATGGTGATCGTATATTCGTTGGTCGTCTCGTCGAGCGTGGCCGTGGACGAGACGATGCGGAAATCGGCATAGCCGCGATTGTAGTAGAAGCGGCGCAGCGCCTCCTCGTCGGCACGCATGCGATCCTCGTCATAGACGTCGCTGCGGCCCAGGAAGGAGAGGAGGTTGGACTTCTTGGTCGCGATCACGCTGGCCAGGCGCCGGTCGGAAAAGGCGCTGTTGCCGACAAAATTGATCTGCGCGATCTTGGTGCGGCCGCCCTCATTGATGTTGAAGACGACATTGACGCGGTTCTCGCCGAGCTCGACCACCTGCGAGGTAACCGTCGCCTCGCTGCGGCCGAGCCGCTCGTAGGATTCCCGGATCGCCTGCTCGTCGAGTTCGAGCGCCGCCTGCGAGAAAGTGCCGCCCGGCTTGAGCTGCACCACATTGGCGAGCGCATTGTCCTTCTGCTTGCGGTTGCCCTGGAAGATGACCTCGTTGATCAGCGCATATTCCTGGACGCTGATCACCAGAATCCGCCCGGCGACATTGATTCGCACGTCGGAGAACAGCCCCGTCGAGAACAGCCGCTTCACGCCCTCGTCAATATCCTCATTGTCGAAAGGCACGTTCGGGCGAATGCCGACATAATTGATGATCGTGCCGTCCTCGACACGCTGATTCCCGCGCACATCGATGGAACTGACCACCGCGGCATGCGCCGCCACAACCGGCAGCAAAGCCGCGCAAGCCGCACCAAGGGCAAGCGACAGACCCAGACGCACTGCTACCAACCGAATGAAATCCCCTAGTGCCTTCATCGGGCTCAAGTACCTTTTTCTCGTTTTCGCACGGCAATTCGGCCGAAAATCCAGCGGAACGGCTTTAACCTATTAACCGGATTTTCGCCTGAGGCAAGGCTCCTGCTGCAACCGTGCTTACTAATAAATCCAGAGTGGCATTCGCGTCACGCCATTCTCGCAACATGGTAAACGGCGCCTCAATACCTTGCGCCGCCGCCATTCTCAGCAGCCGAACAGATCGTTCCAGAACACGAACAGCATGAAGGCGAGCACGGCAAACAGGCCGATGCGATAGGCGATTTCCACGATTCTTTCGGAAGGCGGGCGCCGGAACACCGCCTCCCAGGCGTAGAAGAGCAGATGCC
Source organism: uncultured Rhizobiaceae bacterium (assembly GCA_964386015.1). Taxonomy (GTDB): domain Bacteria; phylum Pseudomonadota; class Alphaproteobacteria; order Rhizobiales; family Rhizobiaceae; genus CAYLGY01. The sequence goes on along the minus strand of CAYLSN010000173.1, from coordinate 476 downwards.
CGCCATCGAGAGGCGGAACCGGCAGCAGGTTGAGAATGCCGATTCCCGCGGAAAGCATGGCCGTCAGCTGCACCAGCCAGACAATGCCGAGCGCCGCCGCCTTGCCCGCCATGTCGGCGATCTTCACCGGACCGCCGAGCTGGCACCGGTCTTCGCGGCCGGCCGCGAATCGCTGCAGGAACTGGCCGGTGCGGACGATGATGAAGCCGGTCTCGCGAATCGCCTCGCCGACCGCCTCGACCGGCCCGTATTCGATCACGCGCGGCTGGCCCAGCGTTTCGTCGGTCTGCACGCCGATGATGCCGATCGTATAGCTGTTGCCGAGCGGGTCGGTCTGTTCCACCGGCTCCGGCGTTGCCACGAGTTCGACGGGCCGGCCGTCGCGCTCGACGGTAAAGCGGATCGGATCGCCGGCACGCCCCGAGACAAAGCGCTGCACGTCGCCGCACGTGGTCACCCGGTTGCCGTCGACGGCC
>CAYLSN010000172.1:0-5123 GCA_964386015.1 uncultured Rhizobiaceae bacterium | reverse complement strand
AGGTGGACCAGGATCCGCCTGCCAGCACAACTGCGCGACAGCGGATCGGGCCTTTCTCGGTGACGACTTCGCTCACGGCGCCGGCCGACGTCGTGAACCCCCGGACGGCGCAGGCCTCGACGATGGTCGCACCATGCCGGCGCGCGCCAGCAGCGATCGCCCGGGTCGCCAGATGCGGTTCGGCACAGCCGTCGCTGGGCGTGTGCAGGGCGCCTGCCCAGCGGCGCGTCGCGTTCGGGGCGATCCTTTCCAGTTCCGCCGCCGTCAGGAGTTTCGTATCCAGACCGAAAGGCCCTGCTGCCTTGAGCCACGGATCGTAGCGGGCGGCGTCCTCCTCCCGGTCAAAGAAATAGGTGATGCCGCAGGTGCGGAACCCCGTTTCGGCGCCAACCTGCACGTCCAGATCGCGCCAGATCTCGAAAGCGCGCAGCATGAGCGGCATTTCCCGCACGTCGCGCCCCATCTTGCGGACCCAGCCCCAGTTCCGGCTGGACTGTTCCTCGCCGAGGCCCCCCTTCTCGCACAGAACGACCGAGATTCCCTTTTTCGCCAGGAAATACGCGGTGCTGGTGCCGATGATGCCACCGCCCACCACCACGACATCCGCCGCGGGCGGAACGACGTCGTAGATGCTGTGCCGAATTTCCGACGAAACGGAAGGTCCCTGGAGCATGCTTGCCTGACCCTGTGGAAATGGCGGAGCCGGACCGGTCCGACCCGATCCGCAACCCGTGCGGCCGCCGATGAACGTAACGATTATTAAATAAAATTTTTTGAGTCAACCAGACCTTGGAATGCAGGCTGGTTATAAGGTGAAGCGCTGCGCGGGCAGGTGCGACAGGCCATGGAACCGGCGGAGCCGGCCGCGGCCAGGTCAGGCGAACCCGTCGGCAGCAGGGGATGGAACGGCTGGTTGCGCTGTTTTCGGTGCCCGCCGGATCACGCGCGCGATCGGCTAGCGTGCCTGATCGAGCATGCGCTTGCATTCGAGGAGGTCGAACAGGGTCTCCTGCAGGAGCGCGCGGTCGTCTTTCGAGAGCGGCCGCGACGGGCCGCTTTCTTCTTCCTCACTCTTGACCAGGCCGAGAAAGCGGCGACTGGGCTTTGCCTTCGGCGCGCCCACGACGACCTCTTCGCCACCGGCAAGGGGAGCCCTGGCGGCGAGAATTGCCTCGGCCTTTGCCGAGTCGCCGGCGCCGAGGGCGACGACATATTGCACGCCATGGTCGCGCAGCAACTTCTGCACACCCTTGATGGTGTAGCCCTGGTCATAGAGAAGATGGCGAATGCCCGCGATGAGCTCGATATCCTGCGGCCGGTAGTAGCGGCGACCGCCTCCCCGCTTCAGCGGCTTTATCTGGGAGAAACGGGTTTCCCAGAACCGGAGCACGTGCTGCGGCAGATCGAGATCCTCGGCAACCTCGCTGATCGTCCGGAAGGCATCGGGATCCTTTTCCATGGCCTGCCTTCTCCTGAAAGCCTATCTCTTCTCGCCCGCCACCGCCTTGCGCCTGACACCCTGCCTGTGCCGCTCGAGGATCAGGTTCTTCAGCACGTTCGATGCCTTGAAGGTCAGCACCTTGCGCGGCAGGATCGGCACTTCTTCCCCGGTCTTCGGATTGCGGCCGATGCGCTCGTTCTTCTTGCGCACCTGAAACGTGGCAAAGGACGACAATTTCACCGTCTCGCCGCGGACGATGGCATCGCAGATCTCCTCGATGACCATCTCGACCAGCTGCGCCGATTCGGTGCGCGACAGCCCGACACTGCGGTAGACCGCCTCGGCCAGGTCAGCGCGGGTAATTGTCTTTCCCCCCATGGGTGAAGCCTAACTTCCTGAAATTGAACAATGCATTGGTTCTGCTGAATTACCTTGAATGTGCAGGCCGGGTCAAGAACCCTACCAGCGCAGCAGCACGGCGCCCCAGGTAAAACCGCCACCCATGGCTTCGAGCAGTACCAGGTCTCCCTCCCGGATCCTGCCATCGGCGATAGCGGCGGACAATGCCAGCGGAACGGATGCGGCCGAAGTGTTTCCATGCCGGTCGACCGTGATCACGATCTTCTCCTCGGCAATGCCGAGCTTTTTCGCCGAAGCGTCGATGATGCGCAGATTGGCCTGGTGCGGAACGAACCAGTCCAGCTCGTTCACTGTCAGTCCGGTCGATTCGAAGACGCGTTCGACCACATCGGTGATCATGCCGACCGCGTGCTTGAAGACTTCGCGGCCCTGCATGCGCAGATGGCCGACCGTGCCCGTGGTCGACGGACCGCCATCGACATAGAGCTTGTCCTTGTGCGCGCCGTCCGAGCGCAGGGCAGCAGCGAGAATGCCGCGATCATCTACCGTCCCCTCGCCTTCCGCCGCCTCGAGGATCATGGCTCCGGCGCCATCGCCGAACAGCACGCAGGTGGTCCGGTCCTGCCAGTCGAGGATGCGCGAAAAGGTCTCCGAGCCGATCACCAGCACACGCCGCGCCGCGCCACTGCGAATATGCATGTCGGCCACAGCAACCGCATAGACGAAGCCGGAGCAGACGGCCTGCAGATCGAAGGCGAAGCCGTGGCGCATGCCCAGCCGGTGCTGGATTTCCACGGCGGTGGCGGGAAAGGTGTTGTTGGGCGTGGACGTGGCGAGGATGATGGCGTCCAGATCCGCAACGGTCAGCCCGGCATTGGCCAGCGCCATGCGCGCCGCCGCCTCTCCCAGCGACGCGGTCGTTTCGTCCTCCGCCGCGACGTAGCGCTGGCGGATCCCCGTGCGCTGGACAATCCATTCGTCGGAGGTGTCGACCATGCCCTCCAGCTCGGCATTCGAAACGGCCCTGCGCGGCAAAGCCTCGCCCACGCCTCTGACAACGGATCTGATCATCTCTCTTCCTGCTTCCCGGATTCCTGCTCGACATCGTCTCCGGGCCTGGGGGTCACCGTCGCCAGGAACTCGATATCCGCCCGAATCTTGTCCATCAGGCGGTTGCGCGCCATGTCATAGCCCATCTCGATCGCCGCTGCGAAGCCCTCGTCGTCGGTGCCGCCATGGCTCTTCACGACGATCCCGTTCATGCCGAGAAAAACCCCGCCATTGGACTTGCGCACATCGAGCTTCTCGCGCAGGCGGCGGAAGGCGCTCTGGGCGAAGAAATAGCCGACCTTCGCCATCAGGGTCCGGTTCATGGCCGCGCGCAGATATGCGCCGATCTGCTTCGCCGTCCCCTCCGCCGTCTTCAGCGCGATATTGCCGGAGAATCCTTCCGTCACCACGACATCGACCGTGCCCTTGCCGATATCGTCGCCCTCGACGAAGCCGACATAGTCCATGAAAGGCAGGTTGGCGCCGCGCAACATGGCGCCGGCCGCGCGGACCTCCTCCTGGCCCTTCACTTCCTCGACCCCGACATTGAGCAGGCCGACGCTGGGGCGCTCTATACCGAACAGCACCCGTGCCATCGCGGCCCCGAGAATGGCGAATTCGACGAGCTGGCGCGCATCGGCGCCGATGGTCGCGCCGACATCCAGCACCACGCTCTCGGAGCGCAATGTCGGCCAGATCGCGGCAATGGCCGGCCGTTCGATGCCCGGCAGCATCTGCAGGCAGAATTTCGACATCGCCATGAGCGCGCCCGTATTGCCGGCCGAGACGCAGGCGTCCGCCTCGCCGTCACGCACCGCCTGGATGGCCAGCCACATGGAGGACTTGCCCCGCCCCCTTCGCAGCGCCTGGCTCGGCTTCTCGTCCATGCGGATATCGGACTCGGATGGAAAGAACTCGCAGATCGCCTCGAGGCGCGGAAAGCGGGCGAGAACCGGACGGACTGCAGCCTCGTTCCCGTACACACGGAACCGGACGTCGTTGCGGCGGACCGCCACCTTGTTCATGCCGGGAATCACGACTTCGGGGCCATGATCGCCGCCCATCGCATCTACAGAGATCGTGATCACGCGCTAGTGCCGTCCCTCGTTTCCGCATCCGCCGGTCATGGAATCAGCCGAATGCTGGCCGCGACCGGGCGCAAAGCCCCGCGAAAATACCCGTTTTGCGCCGCCGCACAACAGCAATCGCACTTGCCGGTCAGGATTTACCGGTTCGGGCGCAGTTCACGAAGCCGGCTGAACGGTGAATCCTCGCCGGAGCCGGCCTCATCCGCCGGAAGTTCTTCATCGATCTCCGCCCCGGGCAGCCGGGGATAGGGATCGAGCGCCAGGGCAAACAGCTCCTCGACGAGCGCGCCGAGATCGTAGCGGTTGCCGCGGAAGGTCTCGGGTTCATCCTCCGAATCGTAGGACAGCACGAGTTCCTCGCCCGCGCCAGGGGACCTTCGTCCGGGCCGCTCCGGAACCAGATATTGCGCCACCGGCACCTCGAGCCGCACCGGCATGGGCTCGAGGGTGACACCGCATTGCTGCACGATGTCGGCGCGGATCGTGCCCGTGAGACGGTAGCCATTCGCCCGCCAGTGGCTGAACTGGATCTCCGCCGCGAAGGAACGGACCTCCAGCAGGCCATGCTCGCGGGCAAGCGAGGCCCTCTGTCCTTCATCGGGCTCGATCACGGCCAGGAACCCGGCCTTTGGCACGTTGTCGAGACGCACGAGCCGCGAGATCGGGGAGATTGCGTCGGTCACTGGATCCATCCTTCCGGGGCGGCAAATTCCACCTTTCCCCGCAATATAAGATCGACCGGCTGATCTGCCAGATGCCGGCTCGCCGCGGCCGCATATTGCGCCAGGGCCTGCGCCTGCGGCCAATCCGGCCGGTCTGGCTGGATATTGCGGTGCAGCGCCCCGGCAAGAGCCGTCATGTCGCCCCGGTCCAGTGCCTCGCCATAGGCATGGGCGCGTCCGTAGAACATGCGCGCCAGCTTCTTGACCCGGCGCGGAATGCCGATATCGCCAATGCCGAGCTCGCGCAGGGAATGGTCGATATCCTCGATGAAGACATCGGTGACGTCCTGGGCCAGTTCCGCCGCCGCGCCCTCGAGGCCGCGCAGCCGGTGCAGCAGCAGGAACAGATGCAGGCACAGCATTTCGAAGCGCCCGAGCGGCGTATCGGGTACTTCCGCATGCGAATAGAACTCGGCCTGGCGCGCCGCCGTCACAATGCCGGCATATACGGAATCCGTGATG
>CAYLSN010000171.1:0-5125 GCA_964386015.1 uncultured Rhizobiaceae bacterium | reverse complement strand
TCCCGCAGAAAAGGGCGCCTTCGGTCCTGGCACCCTCCACAAACACCGTGCGAACCTGCCATGAGGTCCGCCCGGCACGCTGCCGGCTTCAATCGCCGGCGCGCTTCGGCATATGCCGCGAGGAGGTTTCGTGCGTCACCGTACCGGCGGTGAGGATCTTCAGCACGGCGATGGCCTCGGCGCCATCGGTGCGCGGGGGCGAGCGTGTCTCGATGCAGGCGATGAAGTGCTCGAGCTCGCGGGTCAGCGGCATGCCCTGCTGCAGGGCGACGTAGGACGGCTCATTGGCCGTGAACGCCCATTGGCCGCTATCCTGCCAGACGGCATGCCGGTAGACCGCCAGCTTGCGCTCCCAGGGCTCGACATCGTCGAACACCGCCATGGCCTTGGTTCCGACCACGGTCAGGCGCCGTTCCCGGTAGGGGTTGAGGCGGGAAGCGAACAGATGCCCGCGAATGCCGCCGGCGAAGACCATGTGCAGATGCGCGAAATCGGAGAGATGGTCGAGCAGGGCCGCTCCTTCGCCGCGCACCTCGACCGGCTGGCTGCCGGTGATGGCGAGGATCATGGAGAGGTCGTGCGGCGCAAGATCCCACAGGGCATCGTTCTCCGTATGGAACTTGCCGAGCCCGAGCCGGTGAGAGTGGATATAGCGGACTTCGCCCAGCTCTCCCTGGCGGATCAGCTCCTCCAGCATCTCGAATGCCGGGTGAAACCGCAGCACATGCCCGACCATGAACAGGCAGCCGGCCTCTTCGGCCGTGCGCACCGCCCGTTCCGCGTCGGCGACATTGAGGGCGACCGGCTTTTCCACCAGCATGTCCTTGCCGGCACGGGCGGCGCGCATCGCATAGGCGGCATGGAACTGCGGCGGCAGGGCCATGACGATCGCATCGATGTCGGGATGTTCGCAGACTTCCTCGGGCGGGATCGCCTCGCAGTCCTGCTCCGAAGCAAAGCCTTCGGCGCGCGCGCGGTTCGAATCCGAAACGGCATGGAGTGCGCCAAGCGATTTCAGGGTGCGGATATGGTTGCTGCCCCAGTAGCCGCAACCAAGAACTGCTATTCTGGGTGCCATGACACCTCGGGAGGACTGAAGACAAAGGCGAGACATATCCATGCGCCACCGCGAACTCAACCCCTTTGCCGCAGCTTGTTCATGTCCGGCGCCGGTGCGGCGCGGGATGCGGCATGAACGATGCGATTCCCCGGCTTGACATGGGTCCGGCTCCAACCTTATATCCGCGCGTCCGGTCCGGCCCGCATGCGCCGTCCTGCCGGAATGCCGCTTCCCCTCGGGGGAAATCATGGTGCGGCGGGGTAGCTCAGTTGGTTAGAGCAGCGGAATCATAATCCGCGTGTCGGGGGTTCAAGTCCCTCCCCCGCTACCATTGCGGGAAGGGTACGGCGGCAGCCTGGCAAAGAGGCCATTGCCGTCGGACTAGCCGCGCTTCGTCCTCAGATCGCCGGGAAGACCCAGCGCCCGAGGGTGACCGAGAGGAAGGTCATCACGACCAGTCCGGCGAGGTTCATCAGCAGGCCGGCGCGCAGCATGTCATTGGCCGACAGGGCGCCGCTGCCGTAGACGATGGCGTTGGGCGGCGTCGCCACCGGCAGCATGAATCCCAGCGATGCGGTCAGCGCTACCAGCAGGACGAGCTGGATCGGCTCGGCGCCGAGGCTGACCGCCATGGCCGATGCGACCGGCAGGAAGATGGAGGCCATGGCCGTGTTGCTGGCGAGTTCGCCTACCGCCAGGATGATCGTTGCGGTCAGCATCAGGACGGCAAGGAACGGCAGCGCCCTCAGGCCGGTCACCAGATTGCCGAGCCAGCCCGCCAGCCCGGTCGAGCTGATGGCCTCGGCGAGGGCGAGCCCGCCGCCGAACAGGAGGAGGACATCCCACCGGATTTCGTGGACCTCGTTCCAGGTCAGCAGCCTGGCTCCGTCGCTCTCGCCCGAGGGGATCAGGAACATGGCCAGCGCGGCGGTCAGCACGATGCCGGCGTCGCTGAGGCCCAGCCCCGGCAGGGCAAGCTCGAGCACCGGCCGGAAGATCAGCCCGGCCGCCGCCATCAGCAGGATGATGGCCGTGCGGCGGGCGCCCGTGCCCATTGGCTCCAGCCTTTCCGGCACGACCGGGCCATGATTGTCCGACGGCACCCTGAATGTGACCCGGGTCAGGACCAGCCAGGCAACCGGCAGGAGGAGCAGGACCGCCGGAACGCCGACGAGCATCCATTGCGCGAAGCCGACCTCGATCCCGTGGGCATCGCGGATGAAGGCGGCGAACAATGCGTTGGGAGGCGTGCCGATCAGCGTGCCCATGCCGCCGATCGTGGCGGCATAGGCGATGCCCAGCATCAGGGCGCCGGCGCAGTCCCTGCGGGCGGGGCCGGCCCCGTCCCATTGCCTCGCCTTCACGATCGACTGCCCGATGGGCATCATCATCATCGCGGTGGCGGTATTGCTCACCCACATGCTGAGGAAGGCCGTCGCCACCATCACGCCGGCAATGATGCCGGCCGGGCTGTTGCCGGCATAGCCCAGGATGAAGCGCGCGAGATGCCGGGTCAGGTGCCAGCGCTGCATGGTCCGGGCAAGGAGAAATCCACCGAAGAACAGGAAGATCAGCGGATCGGCATAGGAGGTTGCCGTGGCCCGGAAACCCGACACGCCCAGCAGGGGAAACAATACCAGCGGCAACAGGGCCGTGACCGCGAGCGGCAGCGCCTCGGTCATCCACCAGGCCGCCATCCATATGGCAATCGCCGCCGTTGCGATGGCAGCTGGCGGCAATGCGCCTTCAGGTGCCAGACTGTAGATCGCCAGTGCAAGGATTGGCGCGATCCATATCGCCGCACTTGCCGCCCTGCTGCCCCCCGCCATGTTCCCTCTTCCCCCTGTCCGGACCCCGCGCGAGTGCTTGCATACCCCATCCCCGGCCCCTGACCAATGTCAAATGGCACAGGGCATGTTACGCCGCGCTGCCGAGGCGCGAGCACGGCCTGCCGCTCTCTCTTCAGGCAAACTCCGCGCGAACGGGACTGCGCGGCAGGTCCCCGCCCGGAGGTTGACTTGATCTTGGACAATTCGCTCCCTGCATGATCCCGGCAAGAAACTTTCTGGCGGGCAGGTGCGGGAAGGGACGTCTGCCCGTCAGACTGCCGTTCCACGCCACGGCCGAGGTCGACGAGACGGCGCTGGACCGGCGGTGCGCTTCCACCAGGAGCTGTTCCAGATGCGGTAGGTCATGAGGTCGCCAGGGCAGTACATTTCCACGATCACACAGGTCGCATCACCTGGTGCAAGGAATGAATCCATGCTACTTCTTCCCTCAATCTGCGATTGCCAATCCTTATTGTCGGCATGCCGAACTACTGGTGGGTCAATCATAAACAGACGTTTCGAGCGGAGACCGAGGGTCAATACCTTTGGTCCCCGAAAACTTCAAAGCACGGTCACCAGAATGAGTTTTACAACAACATGCGTCGGGCTGCGCCCGGGGAGCTTGTGTTGTCGTATGCAAATCAGCTCATCCAGTACGTTGGACGAGTAGCTGACTTTGCCTTTACCGCGCCGAAACCAAAGGAATTTGGAGCAACGGGGGAAAACTGGAGTACTGTGGGATGGTACTTGCCAGTGGCCTGGGTGCCTTTGGTGCCCGCAGTAAGACCAAGAACCCTGATAGCGGCGTTGGCACCCCATCTCCCGAAACGACACTCACCCATTGATCCGATTACCGGCTATGGTCGCCAGAATGCATATCTGGCGGAGATACCGAAAGTGGTCTTCGATCTCATCATCTCGCATGCGAGCTTTGACGACCTGCAACTCAAGCAGATGGGATCCAACAGCCTGACTTTTGAGGGCGTCAGGGAAACGCTCGAAGACGAGATCCAGCAGAGTATCGCGCGAGCGCCCGATCTCGACGAGACGACACGGAAGGCTGTTATCCAGGCACGTCGCGGGCAGGGGAGATTTCGCGCCAATGTCGAAGCCGTCGAGCATTCCTGCAGGCTTACAGGCATAGCAAATCCAGCACTGCTAAACGCAAGTCACATCAAACCATGGCACGCATGTGAATCCGCTGAAGAGCGGTTGGACGGCATGAATGGCCTGCTGTTGTCACCCGACGCGGACCGACTCTTTGACAGAGGTTTCATTTCGTTCGAGGATCATGGTGAAGTATTGGTATCCCCCAGAGTGGACAGAGACGATCTACTGAGACTCGGTTTTAGCCAACTGGTCTATGAAGGTGCAGGGTTTGCCGAGGCCGGACGCCTGTGGAACGTGAGCCCCTTTCTCCCAGAGCAGCAGCGCTATCTGTCCTACCACCGTTCGGAGATATTCCTGACATGATTTGCCTGCCGGTCTGCTGAAAGTATACTTGCTGGAGCCATCCATCTGCCTGACACGGACAAAGAAATCGCGGAACGGCGTTGCCTGCCCCCGCCCGGACGGCGGCGCTGGGGCAACCGATCAGCATGGCCATCCGGCCCGTGGCCCGACCGCGCCGTTTCGCGCAAGCTTGCCCTGCGCTGAAGATTTTCGCAGCATTCCTTCCGCAGACGCGCTAATTCTTGCGGCAGGCCGGCGGTGCGGCAGGGCAGTTCCATGCCCGTCCGCGCCGCGGGCCGGCTCACCTGGTTCGAGGGATCCCGCTCCATGCTCGATTCGGTTCTGCGATTCTTCTCCCGCCTCCCCGCCGTCCTCGCCAATGCCCTGCGCCGGCTCGGCGCCGCGCTCCTGTGGCCGTTCCGCGCCGGCGGGCGATGGCTCGGACGCAAGGGGTGGCTGGCGCGCGGCATTGCCGTCGCGCTCCTCGTCCTGCTCGTCCTCTTCTATGGCTATTTCTTCTATGCCACCCAGTTCTGGAAGGGCTTCGACCCGGACTATCCGCAGGCGCTGGTCGGCACTCCCGATGCGGGCGATCCGGGAGAACCCGTCGCCGGGGGCGCCTGCAAGCCGTCGCAGATCGTCGCCGTCTCGGCCGGACTGATCGATTTCAACGTCAACCGCAATGCCTGGATCTCGTCCATGCTCGCCTCGAAGATGGGGCTGTTCGGCGTCGAGTGGCGCCATACGCCCTTCTTCGACAACAAGGCGGCGTTCCAGCTCGGCA
>CAYLSN010000170.1:0-5131 GCA_964386015.1 uncultured Rhizobiaceae bacterium | reverse complement strand
GTTTCCGCCGCGTTCCGTGGCAAATCGCAGGGCGTACTCGCGCAGCCGGTCGTCGGCGATCGCTTCGCGCAGCTCGCGCATCAGCGCCTGGTAGTAGTGCAGGTTGTGCACGGTGTTGAGCATGCTGCCGAGGATCTCGCCACTGCGGTGCAGATGGTGCAGGTAGGCGCGGCTGAAGTTGCGGCAGGTGTAGCACGCGCAGCTCGCGTCGAGCGGTGCGGTATCGGCCTTGTGAGAGGCGTTCTTGATCTTGATGTCGCCGAAGCGCGTGAACAGCCAGCCGTTGCGCGCGTTGCGCGTAGGCATCACGCAGTCGAACATGTCGATGCCCGCGGACACGCTGGCCACCAGATCTTCCGGCGTGCCCACGCCCATCAGATAGCGCGGCCTGTCCTCCGGCAGGAGCGGGCAGACCACGCCCAGCATGGCCAGCATGACTTCCTGCGGCTCGCCGACCGCCAGCCCGCCGATCGCATAGCCTTTCAGCCGCATTTCCGCGAGCGCTGCTGCCGAACGTTCGCGCAGCACCGGATCGTCTCCGCCCTGGACAATGCCGAACATCGCCTTGCCCGGCTGATCGCCGAAGGCGCGGACGCATCTTTCGGCCCAGCGCAGCGACCGCTCCATGGCGCGTTCGATCGCGGCGCGCTCCGCCGGCAGGGCAACGCATTCGTCGAGTTGCATCTGGATGTCGGCGCCGAGAAGACCCTGGATCTCGATCGAGCGCTCCGGACTCATTGCATGGGCCGATCCGTCGACATGCGAGCGGAAGGTGACCCCGTTCTCGTCGATGCGGCGCAGGCTGGCCAGCGACATGACCTGGAAACCGCCGGAATCCGTCAGGATCGGCCCCTGCCAGCGCGACAGGAAATGCAACCCGCCCAGCCGGGCGACCCGTTCGGCGCCAGGCCGCAGCATCAGGTGATAGGTATTGCCGAGGATGATGTCGGAGCCGAGCTCGCGCACCTGGTCCATGTACATGGCCTTGACCGTGCCTGCGGTGCCGACCGGCATGAAGGCCGGAGTGCGCACGACGCCGCGCGGCGTGAGAACCCGCCCGCACCGCGCCGCGCCATCGCGCGCATCGACGACGAAGCCGAACTCAGCCGTGCCGGAAGAGGAGGCAGGCATCGCCGTAGGAATAGAATCGGTAGCCGTGTTCGATCGCATGTGCATAGGCCTTTTGCATCGTCTCCAGGCCGCTGAAGGCCGAAACGAGCATGAAGAGGGTCGAGCGCGGCAGGTGGAAATTGGTCATCAGCACCGTTGCCGTGCGGAATCTGTATCCCGGTGTGATGAAGATATCGGTCTCGCCCGCCCATTCTGCAAGCGTGCCGTCTTCGCGGGCGGCGCTTTCGAGAAGCCGCAGCGAGGTTGTGCCCACGGCGACGATGCGGCCGCCCTTGCGGCGCGTCTCGTTGAGCGCCGCCGCCGTGCCGGCGCCGACCGATCCGCGCTCCGAATGCATCCGGTGCTGCGCCGTATCTTTCGCCTTGACCGGCAGGAACGTTCCTGCCCCGACATGCAAGGTGACGAAATGGCAGGAAATACCCCGCTCCGCGACGCGGCGCAGAAGATCGGCGGTGAAGTGGAGGCCGGCAGTCGGCGCCGCGACCGCGCCTTCCTCCCGTGCGTAGACGGTCTGGTAGTCATCGAGGTCACGTGCGTCCCCCGGCCGGCGCGCCGCAATATAGGGCGGCAGCGGCATCTCTCCGGTGCTGCGCAGCGCCGCATCCAGCCGGTCGCCGGCGCGGTCGAAGACCAGCAGCGCCTCGCCGGCATCGCCCTTTTCCTCGACGACGGCGCACAGGGCGCCGTCCGCTCCCGGAAACTCGACCCGGTCTCCCGGTCTCAGCCGCTTGGCCGGCTTGACGAAGGCAAGCCAGCGATCCGGCCCGGTGCGCTGGTGCAGGGTAGCCTCGATGCGCGCGGCATGCCCGTCGCGATGGCGGATGCCGCGCAGCCTGGCGGGGATGACCCGGCTGTCATTGAAAACCAGCGCATCGCCGGGCCGCAGCAATTGCGGCAGGTCGCTGACCCGGAAATCGCCCAGCTCGCCATCCTCGCCCACGCGCAGCAGGCGGGCAGAGTCGCGCGGCGAGACCGGACGCAGGGCGATCCGGTCCTCCGGCAGGTCGAAATCGAACAGGTCCACCCGCATGCGCGGCGGTCACAGGTCGGCGGCCACCCGCATGGTCACGATCCGGTCCGGATCCTGCACCGGTTCGCCTCGCTTGATCCGGTCGACATTCTCCATGCCTTCCACCACCTTGCCCCAGACCGAATATTGGCCGTCGAGAAAGGAAGCGTCGCCGAAGCAGATGAAGAACTGCGAATTGGCAGAGTTCGGATTGCGGGCGCGCGCCATCGAGCAGATGCCGCGCTGATGGCTGGCGTCGGAGAATTCCGCCTTCAGATCCGGCTTGTCCGAGCCGCCCATTCCCGTCCCGGTAGGATCGCCGGTCTGCGCCATGAAACCCTCGATGACGCGATGGAAGACGACGCCGTCATAGAACTGTTCGCGGGCCAGCTCCTTGATGCGCTGCACATGCGCGGGCGCAAGTTGCGGATAGAGTTCGATGACGACCGTGCCTTGGGTCGTTTCCATGATGATGGTGTTTTCCGGATCCCCGGCCATGTCGCGGTTCCTTTCCTGCATTGCGTTCATTCGGCCGACCGGACCGTCACCTTGATCATTCGGTCGGGATTCTCGACGGCGCCGTTCCTGCGCGAATCGCCTTTGGCGAGCTTGTCGACATGCTCCATGCCGGAGATGACATGGCCGATCACCGTATACTGGCCGTTGAGATGCGGCGCACGCGAGAACATGATGAAGAACTGCGAGCTGGCCGAATCGGGATGCTGCGAGCGGGCCATGCCGACCACGCCGCGTTCGAACGGAATGTCGGAGAATTCCGCCTTGATGTTGCCGAGCGACGAGCCGCCGGTCCCGACGCGCTGCGGATCGTAATTGTCCTCCATGTCGCCAAACTCGATGTCCCCGGTCTGGGCCATGAATCCGTCGATGACCCGGTGGAAGGCGACATTGTCATAGTCGCCGAAATTGGCGATCGCCTTGACCTGGGCGACGTGCAGCGGCGCGACGTCCGGCCGCAGGGCGATCACGACCTCGCCATCCTCGAGCGTGATGATCATGCGCTCGCCCGTATCCGGGATAGCGTCATCCGTAAGGCCGGTCGCCACGCCATAGGTCGCCGCAAGAGCGAGCGACGCCAGCGCGCCAAGAACCACACGTCGGGAAACAGGCATGGAAGAACTCCGGAACTGGATCAGGACGGGAACTTTCCGGACAGGGCCGCAGCGACCGCCGCCGGGACGAAGGGGCGAACGTCGCCGCCCATCGAAGCAATCTGACGCACCAATGTGGCGGTAATGGTTCGCACAGCCGGGCTGGCGGGCAGAAACACGGTCTGCACATCCGGCGCCATGACGCCGTTCATGCCGGCCATGTGCATCTCGTAGTCGAAGTCGGTGCCGTCGCGCAGACCGCGGATCATCACCCCGGCTCCGTGGGCCCGCGCGGCGTCGACGACCAGCCCGGTGAAGGAAACGATGCGGATCCGTTCCGGCCCGGCCCCCAGTTCCTCGGCGCAGGAAAGGCGGATCAGCTCTTCCCGCTCCTCGAAGCTGAAGAGCGGCTTCTTGCCGGCATGGACCCCGATGGCGACGACCACCGTATCGGCAAGCCGCAGCGCCCCCTTGAGCACGTCGAGATGGCCAAGGGTCAACGGATCGAAGGAGCCGGCATAGATGGCGGTGCGCGTGTTCATGACGGTGGGCTCTAATGCTTTTTGACGCTCATGGGAACCGGGAAAGATGAACGAAGTCTGAACATTGTGCCCGGACCTCGTTCAGGTGATCGAGCGCATGCTGCCGGTCAGGATCGGTGGCAGGGAACCACGCCGACCCGACGCCGTTGAACTGGCAGGAAACGGAGGCCGGAAAAATGATCTACCTTCTCGCCATCGCCATGATGCTGACCATGCTCGTCGCCACCGGCCTCGGCCTGGCGGAAGAAGCCGACCGGAAAAAGGCGGTGAAGGTGCGCAGGCGCTTCTGACCGGGCGCTGATCGTGCGCCTCACAAGACAAGATTCGTGCCTGACCCCTCCCCGATCACCTCGCGCAGCGCGAAGCTCGAGTGGATCTTCGCCACATGCGGCATGGCGGACAGCCATTCCTTGTGGATCCGCTCGTAGTCGGCGAGATCGCGGGCGGCCACGCGCATGACGTAATCATGCTCCCCCGACATCAGATAGCAGAACATCACATTCGGGCAGCGCCGCACCGCCGCCTCGAACTCGGCGAGCATGTTTTCGGCCTGGCCGGCAAGGGAGATATGCACGATGACGGTGATGCGGTGACCGAGCGCTACCGGATCCAGCCTGGCATGATAGCCGGCGATGATGCCTGCGGCCTCGAGCTGGTCCACCCGGCGCGAACAGGCCGATTGAGACAGGCCGACCCGCTCCGCGAGCGCCGCATTGGTGATGCGTCCGTCGCGCTGCAGCTCCTTCAGAATCGCATGATCTATTCGATCCAGCCTCATATGCGACGATTCTATCGATGAATCCCGGTCGGCTTGCAAGAAATATCCACGCGGGCCCGCGAGAGGCCGCGTCTTTGCAAGGATTCGCGGAGCGGATCGTGGTTATATGGTCCGCTTTTCGGAATGTGCATGGGAGGGCTCAAATGCGCGTAGGTTGTCCGAAGGAAATCAAGGACCATGAATACCGGGTTGGACTGACGCCAGGCTCGGTACGGGAATACGTGGCCCATGGCCACGAAGTGCTGATCCAGAGCGGTGCAGGTCTGGGGATCGGCGCGGATGATAGCGCCTATGTCGCGGCTGGAGCCATGATCTGCGATACAGCGGAGGAAGTCTTCGCACGCTCCGACATGATCGTGAAGGTAAAAGAGCCACAGGCACAGGAATGGGTGCAGTTGCGTGACGGCCAGCTCCTTTACACCTATCTGCATCTTGCCCCGGATCCGGAGCAAACGCGAGGACTGATCGACTCCGGCGTCAGTGCCATTGCCTATGAAACCGTGACCGACGACCGCGGCGGCCTGCCGCTGCTGGCACCCATGTCGGAAGTTGCAGGCAGGCT
>CAYLSN010000169.1:0-5153 GCA_964386015.1 uncultured Rhizobiaceae bacterium | reverse complement strand
GTCTTTGCCTCGTCAACCCGCATCCCTGTGTTTTCAAGAAGCAATATGTAATCTCTCAGCAAGAGACGCTGTTCAAGCTGCCTCGCCTTCAATGGGATGCCCTTGAATTCGTCAATTCGTTTTCGTGCAGTACGATAAAGGGTTCGGTACTCTTCCAATGTGAAATGCCGCCTGCGCCTTCGCGTCAGTCGCTCACTCTGATTCCCAATATCAGGAGCAGATCGCAGCCAGCCCTTGTCCACCGCAAACCGCAGCATCTGTCTCAGAACTGTGTTTTCACGGTTAAGGGTTTGTGGAGTGGGGGGTGCTGCGCCCTGTGCTTTGCGAAAAGCCAAATAGTCAATCATGTCCGCTCTGGTGATTTTTGAGACATCATCAAAGCGAGCGAAAAACGGTAAAAAGTGCCGTTCAATGGTTGCCGAGTGATACGCGTGCTTTGCCTCGCCATGAATATGGGCCAGGTATTCCCGCTTCAGTCGAGCGAATGAAACGCTAATCACCTGCTCGCCAGAATCAACCTTGCGATTCGCATCCCTGAACCAGTCGAGCGCTTTCGATTTTGCAGTTACGAGATTTGACGTTTTCGTGCTGCGTCTGAATGCCTTGCCGCCCAAGCGGAAGTAGCAGTGATACGCACCGTCCTTCAGCCGCAGATAGAGACCTTCATGGACTTCAATCGTTCCGTCGCCTGCTTTTCTGCCCATCGCTTTCTCCCCGATAAAACTTGCACAATGCCTGCACAAAAGGGTCGCTTCAGAAAGCTATGATACACTTATCCTATTGATTAGTAACCCGTACCGTTTAAAACATGCACAAAAAGTTGCGATGGGAAAGGAGCAGTCTAACTAAATGATTTTATTGAGGAAGGATGGTGGGCGTGACAGGGATTGAACCTGTGACCCCTACGATGTCAACGTAGTGCTCTCCCGCTGAGCTACACGCCCATCCGGTCGCGCATAGACCATGAATGCGAGCGGACAGTCAAGCCCGGATTCGTGTTTTGCCCGGTGCCTTGCGCCCCTCAGGCCGCGCGCAGGATCTTCTCGACCTCGTCGACGAGCTGGCGCAGGTGGAAGGGCTTCGACAGGATGCGCGCATCCCGCGGCGCACGCGAATCCGGATTGAGCGCCACGGCGGCAAAGCCGGTGATGAACATCACCTTGAGATCCGGATCGATTTCGGTGGCGCGGCGGGCCAGCTCGATTCCGTCCATCTCGGGCATGACGATGTCTGTCAGAAGCAGGTTGAACGGCTCTTCGCGCAGCCGCTCATAGGCACTGGCGCCATTGTCGAAATCCACCACTTCATAGCCGGCCCGTTCGAGCGCCTTGACCAGGAAGCGGCGCATGTCCTCATCGTCTTCGGCTAACAGGATCTTCGACACCTTCTCACGTCCCTGTCGTTTCGGCTGCGCTTAGCCATCGGCAGAATGCGGTCTTCTTATGGCCACAACAAGGTAAACAGCCGGTGAAGAGGTCCCGACGGCTGGACATGCCGCCATGGCGATGGCAGTTTCCGGGACTGAAGCCAATCCGCGGAACCACGCATGAGCATCGACGGGGATTTCTCCAGCACAGCGGCATATGAAATCCGGATGCCTGCCCGGCAGCGCGTTCCCTTCGTGTTCAACTCGCCGCACAGCGGGCGCCAATATCCGGAACGCTTCCTGCGGCAGTCCCGGCTCAGCCGCAACCAGATCCGGCGCTCGGAAGACGCCTATGTCGACGAACTCTTCGCCTGCTGCGCCGAGCTGGGCGCACCCCTCCTGGCGGCGAATTTTCCGCGCGCCTGGCTCGACGTCAATCGCGAGCCGCTGGAGCTGGATCCGCGCATGTTCGCGGAAGCGCTGCCGCCGGGAGCCAATAGCCGCTCGGCGCGGGTCGCCGGCGGTCTCGGCACGGTGCCGCGCATTGTCGGCGAGGGTCTCGAGATCTATTCGGGCCTTCTGCCCCTCCAGGAGGCGCTCGACAGGATCCACACCGTCTATGTGCCCTATCATGCCCGCCTGCAGCAGCTGCTCGCCGACACGGCGGCCCGCTTCGGAACGGCCATCCTGGTCGATTGCCATTCCATGCCGGCCAGCATCCGCCTGGCGGAAGGCGGCCGCAAGCCGGACTTCATCATCGGCGATCGTTTCGGCACATCCGCGGCGCGCGCGCTCACCGATCATGCGATTCGCTGCCTGAGCTCGATGGGCTACCATGTCGCGCACAATCGGCCCTATGCCGGTGGTTTCATCACCGAGCATTACGGCCGGCCGGCACAGGGGCGGCACGCGCTGCAGGTCGAGGTCAATCGCGGCCTCTACATGAACGAGTCAACTTACGAGAGAAGCGCCGGCTTTGCACCGCTTTGCCGGGATATCCGCCGATTCTGCGAGATATTGCTGGAATTTCCGGTGGAGATCCTCTCCGTCCCGCCCCTCGCCGCCGAATGAGCTAAACCGGTCGACTGGCGCCAGCCAAAAAAAAGAGACCGCATTGCTTGCGCGATGCGGTCCAAGTCAAGGGAGGAAACGCCCATAAAGGGCAAGCAGTTCTCACTGCACGCACCAATTTATGTTGCGACGCACAAGTGTCAAGACTTCTGCCGCAATTTTTTTACCGGAAAGTCAAAAAAGCGGGAAGTGTGGCTGCCCTGCATCGCGGCGAAAGCGCGGATTTCAGCGCAAATCCGGCTTTCTGCGTAAAATTGCCGCAGTCGCGAGCAGGACGGCGGACCTGCGGGGCAGGGCGGAATTCGGGCGGACGAAGCTGCCGCAACCTCATGCAGGCGGACCGACCGATTCGGGCTCGGGCCTTTCGGCGCCGGGAATGAAGGCGTCGAAGGCGGCGAGGAACTGCTCGCGGTAGCGGTCTGCCTCCTGCAGGATCTCGTGCTGCGCCCCCTCGATCGTGAGCAGCGACCCGCTGCGCAGCCGCGCGGCGAAGGACTCGATCGCCCGATAGGAAACGACCCGGTCGCCGGTACCGGCAAGGATCAGGGTCGGCAGCTGGATCCTGGCGATGAAGCCGGCGCTGCGCACCGTGCCCGAGGCGCGGTAGAACGCGTCGAGCCACGAGGCCGTCGGCGCGCCGAGAAACAGATGCGGCGCCGCCTCGCTGAGCGCCACCAGCCGGCGATGGCGCCGTTCGTCGCTCGTCTGCCGGCTCAGCGCGAACGGGCCGTCGCCGCGAATGCGGCCCTGCATCGGAAGCGTGCCGAGGCCGATGCTGCTGAGGAGACCGGTCGCCAGGCCGACCAATCGATGCGGCGGATACTGGCTGGCGAGCTGCAGCAGCGGCGCGCACAGCACCTGGCGCTCGATGCGGTTGCGCATTGCCGGCGACGACAGGAGGGCAACGAGCGCACCGGTGGAATGCGCCAGCAGATAATAGGGCGGCGGACAGTCGGGCAGCACGATCCGGACGAAGAAATCGTCGAGATCGCCGACATAATCGTCGAACGAGGTGACATGACCGCGCCAGGGATCCTTGAGGAGCCGCTGCGAGCCGCCCTGTCCGCGCAGATCGAACATGGCGACGTGAAAGCCGCGGGCGGAAAGGTCCGTCGCCGTCTCGAAGTATTTTTCGATGCATTCATTGCGGCCCTGAAGGATCACGACCGTTCCGCGCCGGGGCCGCAACGGCGTGCCGACCAGCCCGTAGCGCAGGCGAATGCCGTCGCGGCTGACAAAGTGGCCGGAAGCCGCAAGGGCAGGGACGGGATTGTCCTGCGTCTCGATCAGCCCCTCAGCCATGCCAGTTACCGGTTGCGCCAGTCCATCGGCAAACTGCATAGAAAGGCGGGGGGAGGAATGCAAGGAGTTCGTCACCGCCCGCCAGCGCCGATCTTGAAATCCGGCCGTTCGTCTCCCAGATTGCAGTTGCGGCCGCCAATCCTGGGGCCGCCGGCCAACCGCAACGCCATCCGGGTTGCAACCGGTCGACGCGAAATGTTGCTCAAAGGAGAACAGACTCAATGCGTCACTTCGACCTTTCCCCACTGTACCGCTCGACGATCGGTTTCGACCGCCTCTTCTCCATCCTGGATTCGCTGACCGCGGCCGAGACGGCGCAGAGCTACCCGCCCTACAATATCGAGCGGACGGGCGAGAATGCCTACCGTATCACCATGGCCGTCGCCGGCTTTTCCGAAGACGAGCTGGACGTCGAGGTTCACCAGAATCTCCTGACAGTGAAGGGCGCCCGGCGCGAAGCCGAGGACGGCGAGAAGACCGAGGTCCTCTTCCAGGGCATTGCCCGCCGCGGTTTCGAGCGCAAGTTCCAGCTGGCCGAGCATGTCGAGGTAGTCGGCGCCGAGCTCAGCAACGGGCTTCTGCACATCGACCTGAAGCGCGAAGTGCCGGAGCAGATGAAGCCGCGCCGCATCTCGATCGCAGCGGCTCCCGCCGGCGCAAGGCGGATTTCCACCGCGCAAGCCGCCTGACGCGCGCGACAGGCGACATTCTTCAAGCGGCGTCCCCTCGGGGCGCCGCAACTTCGTCCGACAATCTTCTGCCGATTTTCTCCGGTAAACGAACGAAAACTGCCCCATTCGGCACATGGCAGACAGAAAATTACCCCTGCCCGAATTTTTTTGCGGCACCCCGCTTGTAGGATGCGGGAAAATCTGTCATAGGATTTAGGACAGCATTGCTGTCTTATTCGCCGTCGCGTTGAATGGCTGCTTCCCCTATACTGGAAGCGGGGCGCGGGGCCGTCTGCGCGCCTGCGGGATGTGCCGGCCGAACGCAACCGCCCGCGACGGCGCGTGGCTGTAGGAAAGTGTGGCGGGCCTGTCACCAGGCGTTCCTCGCGGAACCCCGCCACGTGCGTGGCAAGGAGATGAAGATGACGGAAAGATCGGCTTCCCCGCCCCCGGGCGCGAGCTTTGCGGGCCTTCCCGCCCGTCAGGGTCTTTACGATCCCCGCAACGAGCACGACGCCTGCGGCGTCGGCATGATCGCACATCTCAAGGCGCGCAAATCCCGTAAGATCGTCGACGACGCGCTCGAAATCCTCGAAAACCTCCCGCATCGCGGCGCTGTCGGCGCCGACCCGCTGGTCGGCGACGGCGCCGGCATCCTGCTGCAGCGTCCCGACCGCCTCCTGCGGCGCGAATGCGCGGCCCTCGGCATCGAGCTTCCCGAACCCGGCCAGTATGGCGTCGGC
>CAYLSN010000168.1:0-5168 GCA_964386015.1 uncultured Rhizobiaceae bacterium | reverse complement strand
CGCGGCTCGCCGCTCGCGCTGTGGCCGGACGTACGCTCGGTCATCATGCTGGGCCTCAATTACGGGCCGGATGGCGACCCGCTCGCCGCGCTCCGCCAGCGCGCCCACGGCACGATTTCGGTCTACGCGCGCGGCG
Organism: uncultured Rhizobiaceae bacterium; assembly: GCA_964386015.1. GTDB lineage: Bacteria > Pseudomonadota > Alphaproteobacteria > Rhizobiales > Rhizobiaceae > CAYLGY01. The sequence goes on along the minus strand of CAYLSN010000168.1, from coordinate 5,032 downwards.
ACGACTATCACGACGTGATCAAGCCGCGCCTGAAAGCGGTGGCGCGCCGCCTTTTGGCGGAGGCAGGCAACGGCGCGGATGTGAAGGTGTTCGTCGATACCGCGCCGGTGATGGAGAAGCCGCTCGCGCAAGCGGCAGGTCTCGGCTGGCAGGGCAAGCACACCAATCTCGTCAGCCGCGAGTTCGGCTCCTGGCTGTTCCTGGGCGCGATCCTCACCACCCTCGACCTGCCGCCGGATGCGCCCGAGGTGGACCATTGCGGCTCATGCCGCGCCTGTCTCGACGCTTGCCCCACCGCCGCCTTTCCCGCGCCCTACAGGCTCGACGCGCGGCGCTGCATCTCTTATCTCACCATTGAGCATAAGGGTCCGATCCCGCGCGAGTTGCGGCCGCTGATGGGCAACCGCATCTATGGCTGCGACGACTGCCTTGCCGTCTGTCCCTGGAACAAGTTCGCGGCAGCCGCCCGCGAGGCTGCCCTGCAGGCGCGGGAAGAGTTGCGGGCACCGTCCCTGGCCGAGCTGCTGCAGCTCGACGATGCAGGCTTCCGCAGGCTGTTCCAGGCGTCCCCCGTCAAGCGCATCGGCCGCGACCGCTTCATCCGCAACGTTCTCATCGCCGCGGGCAATTCCGGCGACCATGGGCTTGCCGCGCGGTGCAGGGAGCTCGCGCGGGATGATTCACCCCTGGTTCGGGGCGCCGCGGCCTGGTCGCTGTCGCAATTGCTCGATCCGCAGGCCTATGGCCGCCTTGCGGCACGCATGCTTGCCGACGAGCCGGATGCGCAGGTGAGGGACGAATGGCTGGCAGGCCTGGAGGGGCCGCAATTGCATTGAATCCGGATTCCGTTCCATACTCCAGCCGTCGCGAAGCAGGGAGCGAATCGATGTTCTGGCGAAAATTCCCGGCCATGATCCTGCTGTGCGGATGGGTGATCGCGGACCTTGTCACGGCGGCGGGCGCGCAGGAGCTGGCCAAGAACCTGTTCGGTGCGGCCGCCCTGCCTGCGGCCACCCGCCCCGACGTGCATGGCTTCTACTCGAAGGGCTGCTTCTCCGGCGGCATGGCGATCGCCGCCGACGGCCCGCACTGGCAGGCCATGCGGCTGTCGCGCAACCGGCGCTGGGGACATCCGACCATGATCCGGCTGCTGGAGCGGCTGGCGCGCGAGGCGGCCGCCGATGGCTGGAACGGGCTGCTGATCGGCGACATCTCCCAGCCGCGCGGCGGCCCGATGCTGACGGGACATGCTTCGCACCAGATCGGCCTCGATGCCGACATCTGGTTCACACCCATGCCGGCGCGCCGGCTGTCGGTCGCGGAGCGCGAGAAGATCAGCGCCGTCTCCATGCTCAGGCGGGGTTCGCTCCATGTCGACGACCGGCGCTGGACCCGGGCGCATGAGGCGGTGCTGCGCCGTGCCGCCAGCTACCCGGAAGTCGAGCGCATACTCGTCCATCCCGGCATCAAGAAGAAGCTCTGCGACACGGTGCGCGGCAACCGCGCCTGGCTGCGCAAGGTCCGCCCCTTCTGGGGCCATGACTATCATTTCCACATCCGCATCGCCTGTCCGAAGGACGCGACGGGATGCAGGCGCCAGCCCGCGCCGCCCCCCGGCGACGGCTGCGACAAGTCGCTGGACTGGTGGTTCACCGACGAGCCGTGGCGTCCGGCGTCCGGTCCGGAACAGCCGAAGGCGCGCGACGTGATGCGGCTGTCGGACCTGCCGAAAGCCTGTCGCGCCGTGCTGGCCGCGCCCGCGCCCGCCTCGGTCGAAATGGTCACGATCACGGGTCCGGAGGGCGTGCCGGGCGTGCCGGCGTCCCTCACCGCCTTCGACAGCGTCCTGCCGGACAATTTCCCGATCCCGGTGCCGCGACCGGACCGCTGACGGGGCGGCAAGGTTCCCTTGCGCGGGGAAAGCCGCTATAGGCGCGGCAGTTGCTCCAGGGCGGAAACGATGATCAAGAGATTCGAGCCGGGCGAGGTGATCGCCATCCTTCGCCGGGTGTTCCGCGAGAACGGCCGCCAGTATCTGCGCCAATATCTCCTGGCGGCCGCCTGCCTGGTGCTGATCGCCGCCACGACGGCCTTCACGGCCTGGATCATTCGCGACGTCGTCGACGAGATCTTCTTCCGCCAGCGCCACGACCTCGTTCCCGTCATCAGCGGCTCCATCCTGGCCGCCTTCCTCATCCGCGGCTTTGCGACCTATGGCCAGGCCGTGCTGCTCGCCAAGGTCGGCAATAATCTGGTCGCACGCTACCAGCAACGCATCTTCGATCACCTGATGCGCCTCGGACTGGACTTCCACAGCGCCAACCGTTCCGGCGAGCTGGCGGCGCGCATCAACCAGAACATTACCGGCATCCGCGACCTGCTCAACCTGACCGTCGCCTCGATCGCGCGCGACGCACTGGCGATGATCGGCCTCGTCGGCGTCATGATCCTGCAGGATCCGTTGCTGTCGCTGATCACGCTGATCATCGGCCCGCCGCTGATCTATGCGGTCAACGCGATTTCGCGGCGGTTGCGCCGGGTGACGCGCGATTCCATCGAGGTGAATTCGCGGCTGCTCGGAGCCATGCAGGAGACGGTGCAGGGAATTGCCATCGTCAAGGCGTTCACCATGGAAGGCCAGCTGTCCGAGCGTCTCGGGCGGCTGATCGCCGAGGCCGAGCGCCAGGCCAACAAGATCGCGCGCGTGCAGGAGCGCACCGGCCCGATCGCCGAGACGCTGGCCGGCGTCGCCATTGCCGGCGTCATCGCCTACAGCAGCTATCGCGCCGTCCATGCCAATGTGCCGCCCGGCAGCGTCTTTTCCTTCATCACGGCGCTGCTGCTGGCCTATGAGCCGGCAAAGCGGCTCGCCCGCGCCCAGATCACGCTCGAGCGCGCGCTCGTCAATGCCCGGATGATCTACGAAATCCTCGACACCGAGGCGCCGCAGCGCGATGCCGTCAACGCGCCGTCCCTGCGCGTTGCCTCGGGCAGGATCGAGTTCGACAATGTCCGGTTTGGCTACGCGCCCGGCCAGCCGGTCATTGACGGCCTTTCCTTCGTGGTGCCGGCGGGTACGACGACAGCAATCGTCGGCCCTTCCGGAGCCGGCAAGTCGACGGTGATCGCGCTGATCCAGAGATTCCACGATCCGCAGGCGGGACGCATCCTCATCGACGGCACCGACATCCGGACGGTCACCAAGCAGTCGCTGCGCCGGTCGATCGCCTATGTCTCGCAGACGCCGTTCCTGTTCGAAGGCAGCATCGCCGACAATATCCGCTACGGCCGGCCGGATGCTACCCTGGAGGAGATCCGCGAGGCGGCGAGACTGGCATGCTGCGAGGAGTTCATCGAGCGGCTGCCGCGCGGCTACGATACGCCGGTCGACGAAAGCGGCGCCAACCTGTCCGGCGGGCAGCGCCAGCGCATCTCGATCGCCCGGGCGCTGGTGCGCAACGCGCCGATCCTCCTTCTCGACGAGGCGACCTCGGCGCTGGACAACGAATCGGAAAAGAAGCTGCAGCGCGCATTGCAGCAGGTCATGGAAGGCAGGACCACCATCGTCATTGCGCACCGCCTTTCTACGGTTGTGCGCGCCGACAATATCATTGTAATGGATCGCGGCCGGGTGGTCGAAGAGGGAACCCACGCGCAGCTCAGGGATCGCGCCGAGGGAATCTATGCACGCTACTACCGGCTCGGCGCGGGGGCAGGGTTCGACCTCGTCGACGACGACGCCGCCGGACCGGAGGAAGGCGCGATGGAACGGGATGCGGTGACGGGAGCGCGCAATGAATGAGATGAGGCTGGTAGTCGTGGGCGCGGCCGGGCGCATGGGCCGGACGCTGATCCGCATGATCTGCGAGACCGAAGGGGTCACCCTGTGCGGCGCGGTGGAGCAGGAGGGATCGGCGGAGCTGGGCCGGGACGCGGGCGAGATCGCCGGAGTGGGCCGGCTCGGTATCGAGATCGCCTCCGATCCGCTGCGGGCCTTTGCCGATTGCGACGGCGTGCTGGATTTCACTTCCCCTGCCGCGAGCGTGGTCTTCGCCGGCTATGCGGCGCAGGCCCGCATCGTGCACGTCATCGGCACGACCGGCTGTTCCGCCGCGCAGGATGCCGCCATCGCCGCTGCCGCGCGCCATGCGACCATCGTCAAGTCGGGGAACATGTCGCTCGGCGTCAACCTGCTGGCATTGCTGGCCGAGCAGGCGGCGCGGGCATTGCCGCCGGCGGACTTCGACGCCGAGATCCTCGAAATGCACCACCGGCACAAGGTCGATGCGCCTTCGGGCACGGCATTGCTGCTGGGAGAGGCCGTCGCCAGCGGCAGGAAGATCGACCTTGCCGGGAATTCGGTCCGGGTGCGGGACGGTCATACGGGCCCCCGTCCGGAAGGTTCGATCGGTTTCGCGACATTGCGCGGCGGCTCGGTCGTCGGTGATCACTCGGTCATCCTTGCGGGGCCGGGAGAGGAGATCGTCCTCAGCCATCGCGCCGGGACGCGCGACATTTTCGCGCGTGGCGCGATTGCGGCGGCCCTCTGGGCGCGGGGCCGAAAGCCCGGCCTCTATTCGATGCGCGATGTCCTCGGTTTTCCGGGGCCATGATTCCAACCGATTGCGGAAAGGCAGATCATGTCAGGCACACTTGTCCTCGTTCGCCATGGACAGAGCGAATGGAACCTGAAGAACCTGTTCACCGGCTGGCGCGATGTCGACCTGACCGAGCAGGGGGTCGCGGAAGCGCGCGCCGCGGCGCGAGCGCTGAAGGAGCAAGGCATTCTCCCCGATATTTCGTTCACCTCGGCGTTGCGGCGGGCGCAGCGGACGAACCGGATCATCCTGGAGGAGCTGGGGCGCGAATCGATCGAGATCCGCAGCAGCATTGCGCTGAACGAGCGCGACTATGGCGATCTCTCCGGGCTGAACAAGGACGATGCGCGCGCGAAATGGGGCGAGGAGCAGGTCCATATCTGGCGCCGCTCCTATGATATCGCGCCGCCGGGAGGCGAGAGCCTGCGCGACAC
>CAYLSN010000167.1:0-5190 GCA_964386015.1 uncultured Rhizobiaceae bacterium | reverse complement strand
GGTCGATGCATTGCTGGACTATGACGTGGTCGGGTTTCAGACACGCACCGATGTCGGCAATCTGAAACATTATCTTGCCGACCACCATGCCGCCGTACAGATCGGACGAAACCGCTTCAGCATCGGCAGCCGTACGGTTGTCGTCGACCGGTTCCCCATCGGCATCGACACTGCGGGGTTTGCCGCCATGGCGCGCCAGGCCGACGAGGCGGTGCAGATCGACCTGATGCGCCGCAAGATCCTGGGGCGCAAGCAGATCATCGGCGTCGACCGGCTGGATTATTCCAAGGGCCTGCCGGAGCGCATGCGTGCCTTTGGCCGCCTGCTGGAACAGCATCCGGAACTCGAGAAGGCGGTCACCTTCCTGCAGATTGCGCCGCCGACCCGCGAGGAGGTCGACGCCTATTCCGACATCCGGCAGGAGCTCGAGGCGCTGGCCGGCGCCATCAACGGCCGTTTCGCCGATTTCAACTGGACGCCGCTGCGCTACATTCATCGCATGGTGCCTCGCGAAAAGCTGGCACCGCTCTATCGCGGCAGCCAGGTGGGGTTTGTCACGCCCCTGCGCGACGGCATGAATCTCGTGGCCAAGGAATATGTCGCCGCCCAGGATCCGGAAGATCCCGGCGTACTGATCCTGTCGAAATTCGCCGGAGCCGCCGAAGAACTGCGGCAGGCCCTCATCGTCAATCCCTATGACATCGACGACATGGCAAGGCGTCTCTACCAGGCCTTGACCATGCCGCTCAAGGAACGCCAGCGCCGCCACGCCGCGCTGCTCGAAACCCTGCTGCGCAACGATGCGAAGGCCTGGCTCGGCGGGTTCCTCGCAGTGCTCGAAGGCAAGCCGGGAAGCCGCTCGACCGAAGGCCTCAAGCGGCCGGCAAGTTTCCTGCCCGACTCCTCCCAGCAGCCGCCGGCCTGACGCCGATCACGATTTCGACACGTGGTCGGGCTTGCCCTTGCGCCTGGTCGAGGCCAGTTCCTCCAGCTGCTTCTCGGACATGGAATCGTACATTTCCCGCGACGCGCCCTTGAGTTCGCTCTTTTTCGCGTCCCCACGCTTTGCGGACAGGGCTGCGCCTGCGGCCTTCTGCTGCGCTTTCGATTTCGCCGGCATCGCACTTTCCTCCTGCTGGCACTCCTGCAGGAACGGCGGGGGAGCGGAATTGTTCAGGCGGCAAGCCGCTCGTCGTAGTAATTCATGACGGCATGCCGCGCCTCGGCGAAAAACAGCCAGCGCTCGGTCCAGATGCCCGCGGCATGCAGAAGCACGGCAACCAGCATCAGGATCGCTGCGGTGGCGCCGCCCGAGGCAAGGGCGAGCACGAGCAGGAGCGCGGGGATCCACCCTCCGAGCGCGAGGGCGATCTGCCAGAGCTTGCGCGCATGCCTGCGCGCGACGCGGAAGCCCATCTCCCGGGTCAGATAGTTCCCGGTCGCATGCGGCGGCTCGAACAGCCGCACCTTGCCGATATGGCCGAGTCCGGTCGCACTCTCGGGCGTCGACAGGAGCGGCATCCGCTCCATGCGGGCGCGCCATTGCAGCTTGACGAACCAGGCCCCGGCCAGCGCGATAAGGGCTGCGAGGCTCAGGAGCAAGGACAGCCGGCCGGCAAAGGCCGCGAACATCGCGCTCAGCAGCAGGCCGCCGGCAAGGGCAAATCCGAGATAGGACAGCGTCGTCAGCGGCGTGTTCCAGGCCTGGACCGCGCGCAGCGACGCATAGATCATCGAGGTGCACCAGACCGTCACGGCGCAGCCCAGCGCCCCGACAAGTCCGATCCACAGGACATGCCGGTTCTCGAACATGCTGAGCCAGGCGGCGGCGCACAAGGGCACATAGGTTGCGAGCGCCATCACGCCTTCCCGCGAGAGCCAGCTCGACCGCCATTGCGACAGCGCCCGCCAGGCGCGCTGCGGATTGCCAAGGTGCAGGGTCGAGGACAGGAGTCCGAGGGAAATCAGGGCCAGCGCCGTGAAGTGGGCAACCTTGGTCGTGGCCCAGGCGGGATCGAGCAGGCCCAATCCGAGCATCGCGGCGAGGCCGTAGCCGAGGCCGGACAGGGTGGTGAAGATGATGATCGACCAGGCTGGATGCATGGCTCAGACCTTTTCCAGCACGCGGTCGAGCCAGCCGAAGAAGCCGGTTGCGTCGGAAGTGTCTTCCTCCTCCACGGGCAGCGCCGCCGCAGCGGCGGCCAGCGGCTTGCGCGGCCGCGGCGGCAGATATTTGTTGACCGGCCGCGTGTCCTGCTCCGGCATGAGGTCCATGCCGCCCCGCTCCGCAACCAGGCGCGAGACATGCGAATCCGGATCGGCAAGATCGCCGAAATGGCGGGCCTGGGCCGGGCAGGTACGGACACAGGCGGGGATCCGGTCCACCTCCTGCAGATTGTCATTGTAGATCCGGTCGATGCAGAGCGTGCATTTCTTCATCACGCCGGCGGCCGCATCCATTTCGCGGGCGCCATAGGGGCAGGCCCAGGCGCAGAGGCCGCAGCCAATGCACTTTTCCTCGTCGACCAGCACGATACCGTCATCGGCGCGCTTGTAGGATGCGCCGGTCGGGCAGACCGGCACGCATGGCGCGTTCTCGCAATGCAGGCACGATTTCGGGAAATGCACGATCCTGGCCGCCGCCGCCTCCGTGGCGAGCCCGTCGCCCTCGGGCAGCACCTCGAACGTATGGATCCGGTTGAGCCAGGTGCCGGAAACGTCACGGCCATAGGGCTGCTGGTCGGAGAGCGCGGCGCCGGGGCTGCCAGTATTCCACTCCTTGCAGATCACGGCGCATGCGTGGCAGCCGACGCAGGTATCGAGGTCGATGACGAGGCCCAGCTTTTTCGGCGTGGGGGTTGCCGGCAGCGAGGTCATGCCATCTCTCCCGGGAGATCCGTTTCAGGCTTCATGCGACCATTCCTCGCCATAACGCAGTTCCTGCGGAGCCTCGCCGCCGGTCCGGACAGGGGCGAGGGCCGGCTCGCTGCGGCCGCCCTCCCCGGCCTTCTCGATGGTCACGCGCAGGTCGTACCACGCTGCCTGGCCGGTCACGGGATCGGAATTGGACCAGCGCATCCCGTCTCCCTTCGGCGGCAGCAATTCGTGGATCAGATGGTTGAGCAGAAAGCCCTTCTCCGCCTCGGGAGCATCCGGCGACAGGCCCCAGGCTCCGGCGCGCTTGCCGATGGCGTTCCAGGTCCACATTGTATGGCTGTTGACGGCGTCCATTCGCGCGATCTGCACCCTGATGCGGCCGTGATGAGAGGAAACCCACGCCCAGTCGCCCGTCTCAAGCCCCTTCTCTTCGCAAATCTTTCCAGGGACATAGAGCACGTTCTTCGTGTGGATCTGGCGCAGCCAGGCATTCATCGAGCCCCAGGAATGATACATTGCGGCCGGCCGCTGCGTGACGGCATGGTAGGGATAGCGTTCGCGGTCGATCCCCGCCTCCTCGAACGGCATGTACCACACCGGCAGCGGATCGAAGGCCTGCCGGATGCGCTCGCGATGGCTCTCGGGCGGCGAAGGCTGGCGCAGGCCGTCGGCAGCAAGGCGGAATTTCTGCAGCGTCTCGCTGTAGAGCTGGAAGACCACGGGTTGCGGCTTGTCGAAAAAGCCCATGCGGACGGCAAAATCCTGATAGGCGGCATTGGCGTGCTTGAAGAACTGCGCTTCCAGCGGGATCGGCATGGAAAAGAAGGCGCCATTCTCGCGATAGCGCTCGAGCTGCCGGGGATTGGGCTCTCCCCTGCCCGCCTGATCGCCATTCTTGCCCCTGAAGCCTGCCAGCGGGCCGATGCCGGGGCGGCGCTCGTGCCGGACGAGATAGTCGGCATAGTCCCGGTACAGCGGCTCGCCGGCACCGTCGACGAAGCCGGGAAGCTTCAGCCTTGCGCCGAGATCGATGAGCACGCTCTGGAAGCCGCGCACGTCGCGGTCGGGCTCCAGCACCGGCCAGCGAATGGCGTCATTGACGCTGTCGGGCTCCGAAATCGGCCGATCGAGCAACGAGATGCAGTCATGCCGCTCCAGATAGGTGGTGTCCGGCAGGATGAGGTCGGCATAGGCGACCTGTTCCGACCAGTAGGCATCGGAATAGATGACCTTCGGAATGCGGTACTCGCCGGTCTCCGGGTCCTTTGCCTCGAGCATGGCGATGGTGCCGGCCGAATTCATCGACGAGTTCCACGCCATGTTGGCCATGTAGAGGAACAGAACCTCGACCGGATAGGGATCGCCGGCGGCCGCATTGGGGATGACCATGTGCATCATGCCATGGGCCGAGAGCGGCGCATCCCAGGAAAACGCCTTGTCGATGCGCGCAGGCCTGCCCTGATCGTCGATCAGGAGATCTTCCGGTCCCTGCGGGAATCCGAGATGCGGCCCGGGAAGCGGCGTGTCCGGCCGTACCTGGTCCGCCCGTCCGTGCGGCTTCGGATGCGCGTCGGCCGGTTTGGGATAGGGAGGCTCGAAGCGGAATCCGCCGGGACAGTCGACCGCTCCGATCAGCACCTGCAGCATGTGCAGGGCGCGCGCGGTCTGGAACCCGTTCGAATGTGCCGAAATGCCGCGCATGGCGTGAAAGGAGACCGGACGGCCGCGGAAGCCCGCATGGCGCCTGCCGTGCATGTCCGTCCAGGGCTGCGGCACGAAGATCTCCTCCTCGAAGGCCACCCGGCCGATCTCGGCCGCCAGGCCCCGGATCGTATCGGCGTCGACCCCGGTCGCTTCCGCCACCGATTCGGGCGCGTAGCGCGGATCGAGATATTTCTCCGCCAGAAGGGAGAAGGCCGGCACCGCCATCCGCCCGTCCGCGAGCCTGTAGCGGCCCTGCAACGCGCCCCTGGCGCCGGGAGTTCCGGCCGGCACCATGAGGCCGGTGACCGTCTCGTGGATCAGCGGCCTGCCCTCGCTGTCACGCGCGAACAGGCCATGGTCCGCCGTGCCGGGTGCATCGATGACCAGCCAGGCCGCGTTGCTGTAACGGGCAATGTAGTCGACATCGATCCGCCTGTGCCGCAGCAGTTCATGCACCAGCGAAAGAATCAGCAGCCCGTCCGTGCCCGGCCGGATGCCGATCCAGTTGTCGGCCACCGCCGAATAACCAGTCCTGACCGGATTGACCGAGATGAACCTGCCTCCCCGGCGCTTGACCTCGGCGATGCCCAGCTTGATCGGGTTGGAATC
>CAYLSN010000166.1:0-5213 GCA_964386015.1 uncultured Rhizobiaceae bacterium | reverse complement strand
GCTCCGTTCCGGTCGTCTGAAAGGCGCCGGGCTCGACGTATTTGACGTTGAGCCGGCTGGCAGGGAGGCGGAATGTCGGACCACCATCGCAAGTCGAACGTGATGCGGCTGAGAAACTATTTTCTCACCGGCTTCATCGTGTGTGCCCCCCTGGCGATCACCGCCTATCTGACCTGGTCCTTCGTCGGCTGGGCGGATTCCTGGGTGAAACCCTATATTCCGGTGCGCTACAATCCGGACACCTACCTGCCATTTGCCGTGCCCGGCTTCGGCCTGATCGTGGCGCTGATCCTGATCACGCTGATCGGATTCCTCACTGCCAACTTCATCGGGCGGACGATCGTCGGTTATGGCGAACATCTGCTCGACCGCATGCCGCTGGTCCGCAACATCTATCGCGGCCTGAAGCAGATCCTCGAGACGGTGCTGTCGAACAAGGCCAACACGTTCAAGCAGGTCGGCCTGATCGAATATCCGCGCAAGGGCCTGTGGGCGCTGGTGTTCATCGCTACCGACACCGGCGGCGAGATTCAGGAAAGCCTGCGCGATCCGGCGGGCGACGTGATCTCGGTCTTCATGCCGACGACGCCCAACCCGACCTCCGGCTTCCTGCTCTTCGTGCCGAAGTCGGACATCATCCTGTTGTCCATGAGCGTCGAGGACGGGGCCAAGCTGGTCATTTCCGCCGGCCTGGTAGTGCCGGAATACCAGAAGAAGCTTGCCGCCCTGGCGGAAGAGGCGCGCAAGACGGCGGCGGAATAGGGCTGCCGCGTCATCCGGCGCGCAGGAGTCGAATGGCCTCGTCGCGGCTGAACAGGTACAGCAGCAGCCGCAGGGCCTGGCCGCGCTCCGAGCTCAGTTCCGGATCGCGCTGCAGGAGAAGACGCGCATCGTCCCTGGCCATGGCCAGAAGATCGGCGTGCAGGTCCAGCCGGGCGATGCGGAAACCGGGACTGCCGGACTGCCGGGTGCCGAGCACTTCCCCTTCGCCGCGCAGGCGCAGATCTTCCTCGGCAATGCGGAACCCATCCTCGGTCTCGCGCATGACCTGCAGCCGCTGGCGCGCGATTGCCCCGAGCGGCGCCTTGTAGAGCAGGATGCAGTGCGAAGCGAGATCGCCGCGGCCGATGCGGCCGCGCAGCTGGTGCAGTTGCGCCAGTCCGAACCGTTCGGCATGCTCGATCACCATGATCGTGGCGTCGGGCACGTCGACTCCGACCTCGATGACCGTCGTCGCCACCAGCAGGCGGGTACGCCCCAGCCGGAAATCCGCCATGGCAGCATCCTTGTCCGCGCCCTTCATGCGGCCATGCACGAGGCCGACCCGGTCGCCGAACCGCTTGCGCAGCGCAGCGTAGCGCTCCTGCGCCGCTGTCAGGTCGACTTCGTCGGAATCCTCGACCAGGGGACAGATCCAGTAGGCCTTCTGGCCGCGGTCGAGCATCGTGCCCAGCCGCGCCACCAGTTCGTCCATGCGGTCCATCGGCAGGGTGACCGTGGTCACCGGCTTGCGGCCGGCGGGTTTCTCGCGCAGCTGCGAGACATCCATGTCGCCATAGGCAGTCAGCACCAGCGTCCGCGGAATGGGCGTCGCGGTCATGACCAGCATGTCGGGCGCCGTCCCCTTGGCCGACAGGCTCAGGCGCTGATGCACGCCGAAACGGTGTTGCTCGTCGATGACGGCAAGGCCGAGATCGCGAAAGCCGACATCCTCCTGGATCAGCGCATGCGTGCCGACGACGAATGCGATGTCGCCGCTCCGCAGGCCTTCGAGGATCTCCGTCCGGACACGGCCCTTTTCCCGGCCGGTCAGCAGCGCGGCCCGCTGGCCGACCTGTTCGAGCAGCGGCGCCAGGGTGGCGTGATGCTGGCGCGCCAGAACCTCGGTCGGCGCCAGCAAGGCTGCCTGCGTCCCGGATTCGACCGCCTGCGCCATGGCGAGCAGCGCCACGACCGTCTTGCCCGAGCCGACATCGCCCTGCAGCAGTCGCAACATCCGTTCGCTGCCCGTCATGTCGGCGGCGATCTCGCGCAGCGCCTGCTCCTGCGACTGCGTCAGCGCCCAGGGCAGCCTTGCGAGGATCCGCGCCCGCAGCTGGCCGTCGCCCGGCAGCGGACGGCCCGCCTGGCGACGCAGGCGCGACCTCACCATGGCGAGCGCAACCTGCCCGGACAGGAGCTCGTCATAGGCCAGCCGGCGCCGGGCGGAGCCCGACGGGTCGACATCCTGCGCCCCTGCCGGATGATGCAGGCATTGCAGCGCTTCGTTAAAGGATGGAAAGCCTTCCTGCCGCACCAGGGCCGGCTCCAGCCATTCCGGCAGCGGCGGCAGCCTTTCCAGCGCCTGTCCGATGGCGCGGCGCAGGACACGCGGGGCGAGGCCGGCGGTCAGCGGATAGACGGGCTCGATCGCCGGCAGGCTGGCGGCATCGGCCTCGGCCACGACATGGTCCGGATGGACCATGGTCGGGCGGCCGTTGAACCACTCGACGCGGCCGCTGACCACGACGCGGCCGCCGACCGGCAGGGTCCGCTGCAGCCACGATTCCTGCGCATGAAAGAAGGTGAGGGCGATCTCCCCGGTATCGTCGTGCGCGAAAACGCGATAGGGCGCGCCGCGCCTGCCGGGGGGCGGCGGCTGGTGGCGGTCGACACGAAGCTCCAGCGTCACGATGGCCCCCTCGGCCGAGAAGGCGATGCCCGGCCGGTTGCTGCGGTCGACCAGGCTGTGCGGCAACACGAACAGCAGATCGGCGACGCGCAGTTCCCGCGCACTGGTGTCGAACGGGACCACGCGGCGAAGGAGTTCGGCCATGCGCTTGCCGACCCCGGCAAGCGAAGTGGCGTCTGCGAACAGGGGATTGAGCAGCTGCGGGCGCATCGGCGCAGATTATGCGCGAAACCTCGCGATGCAAGGCTGACTTCTGCCGTCGGAGTCTCTATATCCGCGACCATGCAGAGCGAGGCGGAACCGCGATGACGGGACTTTCTAGAAGCAGCGCCGGGCTGGACGTGCGCCGTCGCAGGGCGCTCTATCGCGCCTGGCATCGCGGCATGCGCGAGATGGACCTCGTGCTGGGCCGTTTTGCCGAGCAGGAAATCGGGCGGATGAGCGAGGCGGAACTTGCCGGGTTCGAGGCATTGCTGGACGTGCCGGACATCACGCTGATGTCGTGGATTCTCGGGCAGGAGCCGGCCGCCGCGCCGCACGATGCCGGGCTCGTGCGCCGCATTCGCGACCATTTCCGGGAACATGCGGACTGACCTGCGCATGAACACCGCATTTCTCGCCGGGCTGGACCTTTCCTTCCCCGTCGCCATTGACGGCGTGCCCGACGGCTACGAAGCCTTCCTGCTTGCCGACCTTGCCGACCGGCTCGACGGGCCGCTGGTGTTCGTGATTCGCGACGGCCAGCGCGTGCCGGGGCTGATCGAGGCGCTGGCCTTTGCCCGGCCCGGACTGCCGGTGCTCGATCTGCCGGCCTGGGATTGCCTGCCCTATGATCGTGTCTCGCCCGGGCCGGACGCGGCGGGCCGCCGGCTCGATGCCCTGGTCGGCATGGGGGCGATCCGGGAGCGGCCGCATCGCGCCATCGTCATCGTCACCGCCAATGCCCTGTTGCAGCGTGTGCCGCCGGCCGCGGAGCTGCAGCGGCAATCCTTCCATGCGCGGGCGGGAGCCAGCGTCGACATGGACGCGCTGGTGCGGCGCCTCGACGCGCTGGGCTTCGAACGGACCGGGACCGTGCGCGAGCCGGGCGAATACGCCGTGCGCGGCGGCATTGTCGACCTGTTTCCCGCGGGCGCGGACGAGCCGCTGCGGCTCGATTTCTTCGGCGACGAACTGGAGACGATCCGCACCTTCGATGCGGCGACGCAGCGCACCACCGGCCAGAAGCGCGAGGTACGGCTGCATCCGATGAGCGAGGTCAGCCTCGACGAGGAGGCCATCCGCCGCTTCCGGCGCAGCTATGTCGAACTGTTCGGCGCCCCGTCGCGCGACGATGCCCTCTATGCCTCGATTTCCGAGGGCCGGCGTTTTGCGGGCATGGAACATTGGCTGCCGCTTTTCCATGAGCGGCTGGAGACCCTGTTCGACCACCTGCCCGAGGGCGTGCCGGTCGTCCTCGACCATCTCGCCGGAAAGGCGATTGCCGAGCGCCACGAGCTCATACTGGATCACTACGAGGCGCGGCTGCGCTCGCACGAGGCCCTGGCCGTGAAGGATGCCGTTCCCTATCTGCCGGTTCCGCCGGAGCGGCTCTACCTCGATCCGGCGGAGGTGGAGAACATCCTGGCGGCGCGGCCGCGCATCGAGCTTTCGGCATTCGACCTGCCGGAAACCCCCGGGCGCAGGGTGCTGCATGCGGGCGTGTCGGCAGGGCGCAATTTCGCCGAGGAGCGGGCGGATCCGAAGGCCAATGTGTTCGAGCATGCCGCGCGCCACATCGCCGGCCTGCGCGCCGCAGACAGGCGCGTGGCGATTGCCGGCTGGACCGAGGGCTCGCTCGACCGGCTGGCGCAGATCCTGGGCGAACACGGGCTGGAGAAGCTGAAACGGGTCGACTCGCTGCAGGACCTGCGGGAATTGCCGAAGGGCACCGCCGGCCTCGCGGTACTGCGCCTCGAAGCCGGCTTCGAGGCGCCGGATCTGACGATCATCTCCGAGCAGGACATTCTCGGTGACCGGCTGGTCCGGCGCAGCCGGCGCAAGCGTGCCTCCGATTTTCTCAGCGAGGTCGCCTCGCTGTCGGCGGGCGACATTGTCGTGCACGCCGATCACGGCATCGGCCGGTTTGTCGGCCTGCGCACGATCGAGGCGGCGGGGGCGCCGCACGATTGCCTGGAAATCCACTATGCGGGCGACGGCCGGCTGTTCCTGCCGGTCGAGAACATCGAACTGCTTTCCCGCTACGGTTCGGCGGCGGCGGACATGCCGCTGGACCGGCTGGGCGGAGTCGCCTGGCAATCACGCAAGGCGAAGCTCAAGAAGAAGCTGCTGGAAATTGCCGGCGAGCTGATCCACACGGCAGCCGAACGGGCGATGCGGAGGGCGCCGCAGATCCGTCCGCCCGACGGCCTCTATGGCGAATTCGCCGCCCGTTTTCCCTATGAGGAGACGGAAGACCAGCAGGCGGCGATCGAACAGGTGCTGGAGGATCTCGGCGCCGGCAAGCCGATGGACCGGCTGGTCTGCGGCGATGTCGGCTTCG
>CAYLSN010000165.1:0-5283 GCA_964386015.1 uncultured Rhizobiaceae bacterium | reverse complement strand
ATAGCGATGGGAGATGCGCGGATAGGCGTTGCGCACCGCCTCTGCCAGCGCATCCACGACCTCGCGCTCGACGCGGTTGGCGAGATGGCGCGAGTCGGCGATATCGGCAAATCCGCGCCAGCGGTCGGAAATCTCCTTGTCCTTGGCCAGCGTGTTGGTGATCAGCGCGAATAGCGGCAGATTGGCGCGGAACGTTGCGGCCAGCGCCTCCGCGGCCTTGCGCCGCCGTTCCGGGTCGGGGTCCTGCAGGAGGTTCAGCGCCGGTTCGAGCGGCAGGCTCTCTCCGTCCACCTCGAAGCGCAGCCGGCTCATGGTCTCGTCGAACAGGCGGTTCCAGGCGCCGCGACTGGTGATCGACTTCTCGTGGAAGAGCTGCTCGACGCGATCCTCGAGCTGGTAGGGCCGCTCGCGGCGCAGATCCTCGATCCAGGGCCGGTAATGCGCGAAGACCGGGTCGGAGCCGTAGGCCTCGGCGACGAGGGCGTCGTCGAGCCGGTTGAGCTCCAGCGAGAAGAAGAGCAGATGCGCGCTCGCATCGGTCATCTTCTCCTGGACGTCGCCATAGAACTTCGCCCGCACCGGGTCCGACGTATCGCCCGCATAGATGAGGCCCGCATAGGAGATGATCCGTCCGAACAGCTCCTCGAGCTCCTCATATGCCCGGATTGCCCGGCCCAGCGCGCCCTTGCCGGCGCGGGCATGCTCGGCGAGCTTGCCCTTCCATTCCTCCTCGAAGGCGAGCGCGCGCTGTGCCGCCTGCTGCAGATCCGCGGCGAATTCAGGGGAATCCATGCCCGGATAGAGATCGGCGAGGTTCCATTGCGGCAGGCCCGTCGCGTCCAGTTCGCCGCCGGGCGCGCTGCCGGCGCCATTGCCTTCGCGCCAGCGTTGGTCATTCTCGATTCGCATGCCTGCCTCGCTGCCATGGATCCGGATGGTGCTCGCCAGCGGGAAGTGCGGGGCGAGTCGGCGCACAGATGAGCAGCCCATGCAGGCAAAAGCAAGGCGCGCAAGATATGTTAGAAATTCATTAACTATGCCCGGCTAGATTCGCCGGATCACAAAACCGCCACGGTGCAGGCACATTCTTGCTGCACAACAGGCGGATAAAACACGAAATCCGGGTGGAATCCCGGGGCGTGGCAGAGTACATTCATCCGGTCAGGGGACTGCCGGCAGGCTGAGGGACACAACGCTGGGCATGATCGATAGCCGACGGAGGGGGAACGCAGGCCTGCGCCTGCTGGTTGCCGGGTTGCTGTGCATGCTGACCTGGCTGGCGCTGGCCCCCGCAGCAAGTGCGGAAACCCGCACGCTGAAGCTCTACTTCACCCACACCCGCGAACGGGCCGAGATCACCTTCAAGCGCAACGGGCGCTATGTTCCCGAGGGCCTCAACCAGATCAACCGTTTCCTGCGCGACTGGCGCCGCAACGAATCGACCAAGATGGATCCGCGGCTGCTCGACCTGTTGTGGGAGACCTACCAGTCCGTCGGCGCCCGCGACTACATCCATGTCGTCTCCGCCTACCGTTCGCCGGCGACCAATGCGATGCTGCGCTCGCGCAGCAGCGGCGTCGCCAAGAAAAGCCAGCACATGCTCGGCAAGGCGATCGATTTCTACATTCCCGGCGTCAGCCTGGCGAAGCTTCGCCATGCCGCCCTGTCCAGGCATGGCGGCGGCGTCGGCTATTATCCGAAATCGGGCTCGCCCTTCGTGCATCTCGATGTCGGCAGCGTGCGCCACTGGCCGCGCATGAGCCGGCAGGAACTGATGGCGATGTTCCCCGACGGCAAGACGCTGCACATTCCGAGCGACGGCAAGCCGCTGCCGGGCTACCAGCAGGCGCTCGCCGCATACAAGCGCAAGGGCTCCGCTCCGGTGGTGATGGCCAGCGCCGAGGCGGCGTCCCCGTCCAGGAAGGGCGGCGGATTCCTGGCGGCGCTGCTGCGCGGCGGCGCGGACCGGGAAGAGGACGAGGCCGAGGCGAGGACAGTGGCCCGTGCCCCGGCTCGCGCCAGGACAGCACAGCCGGCCGCGGCACCGCAGCCGGCAACGCCTGCCGCCGCTCCGGAGCCGCCGGCCGAACCGGCGGCGCCCGCGGAGGAAACGCCGGCGCTCATCATGGCATCCCTGCCGGCGGCCAGCATTCCGTTGCCGCATTTCGCGCCGCGCGCCGCTGCGCCGGAGGCGGCGATTGCAGCTTCCGTCCAGCCGGCGGCCCCGACGGAGGCGGACCCGGCCCCGATCGCCGAGGCCGTCGGCGCGGCAGCCGTCAACGGGCCGCGGCCGACACCCCGCCCCGCCGATACGCCCGGCCTGCAGGCGATCGCGGCGGTCATGACCGACGATTCTTCCGGGCTGGACGACGCAAGGGCGATTCTCGGCGCCGGCGCCGCCGTCTCCACCGGCATTCCGGCGGAGCTGAGCTTCGTGCCGCAGCCGGCGCCCCGCAAGGCATTGCCGGCAATCGTGACGGCGCTGGCGCCGGTCGAGGTTCCGGCGCAGGCCGCGGCTGCCTGGATCCCCGGGCCGGCCCGTGCCGAGGCAAGGGAGAAGCGCGAGCTTTCGCCGGAAGCCGTGCGCCGGCATGCGATTGCCGCGCTGGAGACGCCGGACGGCCAGCGGCCCCTCGCGGTCAGCGCCCGCACCACCGACAAGGCGCAGCGGCCGGCCCCCGAGGACGCGCATCGCAACCGCCGCAAGGCGCAGATCGTGCCGATTCCGCGCCATCTCACCCAGCGGGCCTTCGCCTCGGCCTCGATCGCCAGGACCGTGCCGGAAACCATTGCGCCGACCTTCACCTTCAGCGCCAATCACCTGGCGCCGCGCGAGGTCTATACCGACGGGTTCCGGGCCGAGACCACCGGCATCGATCCGCACCGGTTCACGGGCAAGGCGGTGAATTTCCTGTCGATCGCGCGGTTCAACTGACCGCCGGCGCGCGCAGCTTCGCGGCGGCGCGCGCCAGTTCCGCGATCCGTTCCCATGCCCCGTCGCGAATCAGTTCGCGCGGGCAGATCCACGAGCCGCCGACGCACAGCACATTGGGCAGTCCGAGATACAGGGGCGCATTGCCAGCGTCGATGCCGCCGGTCGGACAGAAGCGCATCTGCGGGATCGGCGCGGCCAGCGCCCTGAGCAGGGATGCGCCGCCCGCCTGCTCCGCCGGAAAGAACTTGGCGATCGTGTAGCCTTCCTCGAGCAGCGACATGACTTCGCTCGGCGTCGCGGCGCCGGGGAGATAGGGCAGGGACGAGCCGCGCGCCGCCGCCAGCAGTTCGAGCGTGGTGCCGGGGCTGACGGCGAAGCGGGCGCCGGCCTCGCCGGCCTGTTCCAGCTGCTCCGGCGTCAGCACGGTCCCGGCGCCGACGGCAGCCTCGGCGACTTCGGCGCCGATCAGCCGGATCGCGTCGAGGGCGACATTCGAGCGCAGGGTGATCTCGATGGCCGGCAGACCTCCGCGCGCCAGCGCCCGGGCAAGCGGAACCGCATCGGCAAGCCGCTCCAGCGTGACGACCGGGATCACCGGCTGTCCCTGCAGCAGCTCGAGGAGGAGCTGCGTCTTCGCTGCCATCTGTCTCGCCATCCTTGCGTTCTCCCGCCGCCCCGCCGGGGCCAGCCTTTCATTCGGTGGAAATATGTCTATGTATCGTAACAGAAACCGGCAGGAAGATTCAGCCATGGACCAGCCCTCCGCCGCCGTGATTCGCGACCCCGTCTGCGGCATGCTGCCCGAACCCGGGCGCATCACCGCCGAGCATGACGGCCGGACCTTTCATTTCTGCAGCCAGTCCTGCCGCGACAGGTTCGTGACGGATCCGGGCGTCTGGATCGAGGCGAAGGATCCGGTCTGCGGCATGCGGGTGGACCGCGCCAGCGCCAGATTCCTGTCGAAGCACGAGGGCAAGCGCTACTGGTTCTGCTCGCAGCGCTGCCAGACGAGCTTCGAGGCCGATCCCGAGCGCCATGCGACGGGGCAGCCGGCGCCCGAACCGATGCCGGCGGGCACGCGCTACACCTGCCCGATGCATCCGGAAATCGTGCGCGACGAGTTCGGCGATTGCCCCATCTGCGGCATGGCGCTCGAGCCGATGGGGGTGCCCGCCGCCGGCGAAGGCCCGAACCCGGAACTGGCCGACTTCACGCGGCGACTGTGGGTCAGCGCCGCGCTCGCGCTGCCTGTCCTTGTCCTGGCCATGGGCCCGATGCTGGGACTGCCGTTCCGCGAATGGCTGGGCGAGCGCACCGCGTCCCTGCTGGAATTCCTGCTGGCGACGCCGGTCGTGCTCTGGGCGGCGCAGCCCTTCTTCCGCCGCATGTGGAATTCGATTGCCAACCGCAGTCCCAACATGTGGACGCTGATCGGCATCGGCGTCGGCGCCGCCTGGGGCTACAGCGTCGCCGCCCTCTTCCTGCCGGGGCTGTTCCCGCCTTCCTTCCGCGGCCATGACGGCAATGTCGCCGTCTATTTCGAGGCGGCGGCGGTGATCGTCGCGTTGGTATTTCTCGGTCAGGTCCTGGAGTTGCGCGCGCGCGAGCGCACCGGCTCGGCCATCCGCGCGCTGCTCGACCTGTCGCCGAAGACGGCGCGGCGCATCGGCGCCGATGGCGAGGAGGAGGACGTGCCGCTGGATCGGGTGCGGCCCGGCGACCGCCTGCGGGTGCGGCCGGGCGACGCCGTTCCGGTCGACGGCACCGTGCTCGACGGGCGCAGCAATGTCGACGAATCGATGCTGACCGGCGAGTCCATGCCGGTCGGCAAGCAGCCGGGGGACAGCGTCACCGGCGGCACGCTGAACCGGGGCGGGACGCTGGTCATTCGCGCCGAAAAGGTGGGCGCCGACACCGTCCTGTCGCAGATCGTCGAAATGGTGGCGAAGGCACAGCGTTCGCGCGCGCCGATCCAGGGTCTGGCCGACCGCGTCTCGGCCTGGTTCGTTCCGGCAGTGGTCCTGACGGCCATCGTCGCCTTCCTCGCCTGGGCGGTGCTCGGTCCCGAGCCGTCGATGGCCCATGCGATCGTCGCCGCCGTGTCGGTGCTGATCATCGCCTGTCCCTGCGCCCTCGGCCTCGCCACGCCGATGTCGATCATGACCTCGACCGGGCGCGGCGCGCAGGCGGGGGTGCTCATCCGCGACGCCGAGGCGCTCGAGCGCCTTGCCGCCGTCGATACGCTGGTCGTCGACAAGACCGGCACGCTGACGCAGGGCCGCCCGCGGCTCACCGATCTCGTCGCGCTCGCCGGGCATGAGGAGGGCCGGCTGCTGGCGCTTGCCGCC
>CAYLSN010000164.1:0-5309 GCA_964386015.1 uncultured Rhizobiaceae bacterium | reverse complement strand
ACCGCATTCCTGCTCACGGCCACGGTCGAGGCGGCGAAGTTGGCACCCGCACCGTTGACACCGACCATGGCGCCGGTGATCGTGGCGTTGAGCGGACCCGTGCTGGCCTGCGCGTTCAGCACCGCATAATCCGCCAGGGCGGACGCAACGGGGGTCGGGTCACCGGGACCGGCAGCACCGCCAGTAGCGGAGGCTACGAGGTTGGAGCCGCCGAGCTGCACCGAGGACACCGACAGCGCATTGGTGGCGCGGTTGCCTTCCGCAACTGCCTGCAGCGTGTTGCCGCTGACGGCCACGGTCGACTCGATCACGTTGCTCGTGTCCTCATCCACCAGAACGCCGACAAAGGCGCTGCCGTCGCCCGGGATCAGCTCCGCCGTCACCTCGGCGCTGGTCTGCTGGATGTTGACGACCTCGGCCGTGCCGGTCAGATCGACGAATTCCCGCGTCGAGCCGATGGCGATCAGGTTGAGCGCATTATTGTCGCGCGCCAGCGCCAATACGATATTGTCGTCGACCGTGACGACGCTGCCCTGGTCGTCCGCACCGATGTCGGTCACGTCAAGATCGATGCTGAAATCGGAGACGGTCGCCGTGACCTCGCGGCCGTCAACATCGTCCATCTCTCCCTGCACGTTCATGAGGGAGAATTCGCGGTCCACCTGCCCATCGATCGTGGTGTCTTCGCCTGCAAGCGCATAGCCGCCGGCGTACTGGACGCCGTCGACGAGGATCGCGTTTTCGGCAATGTTACCCTGGGCCGTGGCGTAGATCGCGTTCTCCGACACGGTGACGGTGCTGTTCAGCACGGTGAGGCCATTATTGACCGTGCCGATGCCGGCGCCATCGGTGAGGGCAGTGACGTTGCCGCCAGCATATTGCTGGTTGAGCAGGGCGGCAATATTGTCGCCCTCGCCGGTGACCGGGTCGATCACGCCAATGTTCAGCGCGATCGTATTGCCATAGGCGTCGCCGTCGCCGATTGCCACATTGCCGCGGGCCTCGGCGCCAATCGAATTGCCGCTGATGCTGACGACCGAACCGTTGAAGCTGGTTATGCCTTCAATGCCCATCTCGCCCTCGGTATTGCTCGCCGAGATGTCATCGACATACCATTGGCCATTATTGAGGGCGAAGACTGCGGCCGTCTGGTAGGGTTGGTTGGACAAAAGTATCAGATCGATCGGGTATTCATTGTCGGCAATACCCAGATCACCGACCTGCGCCGAGACGAGGCCGTCCACGCTCAGCGAATTTGCGGCGACATTGGCGGTCGCCGCGGCAACCAGGCTGTTGTCCGAAACCGATGCCAGCGAATCGACGAGTTCATTGTCGCCGCCCGTGATGCCGATCCGATTGCCACCCAGCGTGGCGCTGACCGCCTCGCTATACTGGCCATTGGCAATGGCGGCATTGAGCGTGCCTGTTGGGTCCTGATCCCCTTCTGCGCCGCCGCCGGCAACGCCACTCACGGCGATGCTGTTGCTTGCCCGGTTGCCGGTAGCGCTGCCAAGGACACTGTTATCCGACACGACCACGGACGAACCCGCAATACTGGTGCCGCCATCTATGTTCGATCCGATCCCGGTGCCGGTGATCGAGGTCGAGATCGGGCTGTCGACACTGCCCTGCTGGCTGGTGATGGTCAGGCCGCCAGTGCTGAGCACATTCTGATCGTCATAGCTGACTTGCGCACCCGCCAGACCGGTGCCGGACTGCAGGTCGGTCGCCGAAATCTCGATGCTGGACGAGGCGATATTGCCCCGGGCAATGCCGGTGAGCGAGTTGCCCTGGACGACGAGCTCGGCGCTGTCTATCGCCGCGCCGGTCTGCGTCCCGATCTGGATGCCGTCAATGCCCGTCGTGACATTGACGAGATAGTTGACCTGCTGGTTGGCGACGGCAACGGTCGCGTTGAACGGCGCGTCGATATCGGCAGAAACGCTCAGATCCGCTTCATTGGCAGAGGAGAGCGCGGTGAGCTCATTGTCGCTGACCTGGACAATGCCGCCCTCGACGAGCGCACCATCTGTGAAGGCTACGCCGACGACGACATCGGCGAGGTTGCCGTCAATATCAATGCCGGTCTGGTTGAGGTCCGTATTGGACTGACTGCTGGCAATGGCGACCAGGCCATTGTCGACATCGGCCGTAAAGCCGATGGGCGCGCTCACCTGCAACTTGGTCTCGGCATTGCCGGTGCCGCCCTCGAAGGCAACACCCTGGATGTCGATATCGACCTGGTTGACGTTGCCGATCGCCGCCGCCTCGAGCGTGTTCGCATTGACCGTGAAGACGCTGTTGAAGGGACCGTCACCGTCAACGTCGACCGAGCCGCCGACCAGCAGGTCGCTGATCGAGCCGGAAATATTGCCGACATTTGCCTGGACGCTGCCGACGCCGATGCCGTCATTGCCATCGTCAAGGTTCGGCAGGACACCGTCCGCCGTCTTGATGACGTTGGTGTCCTTGATCTCGGTCAGCGCGCTGTTGCCGATATTCGGCGATACTGTCACGCTGTTGCCGGAAACGTCCTGGATGGCGTCGCTGCTGATCGTGCCAAGGATGCCCAACAGATTCTGGTTCGGCCCGATGACTTCGAGCGAGCCAGTAATATTGTTGTCGTTGAACTGATCGATCGCCACCGACAGTTCATAGTTAGCAAGATTCGAGAATAGTCCCGGCCCGATCTGATTGTTGATCGACTGCGCGATCGCCGTACCGCCAATCACGAGCGCCGCGATACTGGTGCTCGTCAAGGCGATGTTCTTCATTTTCCGTGTGGTCATTTCAAGCCCCTTTCCTCACAAGCGGGGACCGGCTCCTCCCGGCTCCCCTGTCTTGCCGCCCGAAGGCAGCTGTCCGTTAAGTTCACACAGTCAGGCGGGGAGAAGCACAGGAGATGCCTGCTCCCCGCCTGAAATCACTCCAGGGTGATCCTCGCGGCACGCTGAGCCAGTTGAGCGCCCCCGGTGACGGCCGGCCCATCTGCCGTCGGCTGATCTTCTTCCTCCTCGGTTGCGGCCGGCGGATCCTCCAGCCGCAGCTCGCCGCCCGTCAGAATGTCGCTGAGCGAGACGGTCGGCAATGTTGCCTTTGTCGCCGGCACGATTTGCGCCGGCGCTTGCGCAGGCGCCGCCTCCGCCGAGTTGCGCGTCGGTTCGCGCCGCGGCGTCGGTACCGGCGCCGATTTCAGCGCCGCCAGGCGCTGTTGCAGGTCGCTCGCATCGGGCTCCGGCACGGCGGCAACCGCCGGCGCGGGCGCCGCGGCAGGCACGGCAGCCGGGGCGGCCATGGCGGTTTTCGGCGCCGGACGGGCGTTGGCGACCGCTGCGGCGCGCGACCAGGGCGCGTCCTTCGGCGTATAGATTTCCGGCGGCACGCCCCCTGCCGACATGCAGTTCTGGTACGGCACCTTGGTGACCGCCGACACCAGCTCGAGCACGCCGAGCTCGAGCACGGTGCGCACGCCGAGCTGCAGCGGCTCCTGGTTCTTGGCGCCGGTGTTCAGGTCGAACAGGTTGGTGCCGAAGAAGCGGAAGATGCCGAAGCCGACCTCGTAGCCGACGATCTGCTTCTGCAGGCTGACCGTATGCTGGACGATCAGCGAGCGCGTATCGACGATGCGCAGGTCGGCGGCGACATTGATGACATAGGTGCGGCCCTTCGGCCCGACCTGGTTGACCTGGAACTCGGCGCCGCCGGACTGGATGTTGTAGTTCAGCTCGGTAATGCCGCCGACGATGAAATAGTCGGAACCGTGGATCGAGCCGCCATAATAGGGCTCCCAAGGCACTTCCTTGCCGTCGACGACATATTTGCCGCCGCCAAGCTGCTTGCGGTCCATGTAGACCAGTTCGAGCTCGGCAATGCGGGTGTCGAAACGTTCGTGCTGGCGAATGGCGGGCGCGAGCTTGCCCAGCGCCGACATGACCATCAGCGCGCCGCCCTGCGTGATCGCATTGCCTTCCGAATCGGAATATTTGCCGGTGTAGTCCTTGACGTCGCCGACGCCGATGCCGATCGGCTTGATGCTGGCGATCTGCTCCTTGTAGCAGGCATAGGCGTTCCTGAGCGGCGTGAAATTATCGCGAACCGGCGGACCCACGACAACGGGGGCCTCCTTGGGCCCCTGCTTCTCATGGGAAATGGAGGCGCAACCTGTCAGCGCGAGAGTCGCGCTGGCAACAAGTACGGAAATCGCCTTAATGTTTACGCCTTCTGGGAACCAATTCCCCATATCCGGGCCCCTCACCTCTCTGCTTCGTCCTGTTGCCCCTCCGGATTCCGCTGCGTTTACTGGTTGCCAGCCCCCTGCCCGACACCCTGGACAAATTTGCATGCCGTGCTGTCGTTCACCTCGGCGGTCTGATCGCCGGTATTGGTCTGCGAATTGTTGAGAATCTGCGAATTCGTGCCGCCCGAGGCATCGACGGAGCCGACGCTCAGATCGTTGTTGTCCTGGTTGGTCGTCTGATTCCCGGTATTTTCCTGCGTATTGTTGAGCGGGCCACCGCCGCCGCCGCCATTGAGCGCCTCATTGGCCGTGGCCGTGCCGGTCACCGTGCCGCCCGTCGTCGGGGAGGAGGTGGTTGCATCGACCGTCGACGTGTTCTCGTTCGCCGTGGCGCTGGCGTTGATGTAGCAGTCCATATTGTAGAAGGTGTTCGATGCCGGACCGAAGGCGTCGTAGAAGCCGCCCTTCTTGCGCTCGATCATGTCGAGGACAAAAGCCTTGTTGGCCTTGTCCGCCGATGTATCGAACTGCCAGGGCCGGTTTTCGAACAGGCCGTTTGCCGTGGCGGATGCGGAGAAAAGAACGATCGAGGCGACCAAGGTCGCCGGACCGCTCACGCGAGACAGGCGTTGGCTCATGTCACTCCCTCACCCTCCCTGCATTAACATCTGAACGATAACTAATACTCGAATAGAACTCAATTACGGTTAACCGTGTTGCCAGGACTTTGCAAGGCCATGTTGCAGTGAGGCCACATCAAGAGTATAGCCAGGTCGATATGGAATCCCCGATAGCGACTTTACCAATGCGCGCCAAAGAACTTTCAGTTTAATTTTAATTTATGTCTGTGCACAACGTTATACCAATGAATACATTTTCTTCATGGAATTCACGAGCATGATTGCATTTGCATCCTTGGTATACTGCTTCTGGGCTGGCTTTTTCCATGCCAGCGCCACATCGGAAAACTGCCACATAACTATTTTAGCACAACGTTACTTAACGACCAAACCATTTGCAGCATAGGCAGAATAAGCAAGCGCAAATGGCGCCGACACTCATATGATGAAAG
>CAYLSN010000163.1:0-5331 GCA_964386015.1 uncultured Rhizobiaceae bacterium | reverse complement strand
TGCCCGGCAAGGGCAAGATGACCGTCACCGGCAACCTGCGCGACGTGATGAAGGAATCGATCTCGGCGGCGGCGTCCTACGTCCGCAGCAGAGCGATCGACTTCGGCATCGAGCCGCCGCTGTTCGACAAGCGCGACATCCACGTCCATGTGCCCGAGGGCGCCACGCCCAAGGACGGCCCCTCGGCGGGCATCGCGATGGTCACGGCGATCGTGTCGGTGCTGACCGGCATCCCCGTGCGCAAGGACGTCGCCATGACCGGCGAGGTCACGCTGCGGGGCCGGGTGCTGCCGATCGGCGGCCTCAAGGAGAAGCTGCTCGCGGCCCTTCGCGGCGGCATCAAGAAGGTGCTGATCCCGGAAGAGAACGCCAAGGATCTCGCCGAGATCCCCGACAATGTGAAGAGCGGGCTCGAAATCGTGCCGGTCAGCCACGCGAGCGAGGTGCTGCAGCATGCGCTGGCCCGCATGCCCGTGCCGATCGAATGGGAGGAGCCGGTCGATGCGGCGGGAGCCGCAGCTTCCGAATCGGCGCCGGTGGGCACCGCTGTTGCCCACTGACGCGGATCCTCCAGGGTCCGCCTGCCAAATGCCGGGGTTCGCCCCGGCATTTTCTTTAAGTTTTGTCTGAAAAACCCGCGGAATTCCGCCATTTTCGCTTGGAGGGCGGGCCGGAAGTTCATAAACTCCGCGCGAGCTGGATTGAGTCGATCATTCCGGCCGTTTGAACGCGAGAGGGCTATGATATGAACAAGAACGAACTTGTCTCGGCGGTAGCCGATGCGGCCGGACTGTCGAAGAGCGACGCGCAGTCGGCGGTTGAGGCGGTTTTCAGCACCATCACCTCTGAGCTGAAGAAAGGCGGAGAAGTGCGCCTGGTCGGATTCGGCAATTTCTCGGTCAGCCGCCGCGAGGCTTCGACGGGCCGCAACCCGCAGACCGGCGCCGCGGTCACCATTCCGGCGCGGAACGTGCCGAAGTTCACCGCGGGCAAGGGGCTGAAGGACGCGGTCAACTGATTCTGCCAGGCTCTGAGCGGACGCGATGAGGCCGGAGACGGTCTCATCGCGTTTTCGTGTTCGCGGCGCGGCAGTCCCGACCTGGCCATGATGCGGCGTGTACGAATTGCCATCATGCGCCAAGGGTCCGAGCGTGATCTTTTCCGGAAAGCAGTGCCCCCAGCGCGAGCTTCGGTTCACCGGCGCGGACCTGCGGTTCGGGTCCGGGCTTCAGCTTGCAGCGGAGGAAAGCGCAGTGCAGCAGGACGTTGCCCGCGGCATGCTGTTGATGATCGCCGGCGCGGCGCTGCTTGCCGTCAGCGACGCCATCGGCAAGATGCTCGTCACCCATTATTCGGCGCTGCAGATCCTGTTCCTGCGCAATCTCATTGCCCTGCCGTTCGCGACCCTGGTCGCTCTCCGGATGGGCGGATGCAAGGCATTGCGCACCCGGCGCCTGCTCGCGCATCTCCTGCGCGCGGTCTTCTGGGTCCTGACGGCGAGCCTGTTCCTGACCTCCCTGCGGCGCGTGCAGCTGGCGGAGGCTACCGCCATGCTCTTTGTCGGGCCGATCTTCATCACCATGCTGAGCGCGTTGCTGTTCCGCGATCCGGTGGGGCCGTATCGCTGGATCGCGGTGCTGGTCGGCTTTGCCGGGGCGCTGATCATGATCCGGCCCGGCGCGGCTGCCTTCGATGTCCATGCATTGATGCCGTTGGGCTCCGCCCTTTTCTATGCCCTCTTGATGCTGAGCGCACGCTGGATCGACGGGCGCGACAGTGTCTGGACGTTGCTGTTCTATCTGACGGCGTGCAGCGCCGTGGTCAGCGGCGCGGTCATGCCATTTGTCTGGACGGAGATTCACGGCGCGCATTTCTGGCATTTTCTCGGCGTTTCCCTGTGCAGTACGGCAGGCATGATCCTGATGAGCCAGGCCTTTCGCCTGGCGCCGCCCCCGGTGATCGCGCCGCTGCAATATCTGTCGATCCTGTGGTCGACCGGGTTCGGCTGGCTGTTCTGGAGCGAGGTGCCGGACGGCATCTCGGTCCTCGGCGCCGCCATCATCATCGGCAGCGGTCTCTTCATTCTGTGGCGCGAGCGGCGGCGCGCGCAGGCCGGCGCGAATTTGCGCGATTGATGCTTGTCTCGCGGGAGTCGATTTGCTACATGCCCAGCGCGGCCCGGCTCTCAGCCAGGCCCCGTGCGGTCGTGGCGGAATTGGTAGACGCGCAGCGTTGAGGTCGCTGTGGGGCAACCCGTGGAAGTTCGAGTCTTCTCGACCGCACCATTCTCTGAAGCTCTCCCTGTAAATTGTTGAATAGTCATCCAAATCCGTCACTGTGTGGCTGATGGCGCTTTCCTCTGTCACTGACGCTGAATGTGTGCTTTTCTGAATATTGGAGTAAGCGCATGGACGGCGAGGCATGAGAATCAGGCTGCACTGGTGCCGCAATGACGGCGTGCCCAATTTCGGTGACGAGCTGTCTCCGCGCATTGTCGAGCATGTGACAGGCCGCCGCACCGAATGGGCGCCGACGGAAAGCTGCGACCTCGCCGCGGTCGGCAGCCTGATCGACCGGATCAATCGCCGCCGGCTGACGCGGCTCCTGCGCCGTCCCCTGGCGCGCGCGGTGATCTGGGGCACGGGGTCGTTGAAGCCGAAACATGTCCGGCCGAACCCTCGGCTGGATGTCCGCGCCGTCCGCGGTCCGAAGACGCGCCAGGGCCTGGGCGTACCCGCTGCCCGGCTGGGCGATCCGGCGCTGTTCCTGCGCGAGATGCTGCGGCCGCGGCCGAAGCGGTTCCGCTGGGGCATTGTGCCGCATCTGTTCGACCGCGATCTGCCTGCCGTGCGCGCCATGGCGGCGGGCACCCGCGCCGCGACGGTGATCGATGTTGCCGATCCGGATCCGCTGGCGGTGGCCGCCCGCATCGCGGAATGCGATTTCATTGCCTCGTCCAGCCTGCACGGCGTGGTCGCCGCAGATGCGCTGGGCGTGCCGAATGTCTGGCTGCGGCTCAGCGACAGGATGATCGGCGGCGACTGGAAGTTCGAGGATTACTTTGCCAGCCTCGACGAATCGCGGCGGGCATATGCGCCTGCGGCGGATCTGGCGGTGCTGGAGGAGGAGGCGCGCTGCGCCTGCGGCGTCCGGGTCGATGCGCTGATTGCCGGCCTCAGGGAAGCGATCGCGGATTTTTGCGCCTGATCGGCAGCATGGGGGGAATCCCCGCCGCTGGCGGCGGCGGGGTCTCCGGTTCAGCGGACGAACTCGTCGATGCGGCGGATGGTGACGCGGCGATTGCGCCATTCGGGCAGCGGCGTGTCGACGAGGAGGAAATCCTTGCCGTAGCCGACCGTCTCGAGGATGCGCGGCGATATGCCGAATTCGCTGACCAGGAGACGCTTCAGCGACGCGGCGCGGCGCTCGGACAGTTCCAGATTATATTCGCGCGAGCCGACGGCATCGGTATGGCCTTCGATCAGGAACCGCGCATTGCGGTTGCGCCGGGCGATCATCTGCAGGGCGCGCGCGATCTGCTCCACCTTCGGATATTCCCGGCGCGGGATATCCGCCGAGGCGGTGGCGAAATTGATCGACTGGATGTCGATCGAGGGCGCGTTCCGGCGCAGGTCGGGACGGCGGCGGAATTCCTGGATGGTGACGCGCTCCTCGGGCCGCATGCGGCGGCGGGGAGCGGCGTCGAGCTTGCGCATGATCTCGTCGCTGGACGGCGTGCGCGGCGCCTGCGCCAGGGCAGGGCCTGCCAGGCTCAGGACGGCGAGACTGGTCAAGGTGGAAAGGAAAGAACGGCGGTTCATCTTCTACTCCGGTTGGGTTCGGCCAATGCGGTGCATATTTGGCGGCACTTGCTGAAAGGAAGATGAACGCCGCGGTCGGCACGGCAGCGTCAGTCGTGCCGCGCCTCCTCGCCGGCCGCAACGAACGGCTCGACTTCCTCGACCGTCAGGCGCGAAACGCGGTCATCGCGCGTGCGCCACTCGATGGACTGGCCCGCCTTCAGCCCGATCAGCGCCGTGCCGATCGGGGACAGGATGGAAATCCGGCCCTCGGCAATGTCGGCCTTGTCGGGGAAGGACAGCGTGACGCGGCGGTCCTCGCCGGTCGTGGTGGTGAAGCGCAGGGTCGAGCCCATGCGCACCACGTCGGCGCCGATGCGGTCGTCCGGCACGATCCTGGCCCGGTCGAGCTCGGCATACAGCTCCTCCGCCGCCTGCTCGTTGCTGTGGGCGATCGAATCCGCCAGGCGGGTCAGCCGCTCGTGATCCGATCGGGTCATCACGATCGCGGGCTTCTGCAATTTCTTCTGGTACGAGCTCATGGCCAGCCTCCTGGTGCTGGTGTGCCTTGCGTGGTGATTCGTAGAGAGCGACCGTCGCCGCCATATTGCTTCCCGCGACCCCCTGCGCGGGCATGCCGTGCGGGGGCGCTATTGTCCCGTGACGGGACAGCTCCGGCGATAGGTGTAGAAGATGCCGACGGTTGCAGACATGTCCACAGAGTTGGGAAAACTGGCGGCGGAAGTCAAGACTTTCATGCGTTCGCAGGCCGGCCCCGGCGGCGGACGCGTCAGGACTCTTGCACCGTGACGGCGAATCCGCTAGTTTGTAGCTTCCTAGGCTCGCATGCCCGCTTCGGACATGCGGCCCTTTTCTGCACTCTTGCACGGAGTTCCCTCTTGCACGGGAGGGCGAACCGCTCTATGTAGGTTCTTCGAATGTCGCGGTGCGCGGGGCTGCAGCTGTGCGCACCGTAAGCGCATGCACGAAGCGCAGAATGAAATGATTCGCTCCCGGGGCGGCTCGGAGGGCGACAAAGTGACAGGCAGACGATGGCGTCAAGGTTCACCAACCCCTTCTTGTTTCTGCAGCAGGTCAGGACGGAAACCGCCAAGGTCACCTGGCCGTCCCGGCGCGAGACCATGATCTCCACCGTGATGGTCATTGCCATGGCCTTTCTTGCCGCGACCTTCTTCTTTGTCGCGGACCAGATCATGGCCTTCGGCGTGGAACTCATACTCGGCATCGGCCGCTGAGCCTCAGGGGAGCTCGCACATGACTGCGCGGTGGTACATTGTCCACGCCTATTCGAATTTCGAGAAGAAGGTGGCCGAATCGATCGAGGAGCAGGCGAAGCAGAAGGGCTTGTGGCATCATTTCGAGAAGATCCTGGTGCCGACCGAGAAGGTCGTGGAGGTGCGGCGCGGCAGGAAGGTCGATGCCGAGCGCAAGTTCTTTCCGGGATATGTCCTGGTGCGCGCCGAGCTGACCGATGCCGTCTTCAGCCTGATCAAGAACACGCCGAAGGTCA
>CAYLSN010000162.1:0-5341 GCA_964386015.1 uncultured Rhizobiaceae bacterium | reverse complement strand
AGGAGAGGGTCGGCCGCTGGGTGAACTGCACGATCGTGCCGGAGCGGCTCGCCGCCCTGCGCGACGCGCTCGCGGGGTCGTCGGCTCAGGTCCCGCAGTAGGTCACGTACAGCCAGCGTCACATCACGATCGGGCCGTCCGGGTCGATGGTCGGTTGTGAGCGGGACCCCGGTGCTGCCACCGGGAGCTGCGACAGCGCCATCGGGACTGACCAGTCGGTGCGCACGAAAGTGAGCACCATCCCGCGCTCGCCGGTGTCGTGGACACGGGTTGGCATGAGCTCGATGTCGAGATCGGCCGGCGCTTCCACAGCATCCTTCGGCCACCACAAGGTGGGTTGGAGCTTGGCCCGCGGATCGTCGCCCGTCGGAAGGTCCTGCCGTTCGAACAACTCCGCCGACAGCCGTGGAGGCGAAGCGAGCGCGAGTGGAGCGGCGAACTCCCTGATCGATGACGGCGACCCGTCGATCCGTCCACCCGGCCGATCGATGTATCCGCTCAACAACTCGTCGGTCGCGAGCCGCTCGAGGGCCGCGCCAAGGGCTGCATCCAGGCGACCATCGAAGAGCACCCGCACAAAGTCCCACCTCATCCCAGGCGGGAGACGTCCTGATCCGTCCAACGGCGCTGAACTTGGATCGTCTTCAGGCCGCGCCCGGGAGATCTCCTCCGGATCCGTCCCGTAGAGCGATGCCATCTCGCCCCTGAACGCCTCGACGGC
Organism: uncultured Rhizobiaceae bacterium; assembly: GCA_964386015.1. Classification (GTDB taxonomy): domain Bacteria; phylum Pseudomonadota; class Alphaproteobacteria; order Rhizobiales; family Rhizobiaceae; genus CAYLGY01. The sequence goes on along the minus strand of CAYLSN010000162.1, from coordinate 4,620 downwards.
CGCTTCGTATTGCTGTTGGAGCCACCCGTGGCGAGCCAGCTGGTGCCGAATGCGGGCGACGAGCGTCTCGAACGCGCGCTGATCGAGGTCGAACCTCTGAATCTGCACCTTGTTCGCGCTGCACAGCAGGTTGGGCTCAGGGGGTCGAAGATCTTCCTGAGACGGGACGTCGCCGAACGGCTTTCGCAGAAGTCGCGCCAGCGCAACCGCCGTGCCGAGCATCTGGGCGTGCGCAGCGCGGAGCGCGGAAGCCGAGCGGCTCGCGTGCACGGCAACGGCGGTCTCCCACCGGAGACGTTCAGCTTCGTCACGAAGGCGCAAACGCTCCTGCAGTCGCCTCTGCAGGATCCACGCCAGCAGGCAGACCATCGCGAGACCCAATAGGGACATGGTGATGAGTCCCCAGCGAAGGCGGGTCGATGCGTCTGTCCGCTCGTACCAGCCTCCCGGGCGAACCACACCACCCACCACGCTCAGGGAGAGGTACCCCAGTGCAACAGTCCCGACGACGCGTGCTGCGGCATCGCCGCTCGCTGACTGCAGCCGCGCGGCCGCGCGTGCAACCAGCACGAGTGCCGTGAGGACGGTGATGAAGAGGACGAGCTCTCGGCCGTACATCTTGCCGAACACATCGGTCGAGAGCCGCACGTCTGCCCCGAGTCCAAACGCAATGACTGCGGTGAGGAGAAGCAGCCCGAGCAAAGCCTGCAGGTGCCGTCGTTGTTCAGCGTGCTCACGGAACGCAGCAACGATCGCCCCGCCCCCGACGACGACGGCGATGGCGGCGAGCGACAGGCCGAGCACCGTTCGCACCTGCGGTGACCACCTGTCGGCCCCCACTACTTCGGCGGCCCCCGTGGAGACGAGGGCGACCGTGGCGAGGAGCGCTGCGAACGTCCCCATCACCCACGCCAGTGCCCCGAGGTCATTGCCGGAACGATTGAGAAGGCGCTCACGGCCCTCCCGCAGAGTCCCGAGCGCACGCTGGAGCTCTGACTCGGCCGCCTCCTGTTCCTTGCGAACTCGCGCCACCATCTCGCCCAGGAGGACTCGGGACCGCGGCAACGCCTCAGCGGGCCCGTCGAGCGGAGGACGTACATGCTCTCCCGGTGGCGCCGCTTCATCGGGGGCGTCGGGTTCGCCGTCCTCGACCGCGTTCTGATCCCCCGGCTGAGTCGCAGGAGGCTCATCGTCCTCGGCGTCGGTGCTGTCGGTCGCGACATCTTCGCGATCCTGTTCCACGAACGCGGGATCTGGTGGTGGCGAATAGGCATCCAGTTCCTCGGCGATCTCGATCGCGTCGTGAGCCGACTCCGGAGCGAGCAGGTCCAGCTCAGCGACCACCGCGCGGACACCGTGGTTCTCGGGCGGCGGAACTCCGAGCGCGAAGTTGCCGCCGTCCGCGGTGGCGAGGATCGAGATGATGACGTCCGACCATCCATCGCCGCTGACCAGCGACGCATCCTGGATGCGCTGCGACCGAGCGACCTGTCGGCGCATCGAGTCGAGCAACTGGTCGACGTCCAAGCTGGCATTGCGGGGGGCGATACCGGTCCATGAGACGTGGATGGCCGCTTCCTCGCCAGCCGCTGCGGTCAGCGCCTCGGCAGCGAGTTGGTCGAGATCGGCGTAGACCCCGGACCTCAGGTGCGTCGGGATGGCCTTGAGGTAGCGCAGGGCCTCTACGGCCAGCCGACGCGCTGCAGACCTCGTGTCGAGGACCTCCACGGGTGGCTCGTAGGGGGGAGGCGGCTGATGCCGCAGACCGGGGACGCGTTCGGTGACCGTCCTGGCGACGGACCACACGTCGAGATCGGCATCCAGGCTCGGTGCGCGGCCATGAGGTACCGGCAGCGCCGTGAGGTTGGCGACTGCTGCCGAGAGAGGGACCGGCGGTCCATTGAGGATGCGGACGTAGCTCCTCGCAATGGTGACCTTGGGATCCCCGACACCGATCACTCCTGCTGATCCGCGTGCCAAGGGCGACTCGTCCATGCCAGTCCAGAGTCCTGCGTGACTCGCAACCTCCCCGGCAACGTGCCCATGGAACTGCTCCGGCCGGTCCAGCGACAGCGGTGCCCCGAAGTGTGCATCGGACTCGCGGTCATCCGGGACGAGGAGAAGGTTCGCATCCGCGTGAGCGGAGAACAGCCCCACTGTGAGGGTCGCCTCTTCGAGCGACAACGGTGCGACCATCCGCGCGTCGATGATCCGGGCCTCGGCCGGTTGCAGTCGCCTGAGAGCTTCTACGGTCGCCGACGCATCCGCAGCGAGCTGCCGGATCGTTCCCGGGTCGCACACCGCTGCTGTCGCGATCGTGATCACCTGAGCCTGGTCGACGGGCCCCCCAACGGCGATGGCCGGGAGGAGCGCGTCGATCGGCTCATCGCCACCCGGACCTGCGAACCGGACGCTCCACTCACGATCGTGCCCGTGCCCGATGTCCACGAGCCACAACGGGCTGATGAAACCTGCGGCTGCCAGGTCGAGGAGCTCCCGGACTGCGCCTCCGGCGACGGAGTCGCCAATCGATTCGTAGAGCAGGACGGTGACGACGGGGCGCTCGCTCACATCACCGGCCCCAGGTCGTCATCGATCTCCATCGACGAGACTGCCCCCTTGAGGTCCACGAGTGCGCGTTCGAGCAGGGACCACATTCCGGGCCAGAGAGGATGGTTGGGCCCCAAGTTGCTCGGGTCTCGGCTTGCACGCGCTCGATAGCTGTCGAGCCGTTCGGAGTAGTCCATGTGCACCCGGACGAGCACGTCGTGCGCGCACGCCTGGCGTTCCTTGGGAGTTGCGGCTTCTAGTGAGGCGCCGGCGAACTGTTCCAGCGTCGACTTCGCGATCGTGTGTCCGAGATCACCGGTTTGAACCCACCGAGCGAGGTGCGGGTTCAGGTTCTCGTAGAGCCCCGCCGACCGGTGATTCGCCAGGCCAGGAGACAAGCCGAGATCACGCAGTTCGATGTACGCCTCGAGATAGCCCAGGTCCTTGTGGTTGACGACCTCCGCGTAGGCGAGTCCCAACGACTCGAGCAACGTCGGCAAGCGGTCGCGCTCGGTACTGGGGTCCCGCAGGAGCATCCGGGGGAAGTCCACGACCTTGCCGTTGCGTGTGATCCGCAGCTCCTCCCGGTCGAGTCGTCCCAGCATGAGCGCGGTGAACCAGCCGCGAGCCATCGCCAAGAGGACCTCGCGCGATGCCGGCGCGAACTGCTCCAAGGGCCTGGCCCGGCGGTTGTCCCAAAAGCCGGCGCGAGCAGTCGGCTGCTGTTTCGCCGAGTTCCACCCGGCCACGATCGGATCCATGACCGATGCGAAGACGAGCGGGTCGTGTGCAGCGCCGAGCGTGGAGGAGATCGCGATGCTCGTGATGTTGCGCGCCGTGGTCAGCGACCCGCGCCACACGTCAGCGCTTTCACCCCCAAGGGCCTTCGAGAGGATCTCGGTGACGTCGCTTTCCATCGGATGATCGCGGAACGGAACCAGACTCGGCACCGCGCGACGCGGGATCTGCGCTCGCTGGTGGAGCAAGGCGAACAGCTCCATGTCCATCCGTACCAGCGGCTCAGCCGCGTCGAACGCGGCGGCCAGCGATCGACGGAGGTTCGACCGTCGCTGTGCGAGCTCCGCCGGATCGACCTGCGGATCGTCATCTAGGAACGAGCGCAGATCGTGAGATAGGAAGCGCTCGAAGGCAGAGCCCGGCTTGGTGATCCATGCCTGTGCGCGACGCAGGAGGTCCTCTGGCTTCAGCCGCATGCGGACCTGCATGGCCTGTCCCGGCTGCGTCGAGACGCCCCGCGATGCGAAATCGGGGTACCACGGCTGGATGACCTCGATCGGGGCGAGCTGAGGATCGTCGCTGAACGAGCCAGTGATGACCTCGCTTCGCACGACGTCGTGCCGCGCGCCGCTGTGCTCCGAGCGGGTCGACCGGCGCAACAGGTCGTCGTAGCGGTCCGGGAACTCCTCGGTCCCGATGACGAGGAACTCGTTCTTGGGTGGTTGCAGCGACGTCGGCACTGCACGGTCGGGCCATCCCTCGACGACAGGCTCCTCCGCTCCGTCGCCCTCGAACCCTTTGAGGTAGAGCTCGTGCCGAGCGGATCGCAGCGCTCGCTCCAACGCGCGGACGAGGCCGTTGGCCACGTCGCGCAAGAGAAGCTGCGCCGTGGAACGAGCCATCGCCTCGACCTTGAAGTGGGCGGCAGTCCACAGGCCCTCCCAGACAGCGTCGGCGACCTGCTGGTTCGAAGCTGGGATGTTCCCGCGGGCGTGGAACTTCGACGCGATCGCCGAGCGCGGGTCCTCGGCCCAGCGTCGCCACTCGGATTCCTCATCGGCGAGCTCTGTGCACACCGCGAGCAGCTCCTCGGCGACCATGTCGAGCAACGAGACGGTCACGTCCAAGCCATGGCGACTGACCATCTGAAGGGTGGCGTGGACGAAGGCGTCCGGCAGGGCCTCGGCCCAGGCCTGGGCCAGCTCACGCATGCGCTGGCCCACCCGATGGAGGTGCTCGTCCGCATGAGGACCAACCTGGAGGTGGATGCGGTCCACCCAGACGGGCGCCGGCAGGGCCTTCGGCTCCTGCGCCAACATCGACTCGATCCTC
>CAYLSN010000161.1:0-5351 GCA_964386015.1 uncultured Rhizobiaceae bacterium | reverse complement strand
GAAAACCGGCGTGGGGGCGACTCCACCGTGGGTTCGAATCCCACCTCTTCCGCCACTATCCGATTGCAAACTCCCAACCGCTCGATTTGAGCGTCGGAACTTCTTTTGATTTCACAGCGACCGGGCCCGCTCCCCAATGTGTAGGCCTCGCGCTGCACTCCCTTGTGCTCGTCTTCGGGGCGAAGCGGGGATCCGGAAAATGGGTCAATCTGGATTTCATTGATTTCGCCATCGAAAGATTCCAACGGGACGCTGGGCGCAATGGATCACTTGGCCTGGTCGCGTCGCGCCGCCCAGCTTCCCGTTTTTCGTCGTTCAGCTTCCTCACGGCCGACGGAACTTCGCGATCGCCTCACTCCGGGATCACCACGGTCTTGATGTTGCAGAACTCCCGCGTGCCGTCGCGGCCCAGCTCGCGGCCGAAGCCGGAGCGCTTGATGCCGCCGACAGGATAGGCCGGATCGGTGCGCGACATGTCATTGATGAACACGTTGCCGGTCTGGATCTCGGCGGCAACGCGCCGGGCGCGCCCGGGATCCTGCGTCCAGACGGAAGCGCTGAGGCCGAAGCGGCTGGCATTGGCCGCGCGGATCATCGACTCCTCGTCCTCCCCTTCCAGCACGACGACGGCCGGCCCGAAGATCTCGTCGACCAGATAGGGATTGCCCGAGTCCCCGCCCTCCAGCACGGTCGGGGCGTAGAAATAGCCCGGTCCCTCGACGGGGCCGCCGGCACGGATCACCCTGGCGCCGGCGGCGATCGCCTCCCGCGTCTGGCGATGCAGCCCGTCGCGCAGATCCTCGCGCGCCATCGGGCCGATATAGACCTGCGGGTCCATGGGGTTACCGAGCTTCATGGCGTCGACCTCGCGCAGGAAGACGTCGATGAAATCGTCCCGGACCTGCCGGGCAACGAAGATGCGCTTTGCCGCAATGCAGACCTGGCCGGTGTTCTGGAAGCGGGCGACGGCCGCCACCTTCGCCGCCTTTTCCACGTCGGCATCCGCCAGGACGAGATATGGATCCGAGCCGCCGAGCTCCAGCACGACCTTCTTCAGATTGCCGCCGGCCGTGGCGGCCACCGCCGCGCCGGCGCGCTCGCTTCCCGTCAGGCCGGCCGCGGCGATGCGGTCGTCGGCAATGACGCGCTCCGCCTGCTCGTGATCGATGCACAGGACCTGGTACAGACCGTCGGGTGCGTCCGAACGCTGCATGAGGGCATCGACCAGGCGCAGGGCAGACCCCAGCACATTCGGCGCCGGCTTCACCACCACGGCATTGCCTGCCGCGATCGCGGGAACGGCGAGGCGGACCAGCTGCCAGCACGGGAAGTTCCAGGGCGTGACGGAAAAGATCACGCCCAGCGGCTCCGGCACGATGATCGCCCTGCCCTGGGCGTGCCGGACTTCCTCGGGTGCCAGATAGGCGGCGCCATGCTCGGCATAATGCCGGCAGAGCGTGGCGCATTTGCGCACTTCGGCGAGTGCCTGGGCAATGGGCTTGCCCATCTCCAGCGTGATCAGCTCCGACAGGCCCTTCTCATCCGCCTCGATGGCGTCCGCCATCTGCTGCAGGACGCCGGCGCGCTCGGCATGCGTGCTCCGGCGCCAGGTTTCGAAGGCGGCCTGCGCGCGGGCCAGCGTGGCCTCGACCTCGCGGTCATCCGCGGCCCCGTACCGGGCAATGACTTCGCCGGTCGCCGGATTGATGCTCTGGAAAATCATGAAATCCCCTTGATCCTGAAGGTCAGTCGGAACCGAGTGCCTGACGGAGCGCCACCAGGAACCGGTCGATCTCCCCCTCCCTTACCACAAGTGGGGGCCGGATCTTCAAGACGTGTTGATGCTTGCCGGTCAGGCTGATCAGGACGCGCAGGTCGCGCAGCCGGTTGACGACGCGGCTGGCGGTACCGGGGTCCGGCGTTCCATCGCCCGGGATAATCATGTTGGGAGTGGTGTCGGCTTCGGTGGCTCCAGTCATGACCTACTCCAGATTGCGGCAAGGCCTGCGGCGCGCAAATGGCGGCGCGTGGCGGCACAGGCCCAGCGGCCGCGCTCCGGAGCCTGACCGGGCGCTGCCGCAAGAAGCCGATTGCCACGGAAAGGATGCGGATGCGCGACAACCCTGGGTGGGTTCCGCACGCATGACGCTCCCTCTGCAAGAAATTTGTTCCGCGTTTGTTCCCCTCGGGGGCAAAGGGTGGTAGCCTGCGTGTCCTGATTCGAGATGGAGAAACGAAATGGACGCGCATCATATCTACCGCCCCCTGCTCGACCTCATCGGCCGTGCCGAAGGCACCGATCGCGGCCGCGGCTATGACGAGACGCTGGCCTACGGGCTGTTGACCGGCGGGCCGGTGCGCCTGACCCGCATGTCCCTGGACGAGATCGACGCGCTGCAGACGCGCATGCTTGCCCATCCCCGCAATCGCTGGAATTCCTCGGCGGTCGGCCGCTACCAGATCGTGCGTGCCACCCTGCGGGACCTGCGGCGCCGGCTCGGGCTCGACGGAAAGCAGCGGTTCGACCCTGCCTTGCAGGACCGGCTCGCCTGCTTCCTGCTCGGGCGGCGCGGCATCGACCGCTGCCTTGCCGGCGCCATCGGCGAAAGGGAATTCATCGATGCGCTGGCACGCGAATGGGCGAGCCTGCCCGGATCCGGCGGCAGGTCGGCCTATTCCGGACAGAAGGCGGCAGTCTCGCTTGCGGAGGTCCGGCGGGTGCTTGCTGCCGTGCGCGCAAGGGCCGGGCCACCTGCTTTCGACTGGCGCCGCATCTTCCGGTGGCTGGCCGCATTGCTGCCGGTTGCCGGGATCGGGGATCGCCCCTGAGCAGGCAGGATGGATGGGCAGGACATGAACGTGCAAGAATTGTTGGAGAAATCGAAATTGGCTTGCCTCGGGCTATTGATCTCCGGTTCAAGCCGACATAGATGCTTCTGCTGCCGGGTCCGGGGGCGGGAGAACCCGGCGCCTCATGCCTTGCCTGTAGCGATGGCGGCGAGCCGCGGCAGGCTGACGGCACCGTTGCGAAAGCGAGCCCTTACCACACGCCATCCTTCCAAACCTAGGCAGATCGCATCATGATCAAACGTTTCCTCATCGCGATTGTCCTGCTTGCGATCCTCGTGGGCGGTCTGGTCGGCTTCAATCTCTTCCGCGACCAGGCCATCGAGAACTTCTTCGCCAATTTTCCGGTGCAGACCGTGACGGTATCCACGGTCACGGTCGAGGAAGCGAGCTGGACGCCCAGCATCCAGGCCATCGGCACGGTCCATGCCGGGCGCGGTGTCGACCTGACCGTCGAGACGGCGGGCATCGTGAAGGAGGTTCGCTTCCGGGCCAACCAGCGCGTGAACCAGGGCGACATCCTGCTCCAGCTCGACGATGCCGTGCAGCAGGCCGACCTGATCGCCGGCCAGGCGCAGGCCGAGCTCGACCGCCAGGCGCTGCAGCGGGCGCGCGAACTCAGCCAGCGCGGGGTCGGCTCGACCTCGACGCTGCAGGCGGCGGAGGCGGCCGCGGCCAATTCCACGGCGCAGCTGGCCAAGCTCGAGGCCGTGGTGCAGCAGAAGCGCCTGCTTGCCCCGTTCAGCGGTACGGTCGGCATTCCCCGCGTCGATCCCGGCCAGTACGTGACTCCGGGGGTCAGCGTCGTCACCCTGCAGGATCTCGACACGATGCGCGCCGACTTCACCGTGCCGGAGCAGGAAATGGCCAATCTCTCCATCGGCCAGGAGGTGCGGCTGCGGGTCGACGGCATCGATTCGGAGTTCCGCGGCAAGGTGACCGGCATCGACCCCAAGGTCGATCCCTCCAGCAGGCTGGTGTCGGTGCGCGCCGAGATCGACAATACGGGCGGCAGGCTCACGCCCGGACAGTTCGCGCTGATCCGCGTCATCCTGCCGACCGAGGACCGGATCATCGCCCTGCCGCAGACGGCCGTCGTGACCAGCCTGTACGGCGACTATGTCTATGTGGTGCGCGAGGCCGGGCAGACGGAGGGCGAGGAGAAGCGTCTCGAGGCGCGGCAGGTCTTCGTCAATGTCGGGCGGCGCAATGATGGCGAGGTCGAGATCGTCTCCGGGCTTTCCGTCGGCGACGTCGTGGTCACGGCCGGGCAGAACCGGCTGTCCACCGGCACGCCGGTGCAGATTGACAACACCATCGATCCCGCGGCGCTGGCGAGAAAGCCGGCCGCGGCGACGACCGAGGAAGAGGCGCGGCAGGAATGAGCATCTCCGATACCTTCATCCGCCGGCCGGTGCTGTCGACCGTTTTCGGCCTGCTCATCCTCCTGCTTGGCGCGCAGGGACTGGTGTCGCTGCAGATCCGCCAATATCCGGAAGTGGAAGAGACGGTCGTCACCATCACCACCATCTATCCGGGCGCCAGCGCCGACCTGATCCAGGGGTTCATCACCTCGCCGATCGCCGCCGCGGTCTCGACGACGGAGAACATCGACTATGTCTCGTCGCAGAGCCGGCCCTCGGCCAGCGTGGTTACCGTCCAGATGCGCCTGGGTTCCGATCCGGACGTGGCGCTGACGGAAGTCATGTCCAAGGTGCAGCAGGTGCGCAGCCAGCTTCCCCCGGATGCGGAGGATCCCGTCATCGTCAAGGGAACGGGCATGCAGTTCGCGATGATGTACCTGGCGCTGCAGAACCCGAACATGACCAGCGAGCAGGTGACGGAGTATATCGAGCGCGTCATCCGGCCGCGCATGTCGACCATTCCGGGCGTCGCCGAGGTGCAGGTGCTCGGCGGGGCCAACTACTCCATGCGTGTCTGGATCGATCCCATCCGGCTCGCGGCGCGGAACATGACGGCGGCCGAAGTGCTTGCCGGCATCCAGTCGGCAAATTTCCTCGCCGCGCCGGGAAGGACGCGCAACGAATACGTCACCTATGCCGTGACCATGCAGTCGACCCTGCAGACCCCAGAGGCGTTCGGCGAGCTGCCGCTCAAGGCGCAGGGTGACGAGGTGGTGCGGCTGCGCGATGTCGCCACGGTGGAGCTGGCGGCGGAGAGCACCGACACGATCGTCAATTTCAACGGCAAGCCGGGCACCTTCATCGGCGTCTTTCCGACGCCGGGGGCCAATCCGCTCGATACCTCCGCCGCCGTGCTGAAGGAACTGCCCTCCATCCAGGCCACGCTGCCGGAGGGCATGGTCATCACGCTGATGTACGATTCGACCGAATCGATCAGCGCCTCGATCCGCGAGGTCTTCTCGACCATCGCCGAGGCGGTGGCCATCGTCATCGTGGTCATCCTGCTCTTCCTCGGCTCGTTCCGGTCGGTGCTGATGCCGATCATCACCATTCCGCTGTCGCTGGTCGGGGTCTGCTTCA
>CAYLSN010000160.1:0-5359 GCA_964386015.1 uncultured Rhizobiaceae bacterium | reverse complement strand
GGCCGATGATCAGCACCAGCGTCGTGTCCTTGAACAGGCCGATGAAGGTGTTGACAATGCCCGGAATCACCAGCTTCAGCGCCTGGGGCAGGACGATCAGCCGCATGGCCGGCCCGTAGCGAAGCCCGAGCGCCGCCGCCCCTTCATATTGACCCTTCGGAATCGCCTGCAGTCCTCCGCGCACCACCTCGGCCATGTAGGCGGCGGAGAACAACGCCACGCCGATCAGCGCGCGCAACAGCTTGTCGACCGTCACTCCCTCCGGCAGGAACAGGGGCAGCATGACCGACGCCATGAACAGGACGGTGATCAGCGGCACGCCGCGCCAGAACTCGATGAAGGCGATCGAAAGCACCCGCACCGCCGGCATCTTCGAGCGCCGGCCCAGCGCCAGCAGAATGCCGAGCGGCAACGATGCGGCTATGCCGGACACCGCGATGACCAGCGTCACCACCAGGCCGCCCCACAGATCCGTATCGACCCGCGCAAGGCCGAAATCGGCGGCGCACAGGCCGATGACGGCGCCGGCGCCGGCCATTGCCGTCAGCACCGGGCGCAGGACCGGCCCGGCTCCGGTGCCGGCGGCCCGCGCCAGCGCCACCGCGGCGAGGCAGGCGCCGGCCGCAAGCAAGGCGTAGTCGAGCCAGAAGGCGGCGGCGCCGCTGGCCAGCATGCCGCGCGGCAGCAGGAAGCCGTCAAGCGCCAGATGGCCGCCGGTCAGCAGGATGAATGCGGCAACCGGAAAGACCAGCATCAGATAGAGCAGGGTTTCGCGCTTGCCCGGCAGGCTGGCGATCAGAAGCGGCGCCAGCCCGGCCGCGAACAGCAGGCCCGTCAGATTGACGCGCCAGATCTCCTGGGCAGGGTAGCGCCCGTAGAAAAACTGGCCGAGATACGCGCCGACATAGGTCCAGCACGCGCCGAACCAGCCATCCGGCTGCATGCCGCCCTGCGCCGCGGTCGTGCAGGCTTCGCGGCCCTCGCCGCTCCACACGGCATGGAAGACGGCAAAATCCAGCACTGGCGGCAATATCTGCCACAGGAGCCAGAGGGCGGCCACGGTCGTCAGCGTGCTGCCCCAGTTCGAGAACAGGTTCTGGCGCAACCAGCGCATGGCGCCGCGCTCCCGGGCCGGCGGCGCGCCCGGCGGCAGCATGCCGTGGCGGACGAAGCCCTGTCGCGATGCCTGCCGTGCTTGCCGGATCAGCGGCTTGTCAAGCATTGCTCATCTCTCCACCAGGGCCATGCGGCCATTGTACCAGTTCATCAGCAGCGAGGTCGCCAGCGACAATCCGAGATAGGTCAGCATCGTCATCAGCAGGATTTCGACGGCCTGGCCGGTCTGGTTCAGCGCCGTGCCGGCAAAGACCGAAACCAGATCGGGATAGGCAATGGCGACGGCCAGCGACGAATTCTTGGTCAGGTTCAGATACTGACTGGTCAGCGGCGGGATGATGATGCGCATGGCCTGCGGGATGACCACCAGCCGCAGGGTCGGGGCTGGCCGGATGCCCAGGGCATGCGCGGCTTCGATCTGTCCCTTGCCCACGCCGAGAATTCCCGCGCGCACCGTCTCGGCGATGAAGGCGGCCGTATAGGTGGACAGGGCCAGCAGCAGCGCGATCAGCTCCGGATAGACGCGCGCGCCGCCGCGCGGCCCGAAATTGCCCGCCGCCGGGAAATCGAACGTCACCGGCTGGCCGGCGGCGAAATAGGCGACGGCAGGCAGCCCGGCGACAAGGACAAGCCCTGTCCGGAAGGCCGGAAAGGTCCTGCCGGTCGCGATCTGGCGCCGCCGGTTCCAGTGCGACAGCGCCAGCATGGCGGCGCCGCCAAGCAGGAGGGCCCAGAGCATCAGGCCGGACCCTTCGCCGAACACGGGAGCCGGAGCGTACCAGCCGGCGACATTGATCTGGCCGAAAAGGCCAAGGTCGAGGGATTCGCGCCGCGACGGCAAGAGCCGCAGCACGGCAAAATACCAGATGAAGATCTGCAGGAGCACCGGCACGTTGCGCAGCGATTCAACGTAGAGGCCCGCAAGGGTGCGCGCGATCCAGTTGCGCGACAGCCGGGCAATGCCGACAGCGAAACCGGTCATCGTCGCCAGGGCGATGCCGAGCACCGCCACCAGGAGCGTATTGGCCAGGCCGACGAAGTAGACGTCGAGATAGCTGGAGGATGCCTGGTCGTAGGCAAGCAGCGACTGGCTGATCTCGAAGCCGGCGACGCGATCCAGGAAGCCGAAGCCGGTGGCGATATTGGCGGCGCGCAGATTGGCGAACATGTTCTGCACGCCGCTCCACAGCAGCCAGGCGAATGCCGCAATCAGCATTGCCTGAAACAGGGCGGCGCGCACCGCGGGATTGTCGAGCCATGCGACCCTGGGCGGCCTTGTTCGCACGCCCACGGTTTCAACGGTCATTGCCTCTCCTCCATCGCCATCGGCCGGCGCTTGCCCCGCGGGGCCGGACCGGACCTGGTGATCGGATGTAGCGCAGCTTCAGTCCGGGAGGTGTGCCGTAGGATACTCAGCGGCCCGATTTTCCCGAAGCAAGGCAGGACGGGCCTTATCGCCCGCCCTGCGGCCGTTTCAGCGGATCGGCATGCCGTATTGCAGCCCGCCCCTGGTCCAGAGGGCGTTCTGGCCGCGGGCCATGGCCAGCGGGGTGTCCGGACCGAGATTGCGATCGAAGGATTCGCCGTAATTGCCGACATGCCTGACGATCTGGTAGGCCCAGTCATTCGACAGGCCGAGCGCCTCGCCGAACTCGCCTTCGGTGCCGAGCAGCCGGCGGATGTCCGGATTGCCCGATTCGCGCATCTCGTCGACATTTGCCGAGGTGACGCCGAGCTCCTCGGCATTCAGCATCGCGAAATGCACCCAGCGGACAAGGTCCATCCACTGGTCGTCACCCTGGCGGATCGCCGGACCGAGCGGCTCCTTCGAGATGATCTCCGGCAGCACCACATGATCGTCGGGATTGGTCATCTGCAGCCGGCGCGCATAGATGCCGGACTGATCGTCGGCATAGACATCGCAGCGGCCGGCATCGTAGGCCGCCGCCACTTCCTCCTGCTTCTCGAAGCTGACCAGCTCGTAGCTCATGTTGTTGGTGCGGAAATAGTCCGCGACATTGAGCTCGGTGGTGGTGCCGGTGGCGGTGCAGATCGCCGCTCCGTCGAGCGCCAGCGCCGTCGAGACGCCGGAATCCCTGCGAACCATGAAGCCCTGGCCGTCATAATAGTTGACCGCCGCGAAATTGAAGCCGAGCGCAGTATCGCGCGACATGGTCCAGGTGGTCACGCGCGACAGGAGGTCGACCTCGCCCGACTGCAGCGCGGCGAAGCGCTCCTTGGTCGAGGTCGGCACGAACTTCACCGCCGACGGATCGTCGAAGATCGCCGCGGCGATGGCGCGGCAGAGATCGACGTCGAGGCCGCTCCAGTTTCCGGCCGAATCCGGATTGGAGAACCCGGCCATGCCCTGCGACACGCCGCAAAGCAGGAATCCCCTCTCCTTCACATTATCCAGCGTCGCCGCCGAGGCCGCGCCGGACGCAAGCAGTCCTGCGGTCAATACCGCAATCTTCACTTCCCTGAACATGGATGTACCTTCCCATTTCTGGCCGCTTGCGCGGCCGCCCTCACAGATCATCTCAGGGGACCGGAATGCCTCCGGATCGACGCTTATGCCCGATGGCCAGCGATGTTCATCGTTGCTCCCCCCCAGAAACGCGCCTGGCAGGAAACGGCATATCGCGGCGAAGGTCAAGGGGATTTGTCGGGCCCGGCGCCGAAAGCGGATGGCGGGCCGGCGCCGGCGCACTTTTCCCGTTTTCCGTGCCCGAGTGCAGGGAAAATTGCCGAACACCCGATCAAGGCGATGGGAAAAGATGGAAGTGGCGACCCCTGCAGGCCTATCATTTTTCAGCCATCGCAGCGTTATTTTCTGCCATGATTTCAATGCGTTAGCTGGATTCTGTGCGCTGAAAAATCCCTCACCTTCCTGCCCGATCCGCCCCTTGATTCCATTGAAGAATTTCGCGCGCGCCCCTCACCTTTTCAGGCCTCCACGCCGTTGACCTCGGCACCGGTCAGGGCATAGCCGACCAGATCAACAAAGCTGTCTCGGTGATCTGGCGTCTCGCACAACCGCGCCTCCTTCATCAGCCGCATCATCGGCGAAATGTCCTCCGGCGTGATCTGGACATTGCGCCCGGTATTCTCAAAATATGCCTGCCAGAAGCGCGCGATGCGGCAGAAATTCTGCTCCGGCGCGCCATAGGCCATGCGACGCGAGCCGGTCACGATGGCCTTTGCCTCATCGGCGATCGCCTCCTTCACGTCGCGCCTGGTCTCGTCAGACATGCAGCCTCCTATCGCCCGAACTGGTTGCAGTTGGTCAGAAAAACATACGCCAGGCCATTAAGCCCCATCACGTCGAACGCTTTGACGCCCGCTGCCTCGAGGAATGCAATCTGTGCCTCATAGGCAGGCCGCTCGATGTCGCGCCCGATACATTCGACATCGGCGAGGTGGATGCCCGATTCCGCCTGCATGTGGTGGACAAGCTCATGCAGAAGCGTCGAAACGTCATAAAGGCTGTCCGGCCTCCATGCCTCCGGCAGCACCATGCGCCGAATGCGGGGATCGTACATTGCCCGGATGCGGAAGCCGCGAAGTGAATCGCAATCCAGATCCGGGTTGCCGATGTAGAGCCGTTCCATCTGGCATGGATCGGCATATGTGATTTCTGGAAGCCGGTCAGGAACAGGCAGCCCAGTCTGTGCAGATGCCCATACCATGAGCGCCAGGATCAGCGTTTTCATGGGAGTATCCTTTTGGGAGGATGAGGAGATTGCCCGCCCCAGGCAGGCCTATTTCGGCCACCAATTGGCGATCAGGGCGCCTATCGTGCCGGATATGCCGATAAGGCTCATGAGTGCCCAGCGGGCGCCCCTGACAGACAGCAGAGCATCGCGCACTTCTCGAAGCACGATGGCTTGCTCGTCCTGTTTCTTCTGGATTTCCTTGACCCGCTCCTCGAGTCGGGCAATGCGCTCGATCTCCTGCTGCGTCATGGCGCTATTTCCTGCAGTAGACCGACCACGCGGCGTTGGATGCCTTCACCTCACGGATAGTCTGCTCCGTGTCCCGCGAGGACCAGGTGATCGGCTGCCAGGCGGAACAAACGGGCTTAATCCCGCCGCCGCCAGCCATCGTCATCGAGCAGCCCGCCATCGGCAGAGCGGCGCAAAGAAGCAGTGCGGGCAGCATTCGCCCGATCCAGGTCCCGGAGTTCACGTTCATAGCTGTCCACCTTTGCCGCATCGCGTCCTGCCTTGCGGCCCGTTGCATA
>CAYLSN010000159.1:262-5380 GCA_964386015.1 uncultured Rhizobiaceae bacterium | reverse complement strand
TTTCCTGATGGCGCCGATCCACCATCATTTCGAGAAACTGGGCTGGACCGAGAGCCAGGTGGTGATCCGCTTCTGGATCATCGCCGTGCTGCTGGCGCTGATCGGCCTGTCGACACTGAAGCTGAGATAGCGGCAATGATCGCTGCGAGACGGAGCTCCGGTACGACTTTCGCCTTGTTCGGCCTGGCGGGCTCCGGCCTCGCCACGGCGCAGTCGCTGCTGGCGGGCGGTGCTGCCGTCATCGCCTTCGACGACAATCCCGAGCGGGTGCGCGAGGCCGCGGCGGCCGGCATCGCCGTCGCCGACCTGCGCGGCATCGACTGGTCCGCAGTCGCAGCGCTGGTTCTGTCGCCGGGCGTGCCGCTGACACATCCGCGGCCGCACTGGTCGGTCGAGCTGGCGGCGCGGGCCGGCGTGCCTGTCATCGGGGATATCGAGCTGTTCTGGCGCGAGACGCAGGGCTCGGGGGCGAGGACGGTCGCCATAACCGGCACCAACGGCAAGTCGACGACCACGGCGCTCATCGCCCATCTCGTCGCCAGTTCCGGCAGGGACGCGCAGATGGGCGGCAATATCGGCCGGGCGGCGCTGACGCTGGCCGAACCGGCGCCGGAGCGCATCTATGTGCTGGAAGTCTCCTCCTACCAGATCGACCTGGCGCCCTCGCTGGCGCCGGATATCGGCATCCTGCTCAATGTCACGCCGGATCACCTCGACCGCCACGGCACCCTGGCCAATTATGCCGCCATCAAGGAAAGGCTGGTCGCGGCCAGCCGCCTGGCGATCGTCGCGGTGGACGATGCGATCACCGCCGCGATTGCCGCGCGGCTGCAGGCGGCGGGACATGCGCTCATCCGCATATCGAAGGACGGGCGTCTGGACGAGGGCTACTTCGCCGATGGCGACGATCTCTGCTGTGCCTCCGGTGGCACGGTGCGCGTCGTCGGCTCGCTCGCCGGCAGCCATTCCCTGCGCGGGTCGCACAACCGGCAGAACGCCCTGGCGGCGGTCGCATCGACATCCGCCCTCGGCCTGACGGACGAGGAGATCCGGGCGGGACTGGCAAGCTTTGCCGGGCTGGCGCACCGGATGGAGCCGGTGGGCCGCAAGGGCAAGGTCCTGTTCGTCAACGATTCCAAGGCGACCAATGCCGAGGCTGCGGCGCTGGCGCTGGCGAGCTTCGACCGCGTCTTCTGGATCGCCGGCGGCCTCGCCAAGGAAGGCGGGTTCGAAAGCCTGCGCCCGGCGTTCGCGCGCATTGCCAGGGCCTATCTGATCGGCGAGGCGGCGCCGGCGCTGGCCGCGGCCCTGGGCGACGAGGTGCCCTACGAGATTTCGGAGACGCTGGAGACGGCTGTGCGCCATGCGGCGCGGGACGCTCTCTTTGAGGAACATCGCGAATCGGTAATATTGCTTTCACCAGCCTGTGCGAGTTTCGATCAGTTCCGGAATTTCGAAGAACGGGGCGAACGCTTCCGTGCCGCGGTCGCGGCCCTCGGAGTGACGCCGGTCCAGGAGGTAACGAACTGAGATGGCAAGCCGCGTCGACAGCAGCCCGGCCGCGCAATGGTGGTGGACCGTCGATCGCTGGTTCCTCGCCGCCTTCCTGGCGCTGATGGGCATCGGCGTGGTGCTTTCCTTTGCTACCAGCCCGGCCGTGGCCGAGCGCATCGGCCTGCCGAGCTACCACTTCGTCATCCGCCAGATCCTGTTCATGGTTCCGGCGGTCGCGGCGCTGATCGCCACCTCCTTCCTCAATGAGCGGCAGGTGCGGCGCGTGGCGCTGGCCATGTTGATCGGATCGCTGCTGCTGATGCTGGCGACGCTGCATTTCGGCGTCGAGGTCAAGGGTTCGCGACGCTGGCTGAACATGCTCGGCGTTTCGGTGCAGCCGTCCGAATTCATGAAGCCCGCCTTTGTCATCATCTGCGCCTGGCTGTTCTCCGAACATTCGCGCCAGCCGGAAGTGCCCGGCAACCTGTTTGCCATCATCCTGCTCGGCCTTGCCGCGGCGCTCCTGATCGCGCAGCCGGATCTCGGCCAGACCATGCTGATCGCCGCGACCTGGGGCGCCATGTTCTTCATGGCCGGCATGCCCTGGCTCTGGATCATCGGCCTTGCCGCCGCCGGTTCGGTCGGAGGCTATGCCGCCTACAGTGCCTTTCCGCATGTCGCCGCCCGCATCGACGGCTTCCTGAAGGGCGAGGGCGACACCTTCCAGGTCGACATGGGACGCGAGGCGATCATCCATGGCGGCTGGTTCGGCAAGGGCCCGGGCGAAGGCTCGGTCAAGCGGATCCTGCCCGACAGCCATGCCGATTTCATCTTTTCCGTGGCGGCGGAGGAATTCGGCATCGTGATGTGCTTCCTGATCCTCGGCTTGTTCGCCCTGGTCGTGCTGCGCGGCCTCCTCATGGCCCAGCGCCATGAGGACGGATTCTCGCGCTATGCCATTGCGGGCCTCTCCATCCTGTTCGGCCTGCAGGCGGTCATCAACATGGGCGTCAACCTGCAGCTCATGCCGGCCAAGGGCATGACGCTGCCCTTCGTTTCCTATGGCGGCTCCTCGCTGGTGGCGATGGCCATCTCGATGGGTTTCCTGCTAGCGCTCTGCCGGAAGAAGCCCGAGCGGCGCAAGACGCCGCTGCCGGTGGCCGAAAAGCATGTGATCGCCGCGGGCTGAGCATGGCGGGTACCATCGTCCTGTGCGCCGGCGGCACCGGCGGGCATCTTTTCCCCGCCGAGGCGCTGGCGCACGAATTGCGCGCGCGCGGCTGGCGCGTCCTGCTGGCGACCGACCGCCGCGCCGAGCGGTTCGCCGAGTCGTTTGCGCCCGAGGAAATCCTCCTGATCCCGGCCGCGACGATCTCCGGCCGCAACCCGCTGCGCTGGCTGCATGCCGCCATGACGATCTGGCGCGGCGCCCGCCTCGCCATGCGGCATTTTACGCGCATCCGCCCGGCCGCGGTCGTCGGCTTCGGCGGCTACCCGACCCTGCCGCCGCTCTGGGCGGCGGCGCGGCGCGGCCTGCCGACCCTCGTCCATGAGCAGAACGCGGTGATGGGACGCGCGAACCGGGCGCTCGCCGGCAGGGTCGACCGCATTGCCGGCGGGTTCCTGAAGCCCGGCGGCGCGCATGCCGGCAAGATCGTCATCACCGGCAACCCGGTGCGTCCCGACATTGTCGAGGCGGCGCGCCAGCCCTATGCACCGCCCGGCCCGGACGGCGAATTCCGGCTGCTGGTCTTCGGCGGCAGTCAGGGCGCCGCCTGGTTTTCCGCTGTCCTGCCGGAGGCGGCGGCGATGCTGGACGAAGGCAAGCGCCGGCGGCTGCGCGTCACGCAGCAGGCGCGGCCGGAAGATGAGGCGGCCCTGCGCGATGCCTGGCGGCGGCTCGGCGTCGAGGCGGAAATCTCCCCCTTTTTCCGCGACATGGCGGCGAAGATCCGCGACGCCCATCTGGTCGTGTCGCGCTCGGGGGCGTCGACAGTGTCGGAACTGGCGGTGATCGGGCGGCCGGCCCTGCTCGTGCCCTATCCGCATGCGCTGGATCATGATCAGGCCGCCAATGCCGAGGCGCTGGCGGCGGCGGGCGGCGCGGTCGTGCGCCGGCAGCAGGAACTGACCGCGGAGGAACTGGCCGCGCTGTTGTCGGGCTGGATGGACACGCCGCAGGAACTGGCGGCGATGGCCGCCGCGGCGAAGGCGGCGGGGCGGCCCGATGCCGCCCGCTTGCTGGCGGACGCGGTGGAGTCTATAGCCAGCGCTGGCACAATCGGAGAATGCAGATGAAGATGCCGCGGAATATCGGGCCGGTTCATTTCATCGGAATCGGCGGCATCGGCATGAGCGGCATTGCCGAGGCGCTGCACAGTCTCGGTTATCGGGTGCAGGGCTCGGACCAGGCCGACAACGCCAATGTCCAGCGCCTGCGCCGGAAGGGCATTGCCGTCCATATCGGCCACGCGCCGGAGAATCTCGGCGATGCCGAGGTCGTGGTCGTATCCTCCGCGATTGCCCGCAACAATCCCGAGCTGGTCGCCGCGCGCGATTTGTTCCTCCCCATCGTGCGCCGGGCCGAGATGCTGGCCGAACTGATGCGGTTCCGCCAGGCGATCGCCATTGGCGGCACGCACGGCAAGACCACGACGACCTCGATGATCGCCACGCTGCTGGATGCCGGCGGCCTCGATCCGACCGTCATCAATGGCGGCATCATCAATGCCTACGGCACCAATGCGCGCATGGGCGCCGGCGACTGGATGGTGGTCGAGGCGGATGAGAGCGACGGCACCTTCCTGAAACTGCCTGCCGACGTCGCGGTGGTGACCAATATCGATCCGGAGCATCTCGATCACTACGGCTCCTTCGGCATGATGCGCGAGGCCTTCAGGGCATTCGTCGAGAATGTTCCGTTCTACGGCTTCGGCGTGCTGTGCATCGACCATCCGGAGGTACAGGGGCTGGCGGCGCGGATCGAGGACCGCCGCATCGTCACCTACGGCGCCAATCCGCAGGCGGATGTCCGTTTCGCCAATGTGCGCAGCGAGGGCAGGACCTCGGTGTTCGACATCGACATCCGCAGCCGCCGCAGCGCCGACATGGTACGCCTGGCGGGCCTGAGGCTGCCCATGCCCGGCATGCACAACGTGTCCAACGCCACTGCCGCGGTCGCGGTTGCCCACCAGCTCGGCATTGCCGGGGAGGCGATCCGGCGCGGGCTTGCCGGCTTCGGGGGCGTGAAGCGGCGATTCACCCATACGGGGTCCTGGAACGGCGTCGAGTTCTTCGACGATTACGGCCACCATCCCGTCGAGATCCGCTCCGTGCTGGCGGCCGCGCGCCAGGCCTGCGCCGGGCAGGTCGTCGCCATCGTCCAGCCGCATCGCTACACAAGGCTGCGCGACCTGTTCGACGAGTTCGCCGCCTGCTTCAACGATGCAGATACGGTGCTGGTCACCCCGGTCTATGCCGCCGGCGAATCGCCGATCGAGGGCGTCGATTCGCGCCGGCTCGCCGGCCGCATCCGGGCCGCGGGGCACCGGGATGCCCGCTTTGTCGGCGAGCCGGAAGCCATTGCGCCGATCCTGCGGGAGATCGCCGGCAGCGGCGACTTCG
>CAYLSN010000159.1:0-252 GCA_964386015.1 uncultured Rhizobiaceae bacterium | reverse complement strand
AAAAAGCTGACAGAGCAGCTACCTCCCGAAGCGATGGGCGCAGTCCATGCCGCAGGAACTGGCCGGAACCGGGAACAGGCCATGATCGACGGCGATGCCCTTCTGGCGCGGCTGCAGCCGCTGCTCGGCGGCGTGCGCGGCCGGCTGACCGCCAATGCGCCCATGGACCGCATCACCTGGTTTCGTGCCGGAGGCCCGGCGGAACTGCTGTTCCAGCCGGCCGACGAGGAGGATCTCGCGGCATTCCTGCGC
>CAYLSN010000158.1:0-5505 GCA_964386015.1 uncultured Rhizobiaceae bacterium | reverse complement strand
GCACCGGCTCGCCGTTGCGGAACAGGCGCACGAGATTGTAGAGGACCACGGTGAGCCGCGCCCTTCCGTTGGCGAGCGCCTGGCTGAGCGCCTCCATGCGCTTGACGTAGCCGCCATGATCGGCGCCGAGCACGAAGACCATCTCGTCGAAGCCGCGATCGAGCTTGTCCTTGAAATAGGCGACGTCGGCGGCGAAATAGGTGTAGCTGCCGTCGGACTTCTGCAGCGGCCGGTCGATGTCGTCGCCCACCGCCGTCGAGCGGAACAGCAATTGTTCCCGGTCCTCCCAGTCCTCCGGCTTCTGTCCCTTCGGCGGCGGCAGCTTGCCGCGATAGACATGGCCGGAAAGCGTCAGCTCGTTGATCGCCGTGCGGATGGCCCGCGCATTGTCGGCATGCAGTCGCCGTTCGGAGAAGAAGACGTCATGGCGCACGTTCAGCGCCGCCAGATCGTCGCGGATCATCTCCATCATGGCGTCGACGGCGCGGTTGCGCACGATCTCCAGCGCCTCCGCCTCCGGCATGGACCGCAGCGAATCGCCGAACTCCCCGGCCAGCGCCCTGCCGACCGGAACCAGATAATCCCCCGGATACAGGCCGGACGGGATTTCGCCGATCTCATCGCCGAGGGCCTCGAGGTAGCGGAGCCAGACCGAGCGCGCCAGCACGTCGATCTGCGCGCCGGCATCGTTGATGTAGTACTCCTTGACTACCTCGCCGCCGGCGAAGGCGACCAGATTGGCGATGACGTCACCGACCGCGGCGCCCCGGCAATGGCCGACATGCATCGGCCCCGTCGGGTTGGCGGACACGTATTCGACATTGAACTTCTGGCCGCTGAGGATGCGCGAACGGCCGTAATCCGTCCCCGCCTCGAGGATCGTCTCGAGATGGCGCTGCCAGAAACCGGGCGACAGGCGCAGATTGATGAACCCGGGTCCGGCAATCGAGATATCCGTGAACATTTCGCGGCCGCGCAGCGCCTCGGCGATGCGCCCGGCCAGTTCGCGCGGCTGGGTCCCGGCCGCGCGGGCGAGCACCATCGCCGCATTGGTGGCGAGGTCGCCATGCGCGGGGTCCCTGGGCGGCTCGACCGTGATCCGGGTATAGGGGGACTCGTCCTCCTCTCCCTCGGGCACTCCGAGCTTTTCGACCGTCTCGACAATGAGCGTGCGGATCGACGCGAATATGTTCATCTCTGGCATCATCGGAGTCGCTTCTTCCTTCCGGCAGCAGCCTCTTGCTGCTGCGCCTAGCTCAATTGCACGGTGCGGTCAAACAGTCGCCCGTATTCCTTCAGCGCGTAGGTATCGGTCATCCCGGCGAGGAAATCGGCGATGCGGCGCGCCTGGCCCTCCTTGCCGGCATGTTCCAGGCCGCAGCGCCAGTTCTCGGGCAGGAGCCACGGGTCGCCCATATAGGCGTCGAACAGCTCCCGCACGACCCGCTCGGCCTGCTCTCGCACCGCGAGCACCTGCGGATGCCGGTAGAGCCGATGGAACAGGAACCGCTTCAGCTCGCCCTCGCGCTCCGCCATCGCTTCGCTGAAGGCGACCAGGCGCCGGCCTGCGGCGCGCACATCTTCCACCGAGGTCGGACGCAGCAGCGCGATCCGGTCCAGCGCGTGGCGGACCACGTCCTCGACCATGGCGGTGATCTGCCGCCGCATCAGCTCATGCCCGGTGCGAACCGGGTCGAGCCCGGGATGCAGCGCGCGTACTTCCGCTAGAATTCCGGCGCATAGCGGCACTTCCTCGAGCATTTCGAGCGTCAGCAGGCCCGAGCGCAGGCCGTCATCGATGTCGTGCGTGTCATAAGCAATGTCATCGGCAATGGCGGCGCATTGCGCCTCCAGCGAGGCGTGCCGGTCGAGCTCGAGCGGAAAGAGCCGGTCGAATGCGAGAATGGGCGGCGGCACCGGCCGGTCCGGCGCATGCGGGCCGACAAGCGGGCCATTGTGCTTGACCAGTCCCTCCAGCGTCTCCCAGGTCAGGTTGAGCCCGTCAAACGCGGCATAGCGGCGCTCGAGACTGGTGACGATGCGCAGCGACTGGGCGTTGTGGTCGAACCCGCCCCATTCGGCGAGCTTTTCGTTGAGCGCCTCCTCGCCGGTATGGCCGAACGGCGTATGGCCGAAATCGTGCACCAGCGCCACCGCTTCGGCGAGGTCCTCGTCCAGCCGCAGCGACCGCGCCAGCGCCCGCGCGATCTGGGCCACCTCGATCGTGTGGGTAAGCCGGGTCCGGTAATGATCCATCTCATGGGCGACGAAGACCTGGGTCTTGTGCTTGAGGCGGCGAAAGGCTGTCGCATGGACGATGCGGTCACGATCGCGCTGGAACGCGGTACGGGTCGGGCTCTCGGGCTCCGGCACCAGCCGCCCGCGGCTGCGGGCGGGGTCGCACGCATGCGCGGCGCGGGGCTCGTAGCCGTAGCCGATCCTGCTCATTTCCATTGAGATGACCGCCCGTTGACTTGGCGCCTGCCGCTACATACCTTTTGCGCAGAGGTTCAGGCAAGGGTGCACGGCGACAGATGAACACCGTTGAACTCAGCGATTCGGCGGCGTCCCGCATCAAGGAGATCCTGGCAAGCCAGCCGGGAAAGATCGCCCTGCGCGTCGCGGTGGAGGGCGGCGGCTGCTCCGGCTTCTCCTACCATATCGACCTCACATCGGAACGTAATTCCGACGATGTCGAGTTCGAGAAGGACGGGGCGAAAGTGCTCATCGACGAACTTTCCCTGGTCTACATGGGCGGTTCGGTCATCGATTTCGTCGACGACCTGATGGGTCAGTCGTTCCAGATCCGCAATCCGAACGCGGTCGCATCCTGCGGATGCGGCACCAGCTTCTCCATCTGATCCGGGCCGGGGCACGGGTCCCGGGAGCTGAACCCCACCTTCCGAAAAGGATCATGCGACAACCAGGACATGGCGCGTGATGGCGGTTCAGGGAAACGGCACCATGCGCTAATGCGCATCGTCCAGCCGCCTGACGCCGCTGCTGTCGGCGCGCGCGGCGAGGTCGCTGACCCGCTCGCCCCGAATCACGGCTTCGCCGGCGATCTCGGCCAGCGGCACGAGGACGAAGGCGCGCCCGGCCAGGCGCGGGTGCGGAATTTCGAGGCCGTCCTCGCGGATTTCGCGGTCGCCATAAGCGATGATGTCGATGTCGATGGTACGGGGACCCCAGCGCTCGCCGCGAATGCGGTGCAGCGAGTTTTCCACCCGCAGGCACTCCGCCAGCAATTCCCGCGGCGAGAGCGCCGTCTCGATCTCTGCCGCGGCATTGATGAAATCGGGCTGGTCGAGCTTGCCCCACGGCGCGGTGCGGTAGAGCGAGGAGACCGCGACGAGGCGGATCCGGGGGTGCCGGGCGAGCGCCGCCAGTGCCTCGGCAATGTTGCGCGCCGGATCGCCGATATTGCCGCCGAGGCCGAGAAAGATCCGCTCGCCCGACATGCTATTGCGGCCAGGCCAGCGTGACCTCGACATGATCGAGAACGCCCTCGATCGGCGCCGACGGCTTGCGGACCGTGATCTCCGCCTGCCGCACCTGCGGGAAGCCGTCGACGATGGCTCTGGCGCAGCGCAGGGCCAGCGCCTCGATCAGGCGGTGGCGCTCGCCGGTGACAATCCGTTCGATCAGCTTGAATACCTCGCCGTAATCGACTGTATGATCGATCGAATCTTCCTCCAGTCGCCCGGACGGGACAATGAGCAGGTTCGCATCGACGAAAAAGCGCTGGCCGAGCCGCCCCTCCTCCTCGAGCACGCCGTGCCGGGCGAAGAAGGCGCAATTGCGCAGGCGGATCCGGTAGCTGAATTCGGCGGCGGCACCGGTCATGTCGCGCTCCTCTTCTCCGGCGCATGCGCCAGCACCGCATCCGCCATCTTCACTGCGTCCAGATTCATCGCAACCTCGTGTACGCGCAGGATCGCGGCGCCCTTGAGCCGAAGGATGGCGCTGGTCGCCGCCGTCCCCCAGTCACGGCACGCGGCGTCCCTCCCCGTCACCGCGCCGACGAAGCGCTTGCGCGACGTCCCGGCGAGGATCGGATAGCCGAGCCGGTGCAGTTCCTCGAATCTTGCCATCAGTTCGAGATTCTCGTCCGCATCCTTGGCAAAGCCGAATCCGGGATCGAGCACGATCCGCTCGCGCTGCACGCCTTGCCGGGCGGCGATTTCGAGCGAGCGCTCCAGGAAATGGAACTGGTCCTCGATCACGTCCGGCAGCTTCACCCGTTCGCGGCCCGTATGCATGATGACGAGGCCGGCGCCGGTCTCTGCCGCGACCGTGGCGATGGCCGGATCGCGTTGCAGGCCCCAGACATCGTTGACGATATGGGCGCCGGCGGCGACGGCGGCGCGGGCCGTTCCCGAGCGGTAGGTGTCGACGGAGATCAGGATTCCCAGGGGCGCCAGATGCTCGATGACCGGCAGGATGCGGGCCCGCTCTTCTTCCTCGCCGATCGGAGCGGCGCCGGGCCGCGTCGATTCCCCGCCAATATCGATGATGTCGGCGCCGGCCTCGATCATGTGTTGCGCCTGGGCGATGGCATCGGCCGGGGACAGGAATCTTCCGCCATCGGAAAAGGAATCCGGCGTGACGTTCAGCACGCCCATGATGCGTCCCTGCACCCCGAGATCGAGATATCGTCCATGCGCCAGCGGCCAGCGGTGATTCACGAGACCCTCACCAGTTCGGATCGCCTCTTATCTCCACCGGCCCTGTCGAAATCAACTGTTCCGTGCTTGCGGCGGCAAGCGCGCTGTCGCATGGTGGCACAGGATCCGCGACGGAGAGACGATGAAGCGCGCCCTGGCATCCGGCCTGCTGCTGCTCCTCGGACTGCACCTGGCGCAAGGCCCGGCGGCGGCGGCCAGCCTGTCCAGGCGCTATGTCCACTACACGCTGGTCAGCCCGACGCTCTCGCGGCTGCAGCAGGAACTGTCGCGCCAGGGTCCCACCGTGGATTCGACGGGCGAGCGCCATCCGGGCGCGACGAGGATCGAGATCCAGCTCAAGGTCGACTACGAACTGCATGGCGGGTACTGCCGTGTCGCCAGGGCCGATGCCACCGTCAACGCCCGCATCACGCTGCCGCGCTGGAAGCCGCCGCGGCAGCCGCCGCGAAACGAGCGGATCGTCTGGGAGACTCTCATCGCCGACATCCGGCGTCACGAGGATCGGCATGTCGGCATCGCCATGAACCACGCGCGGGAGCTGGAGCAGGCCGTTGCCAGCCTGGATCGCGAGCGGGACTGCCGCCGGCTGGAACAAAGGGTGGATCGCCTCACGGCACGGATCCTCGACCGGCACAGCAAGGCGCAGGAAAGGTTCGACCGCATCGAGAGCACCAATTTCGAGGACCGTCTCGGCAGGCTGCTCGACTACCGGCTGCAGAGAACCGAGAAGCGGCAGGGCCCGGGCAGGTTCAGCTCACCTTGAGCTTCTTCTGCAGGCTCGTCGAGGAAGTCGTGTACTGGAAGACGATACGTTCGT
>CAYLSN010000157.1:2001-5594 GCA_964386015.1 uncultured Rhizobiaceae bacterium | reverse complement strand
CGCTCCCGCTGGCGCATGCGATCATCCCTGAGGCAGAAGCCGCGGACAAGCCCTGGACGAGGCGGTGCGAAGATGAATCGGACCGGATCAGACGCGCCCGTCCCAGTCGCGCAGCAGGGCGCCGTAGATGGCAACTGCTTCGAGCAGTTTCGACACCCGCACATGCTCGTCGGTCCGGTGCGCCTGCTCGACCGTGCCCGGCCCGAGAATCAGTACCGGCAAATCGTTCATCGCCGGCTTCAGCACCGAAGCATCGGTGAAATAGGTCGCCGTTCCGGCCTGCAGCTCCTGCCCTGCAATGGCGGACACCGCGCTGCGCGCCTTGCGGAACCAGGGATCCTGAGGGTCAGTCCATACAGGCGGCAGGTCGATCAGCACCTCGATCGTTGCATCCGCACCGGCGGCGGCCCTGACCCTTCCAAGAAGGTCTTCGTGGCTGATGCCTTCGACGGAGCGGATATCCAGCGTGAATTCGCACAGATCGGGGACCGAGTTCACATTGTGCCCGCCGCGGATCGTGCCGAGATTCGCCGTCGCACTGCCGAGCAGCGGATGGCGGATGTCGAGATCGAGTTGCGCCAGGCGGTCCAGGACAGGCAGGGCCCTGATGATGGCGTTGACGCCCTGGTCCGGCGTCGAGCCATGCGCCGCTTTCCCGGCAATTCCCAGTTTCAGCCAGAACGCGCCCTTGTGCCCGGCGAGCGGCCGGTTGGCCGAAGGCTCGCCCACGATCATCGCCCCGGCGGCCGGGATGAGGCCCGCCGCGGCCAGCTCGCGCGCGCCGTCGCTCCCCGTCTCCTCCCCGGCGGTCAGCAGGATGCTGACGCCGCCGCGAACCGGGTGGTTGTCCCGGCAGGCCAGCATGAAGGCCGCAATCGCTCCCTTCATATCGGTAGCGCCGCGACCATACAGAAAGTCGTCTTCGACGATTCCCTCGAAGGGCGGCACGCTCCACGGCGCATCGCCCAGGGGCACCGTGTCCAGATGGCCGCTGAAGCAGAGGGGCAACCCCTCGCCGAGACCGCGGGTCGCGACCAGATTGGCCCGCCCGGGCGACAGATGCTGCAACTCGCAACGAAATCCGGCGCCTTCGAGCCATTGCGCGCAGAACTGCATGGCCTCGAGTTCCCGGCCGGGCGGGTTGGTGGTGTCGAAGGCAAGCAGCCGCCTTGTCAGCTCGACCAGCTCTTCGCGCGATTTCTCAGTCTGCAAGATTTCCGGCTCCCTGGTCCCCACGGAAAATTCGGATCGCCGAGCGCGGCAGCACGACCCTCATGACCTTGCCCGGCGGCAGCGGCGTGGCATGTTCGGTATGCAATGTCACCTCTCCGAGGCGAAAGGAGATTACATATCGCGAACCCTGATAGACGCAATCCAGGATCTCCGCTTCCCGTGCCTCCGCAATGTCGCCATGGATGGCGGCATCGCCGATTGCGATCTGCTCCGGGCGGATGGCGACCAGGACCTTCTGCCCGGGACCGATGCCGGCGGCCGTCGGGCCACGCAGTTCGGCGCCGCCGGCAAGTCCGAGCACGACACCATCGGTCTCCTCACGCAGGATTCGGGCTTCGAAAAGATTGTTGGCGCCGACGAAATCGGCGACGAAGGGCGTCGCAGGATGCATGTAGATCTCTTCCGGAGCGCCGACCTGCACGATCCGGCCGGCCTCCATCACCACGATCCGGTCGCTGAGCGCCAGCGCCTCGGTCTGATCGTGCGTGACATAGATGGTGGTCACGCCCATCCGCTTCTGCAGGTCGCGCAGCCAGCCCCTCGCCTTGTCGCGCAGCTTGGCGTCGAGATTGGACAGCGGCTCGTCCAGCAGGAGCAGTCGCGGGCCGTAGACCAGCGTCCGTGCAAGCGCGACGCGCTGCTGCTGGCCACCCGAAAGCTCGCCGGGATAGCGACCGGCATAGTCCCCCATCTCGACGAGATCGAGCGCCTGCGTGATCTTCTCGCGCGCCGCCGCGCCGGTGATCCCTCTTATGTCCAGCGGAAAGGCGAGATTCTGCCAGACCGTCATGTGCGGCCAGAGCGCGTAGGACTGGAACATCATGCCGAGATTACGGAACTGCGGCTCCACGAAGATCCCTGCCTCGCCATCAAAGAGCACCTGCCCGCCGACCAGGATGCGCCCGGCATTCGCCCGGTCGAGACCGGCGAGCAGATTCAGGGTCGTGGATTTGCCGCATCCGGACGGTCCGAGCAGCGTGACGAATTCCCCCTCATTCACCGACAGGGAGATGCCGTCGAGGATGACTGTCGGGCCGATGCTGCGTCTCAGCCCTTCCACCATCACGTCAGCCATGCAGCCTTACTCCGAACAAGCGCGTGAAGACCAGCAGAAGCAGGCTGGTCACCAGGATCTGGATCACCGCCAGCGATGCGACGATCCCCGTATAGCCGGGAACCCAGGCGCTGAGCATTGCCATGGAAATCACCTCATTGCCCGGACGGTAGAGGAAGATTGCCGTCGCATATTCCTTGAAGAACAGGATCATCAGCAGGGTGAAGCACGACAGCAGCGCCGGCTTGACGATCGGCGCCACGATGCGCCGCATGACCGTCATCCAGGATGCGCCGGCGACGCTGGCGGCGCGGTCGAAATCCCGCGTCACCTGAAGCAGCGCGGGAGCGACAATGCCATAGCCTGCCGGCAGATGGCGGATGACATATGCCAGCACCAGCACCCACAGCGTGCCGCCGAGAATGGACAGGCCGGGCACGAAGATCACGGCATAGAACACACCCAGACTGACGATCAGCCCGGGCACTGCCCTCGGCAGCTGGGCAACCAGATCCAGGAGCCGCGCCAGCCGGTAGCCCGAACGCTGGGAGACGAAGGCCACCATGCCGATGAGGGCGGTTCCGGCAAGCGCTCCGACGACGGCGACGACGATCGTGTTCCAGATCGCCGTCTGGTAGGATGCGTTGAACAGGACGTCGCGATAGTTCTGCAGGGTCAGGACCTGGAGCGGATTCACGAAAGGGGAGAGGACCACAACGAAGGATCTCAGGACGAGGCCGAAGACCAGCGCGACTATGCCGAACATGACATAGGCAAGGGTCGCGCCGAACACCCACCATTTCCTCCATCCCAGATTCATGGTCTGCAACCTGCTGCCTTTCGGGCCAACGCTGAGGAAGCGGTGGCTCTGGCGCAGGACCAGCGACTGGACAACGACCAGCAGCGCAACCAGCACCAGCAGCACCATGGCGGCGGCGGAAACGAGGCCGTAGTCCGGCCTGCCCGATTCGAATCCCTTGTCGTAGATGAATGTGGTGAGCAGCTGGATGCCGGACGGGCCGCCAAGCAGGAGCGGGATGGCGAACATTTCGAGCGCCGCGACAATGTTCATCATCAGCGAGAAAAAAAGCGCCGGCCGCATCATCGGCAGGGTGATGCGCGCCAGGATGTGCATGGGCGACGCCCCGGCGACCTCCGCCGCCTGTTCCAGGCGCGGATCCTGCTGCCGCGCCGAGGAGATGCAATAAAGGATCGTCATCGGCACCATGGACAGGCCCGAGACCACGGACAGGCCGGTCAACGAGTAGATGTTCCATGGCTCGCCAATGCCCGTCAGCCGGCTGAA
>CAYLSN010000157.1:0-1991 GCA_964386015.1 uncultured Rhizobiaceae bacterium | reverse complement strand
CCCCTGATCACCGGGATCAAGTCAGGCTAGTTCGTGGTGACCCAGCCCGTCGGCCCGTAGGTGAGGATGGCGCCGAAGGCAATGACCAGCGGCGAAACGAAGATCGGCCACAGCAGAATGGTCGTCAGCACGCCTCGCGCCGGAATTTCGACCCTGGTCACCGCAATCGACAGGGCGACGCCGAAGACCATGGAGAACAGGATCGAGATCCCGCAAAAATACAGCGTGTTGCCTGCAAGCCTCGGAATTTCCGGTAGGCCGAACAGATTTCGGAAATTTCCCAAGGTGAGACGGCCTTGCCAGGCATAGAGCGGCTCGGGACTGAAGGCCTGCAGCACCAGCGGAATCAGCGGCACTGCCACCAGTGCCGCGCACAGCAGCATGACCCCGTGCTGGATGACGGGTTCCGGAAGATTCCTTCCCGGACGGGTGCCCGGGAAGGCGATTGCGCCAACCTGACTCTGCACTGGCCGTCCCGTCATCTGCCGGCGAAGAAGGCCTTCTCCCATTTCCGGGTGAACGCCTCGCGATTGGCCATCAGTTCGGGATCGTAGTTCACGACGAAGATGTTCTCGTCGCCGACCTGCTCGCGGATTGCCGTGAGGCTGTAATAGGGCACGTCATCCTTCGAGACGTCGTCCCGATAGGGCGTCAGGCCGTTTTTCGCCAGTGCGACCTGCCCTTCGCGCGACAGGAGGAAGTTCAGCATGAGCTTTGCCGACGCCGGGCTCGAGGCCGCTTTCGTCAGCGCCAGCCCGCGCATGGAAAGCATCGTGCCGTCCTCGGGGAAGGCCCATCCGACGATCTGGGTCATATCCGGCGCGCTCAGGCGCGGAATATTGACGCCGGAAAGAAACAGTCCCAGCGCATACTCGCCGGAGATGACCTTGTCACGGATGGTGCCGGCGCTTCTCTCCGGCCGCGAGGAAGCGCCGATGGTTTCCATCTGTTCCCAGCTGTCCGGATGGTTCCTGTCCCAGGTCCAGAACAGCGACAGGCCGAACGGATTCGCCGCCGCGTCATAGGTGGACACTTTCCCCGGATAGTCCGGCGCCAGCGCCGCAATGTCCGCGACCGAGCGCGGCCATTTGTCTTCCGGAACCAGAAACTTGTTGAAGGCAATGATGATCGGATCGACCGACGCCGTGTACAATCCCGGCAGCGGCTTGCTCCAGTCCGGAAGCGAGTCGGCCTCCGGCGAGACATAGTCCACGATCTGGCCTTTCTCGGCGAATTCCAGCCAGCGGTCCACGCCCGCCGTCAGTACCAGGTCGGCCGTCCGCGTCGAGGTGGAGCTTTCGGCGTAGTATTTTTCCCAGAGATCGCCGCCCATATTGGTCGTCTCGACCTTGATCCAGGGATAGCGCGCCGCAAATTTCTCCAGCGCATCTGTCCAGTATTCGGGTTCCAGGTTGGAATAGATCAGCAGCCCGGACTCCGCCTTGCTGGCCTCGATCAGAGCGGCCTCCTCCTCCGCGAGCAGCTGGGTGCCGGAAGCCAGAAGCGCCAGAGCAGTAACGATGCCTGCGAGTCCCTTCCCTGCGAGTCCTTTCATTGTTTCCTCCTTGCCGATGTCTGCAATTTTCTCGTTGCGGTCATGATCTTGCCCCGTCGCTCCCCGAGGCGCCCGACCGCGCGATCTGCTGTTCGAGCAGCGAGCGCGAACGCTCGATATGCCTTCGCATGAGAAGCGCGGCGAGCTCTGCGTCGCGCTGGCGCAACGCGTCAAGAATCGCGGAATGCTCGAAAAAGGCCTGCCGGGTCCGGTCCTCCAGATCCGACCATACGCGGCTGTAATATCCGCGCGCGCGCCGCCAGAGGTCTGTTGCAAGCAGCCTCTGCAATTCGGAATTGTCTGCGATCTGCGCCAGGCGGGCATGAAAATCGCGGATGGGCAAGGGACGGCTTTGCCGGTCACGCTCGATCAGCGGCAGGGCGGACCGCTCCGCCTCCAGCATCGCTGTCAGCTCCGCGATTTCCGCATCCGTGAT
>CAYLSN010000156.1:0-5603 GCA_964386015.1 uncultured Rhizobiaceae bacterium | reverse complement strand
GGAGTTCAGGCTTGCGAACCGCCGGGCACCGCTGGCCGGCACGTGTCAGGCCGCATGTGAAGTCGGCGCCTTCGACAGGATGTTGTAGATCATCGCGGCGTCGCTGACCCCGCGGATCTTCGCCACGGTCTCCGGATTGCGCAGGACGCGGGCGATCTTCGACAGTGCCTTGAGATGATCGGCGCCGGCGCTTTCCGGGACCAGCAGCAGGAAGACCAGATCGACCGGCTGGTCATCCAGCGCCGCGAAATCCACCGGAGTCTTCAGCCGCGCGAACACGCCCATGATCCGCTCCATGCCGGCCAGCTTGCCGTGCGGAATGGCGATGCCGCCACCGACGCCGGTCGAGCCGAGCGTCTCGCGCTGCAATACCGTTTCGAGGATTTCGCGTTCGGGCAGGCCGGTCAGTCCGGCCGCCTTTTCCGCCATCAGCTGAAGCACCTGTTTCTTGGAGTTTGCCTTCAGCGCCGGCATCACCGATTCGATGCCGATCAGGTCACTCAGATCCATCAGAATGAAGTCCCTTGCTCACCTTGCGTGGTCTGCCCGGTCGCATGCGCCTTATTGCGCACCGGACCTGCGCGCCACCTGGGATGGATCGATCCATCCGATATTGCCGTCGGGTCGGCGATAGACAATGTTCACCTCCCCATTGCCGGCATTGCGGAACACGAACACGGGATGATCCTTCTTGTCGAGTTCGATCACGGCAGCGGCCACGGACATGGTGTCCAGCGCAAGCGTGGTTTCGGCCACGATTGCCGGGGCATAGTCCTCGGGAAGCTCCTCCTCGAACTCCTCGTCCGGATTGCCGAGAATGCGATAGGCGAGAGATTCCGCCGGGCCGAGGCCGTCGCCGCGGAAATCCGCCGTATGGTCGCGCAGGCGGCGCTTGTACCGCCGCAGGCGCTTTTCCAGCCTGTCGGCCGCAACATCGAAGGAAAAGACGGGCTCATGCGCTTCACCGCGCGTGTGCAGTTCGACGCCGGTGTCGAGGCGCACGAGGCAATCCGTTGCATAGCCGACCCGCGTCTTCTCTACCGTTACCTGCCCCGAATATCCGCCGTCGAAATATTTCTCGAGAGCCTGGCGAATTCTTTCCTCGATCTTGCCGCGAAACGAATCGCCAATTTCCATATGCTTGCCGGAGACACGCAGATTCATGCTGGATGGGCCTATTCCGCTAAAGCCTGTCGAAAGAGCTTAACCCCGACGCGTCGCGGCGAAAAGGGGGCATGCCGGTTCATGGTTCCTGACCAATCTGGGGCGTATGGCAATCGTGCGAACCGCACGTGATGGAGCATGCGCCACCCGAAACGTGCGGCCATGTAGATGCTTCCGGCGCCAATGTCAACTCGCTGCCGCCGGGCCTCGCCGCCTTGCCTACAATGTGAAGCGTTCGCCGAGATAGTGGCGCCGCACCTCCGGGTCGGTGACGATTTCAGCCGGACGGCCATGCGTCAGCAGCTCGCCGGCATGGATGAGGTAGGCCCGGTCGATCAGTCCGAGGGTCTCGCGCACATTGTGATCGGTGATCAGCACGCCGATGCCGCGCGCGGTCAGGTGCCGCACCAGTTCCTGGATGTCGGCGACCGCAATCGGGTCGATCCCGGCAAAGGGTTCGTCGAGCAGCATGAAATCGGGGTTGCCGGCAAGAGCACGCGCAATCTCGAGGCGCCGCCGCTCGCCGCCCGAAAGCGCGATGGCCGGAGAATCGCGAAGATGCGCGATGTGAAACTCCTCGAGCAGCGCATCGAGCCGCTCGGCGCGCTTCTGCCTGTCGCGCTCGGAAATTTCCAGCACGGCGAGAATGTTGCCGGCCACGGTCAGGCCGCGGAAAATCGAGGATTCCTGCGGCAGGTAGCCGATCCCGAGGCGGGCGCGCCGGTACATCGGCATGTGCGTCACATCATTGCCGTCGAGCTCGATCGTGCCTTCGTCGACCGGAATGAGCCCGGTCACCATGTAGAAGCAGGTGGTCTTGCCGGCGCCGTTCGGACCGAGAATCCCCACCGCCTCGCCGGCGCGCACCCCGAAGGAGACGCCATTGACGACACGCCGGCCCTTGTAGGACTTGACCAGATTGCGGGCCACCAGGGTCCCCTGCCGGTTCCCTGCTGTCGCGCTCGCCGCCTGCCTGTCCAGCCGCGCCGTCACTTCTGCCCCGGAGTGAGCTGCATGATGATGCGGCCGCTTTCGGAAGAGCGGTCGCCGCATCCCTCGAACCGCGCCTGACCGCTCCGCATCTCGACGGTGAGCTTGCAGCCGACAATGACATTGTCGCCTTCGGACAGCACCACCTTCTCGCCGGTCATGACCAGCACCTCGCTGCGCATGTCGAAGGTGCCGCGGTCTCCCGTCGCCACCTGATTGCGGGAGCGGACATAGACCGTGCCGTCGGCCTCGAGCCGCTCGATCGCCGCGCCGCCGCCGGCAACCGGGCCGCCATCGCTGGAATAATGCACCGTCATGCGCCCGGCCTTGACCTGGGTGTCGCCCTGGGTCACGCTGACATTGCCGGAGAAGACCGCCTTGCGATCCTTGTCGAAGATTTCCAGCCGGTCGCTTTCGATCTGGATCGGCTGGTTGCCGGTGAGGCGCAGGCCGGTGAGGCGCTGGCTCGACTGGCCGAGCGCTGCGCCCGCCGCGGCGACAAGCGCCGCCGCAAGCATCATTGCGGCAAGAATGGATCTACTGGCCATTTGCGATACTCCCCGGGCCGCGCTCGCGCGGGGCGACCGACACCCGCACCTGCCCCTCGAACACGATCACCCTGCCCCGCTCGCGCACCTGCATCGAGCTTGCCGACAAGGTCGTCCCCTGCATCTCGACATGGACGGGCTCGTCGGTCGAGAACTCGCCGGCGGGTACATCGAGATGGGCCGACCGGAACAGGGCATGGACGCCATTGGTCGTGTTGATCGTCATCGCGCTGGTGACCTCGAGCAACTTGCGTTCATTGTCGTAGAGTCCTGTCGCCGCCTCGATGTCGGCCCAGATATCGGCGGTGAGCGGCACCCTCGCCACCAGCTTCTCCAGCTCGACGAGGCCGGTGCCGCCGATCTCCTGCACCGCACGTTCCGCCGACAGCGTGTAGGACAGGTTGTCGCGCGTGAAGCCGCTCAGCCGCGCATCGGTCATCACCAGCCGGCCATCCTCGACCGCGGCGCCGGTGATCTCGGCGACGAAGCCATCCTGGGAAGACCACCACGCCCAGAACGCAAATACCAGCACCAGCAGCAGCGCCAGTGCCGGCACGCCGATCTTGAGCATGCGCACGCGCCGCGAATGCCGCTGCGCGCGGGCAAAGCGCGATACGGGCGCCGGCGCGGCCCCTGGCAATTGAGCGGTCTGCTGCGTCATTCTGCGGAACCGTTTCTGCGCCAGCAGTTCTGCGCCGGCATGGCGTCATGTGCAAGCCCGATCTTCGAATCCCTGCGCCGCATTGCACCGCAATATGGTTATTGTTGGATGAAGCCGCGACGAACGATTCCGCCCATATCCCGTTTTCACGGAGGGTGAAACCATCTAAAGAGACAGGCGCGTCCGAGAGGTAACGAACATGCCCAGC
The DNA here is from genome assembly GCA_964386015.1 of uncultured Rhizobiaceae bacterium. Lineage (GTDB taxonomy): Bacteria > Pseudomonadota > Alphaproteobacteria > Rhizobiales > Rhizobiaceae > CAYLGY01. Next base: position 2,032 of record CAYLSN010000156.1, on the reverse strand, counting down.
AACGCCGACGAACTGATTGACCGGCGCCGTCTGCGCCGGAAGCTGACCTTCTGGAGAGTGGCGGCCATCGCAATCGCGGCCGCCGCGCTGGCATTTTCCGCCATGCGCCTCGGCGGCTTCGATTCGGCGCTTTCGGGCGATCACATCGCCCGCATCCGCATCGAAGGGACCATCAACGAGAACGAGGATCTTCTCGAGCGGCTGCGCGAGGTCGCCGAAAGCGAGCGCGTCAAGGGCGTGATGCTGACCATCGATTCGCCCGGCGGGACGACGGCCGGCGGCGAGGCGATCTTCGAAGCCATCCGCCGCATTTCGGAGCAGAAGCCGGTGGTGGCGCAGGTCGGCACGCTGGCTGCCTCGGCCGGCTACATGATCGCGGCGGCGGCCGACCACATCGTGGCGCGCCAGTCCTCGATCGTCGGATCGATCGGCGTCCTGGTGCAGTTTCCCGACTTTACCGGGCTGATGGAAAAGCTCGGCATCGGCATGGAGGAGATCAAGTCCTCGCCGCTGAAGGCCGAGCCCAATCCCTTCTCGCCGACCACCGAGACCGAGCGCGCCATGATCCGGCGAATGGTCATGGATTCCTATGACTGGTTCGTCGACCTCGTCACCGAGCGAAGGCCGCTCGAGCGCAGCCAGGTGCTGGCGCTCGCCGACGGCTCGATCTTCACCGGCCGCCAGGCGCTGCAGAACGGTCTCGTCGACGCGCTCGGCGGCGAGGACGAAGCGAAGAAGTGGCTGGAAGAGAAGCTCGGCCAGAGCTACGAACTCCTGGAATGGAAGCCGCGCTCCGGTACCGGCGTGACGGACTGGATCGCCGCGCTCGTCGACCTGCCCGCAACAAGCGCCGGTCTGCTGGCGGGACTGGGCGCCGAGCGCATATTCCTTGACGGGCTCGTATCGGTCTGGCAACCTGAGAAGATGGGATCAGGTCGGCAATAGTTTCGACAAATCAATGAATTATGCCCGCTGACCACCAGCGGGGCGTGCAGAGGGGTGCCCCATGATCAAATCCGAACTGGTGCAGATCATCGCCAGCCGCAATCCGCATCTTTTCCAGCGCGACGTCGAAACCGTGGTCAATGCGATCTTCGACGAGATCACCGAGGCCCTGGCCGAGGGCAACCGTGTCGAGCTGCGCGGCTTCGGCGCCTTTTCCGTCAAGAACCGTCCTGCGCGCGTCGGTCGCAATCCCCGCACCGGCGAAACGGTGCATGTGGAAGAGAAATGGGTGCCCTTCTTCAAGACCGGGAAGGAACTCCGCGCCAGGCTCAATCAGGAAGGCTGAGCCGGAAAGCGAATGGTTTCCCGCATCATCGCAATATTGATCCTGGTTCCGCTGGCGATCGTCCTCGTGGCGCTGGCGACGGCAAACCGGACGCCGACGGCATTCACGCTGGACCCCTTCAATCCGGGCAATCCCGCCCTCACCCTGGTGCTGCCGCTGTTCATCTGGCTGTTCGCGGCGCTGATCCTCGGCATTCTGATCGGTTCGGTCGCCACATGGCTGCGCCAGGGGCGCTACCGGCGCGAGGCGCGCAGGATGCGGGCCGCCGGTGCCGACGCCGCAAGGTCCCCCGGCCTGCCGGCGCGAAGCTGAGTGGGCCCATGCATCGCGGCGCCGCACCGGACCAGCGCGTCCCGGTCATCCTGACGCTGGACCCGGGGCCGGACTATGCGCTGATCGACAGCGGCGACGGCGTGAAGCTGGAGCAATACGGGCCGTTGCGGATCATCCGTCCCGAAAACCAGGCAATCTGGAAAAAGCGGCTCGACCCGGCAGAATGGGAGCGGGCAGACGCCATCTTCACCGGCGACACGGACGAGGAAGGGATGGGCCGCTGGCATTTTCCGCGGCGGCCGCTCGGCGAGACCTGGCCGATGCGGCATGACGGGCTCGACTATCTCGGCCGTTTCACCTCCTTCCGCCATGTCGGCGTCTTTCCGGAACAGGCGACGCACTGGCGGCACATGGAGGCGCTGATCCGCGGCGCCGGCCGGCCGGTCAAGGTGCTCAACCTGTTCGGCT
>CAYLSN010000155.1:0-5665 GCA_964386015.1 uncultured Rhizobiaceae bacterium | reverse complement strand
CATCCTGCTGGAGAACCATGCCGGGCACATGCCGCTCTGGTTCGCGCCGCTGCAGGTCGTCGTCGCGACCATCACGTCCGACGCGGATGACTATGCGCTCGCCGTCGCCGGCCGGCTGAAGCAGGCCGGGCTGGCGGTGGAGGCCGACCTGCGCAACGAGAAGATCAATTACAAGGTGCGCGAGCACAGCCTTGCCAAGGTGCCGGTCATCCTGGTGTGCGGCAAGCGCGAGGCAGCGGAGGGCACGGTGAACATCCGGCGGCTCGGCAGTCGCGACCAGCAGCCGGCATCGCTGGACGAGGCGGTCGCCATGCTGCAGGAAGAGGCATTGCCGCCCGATATTCGCCGCAGGAAACAGGCCGCCTGATCCGGCTTCGGGACCCGGGGCAGGGGTGCGGGGCCGCTACTCGGCCAGCACCTCGACATCCTGGTGCCGGCCGGACACCACTTCGAAATCGCGCGTATAGGTGCGTTCGCGGTTGCGCGCGATCACCGTGTAGTTGCCTTCCGCCAGGATCATGGACATGAAGGCCCCGACATGTTCGCGCAGCATGTCGCCCGACTCGGTCAGGATCGTCCAGTGCGTGTCGGCAAGGGCTTCGCCGCCGGGATCGCGCACCAGCTTGAGCGTGAGCTGCGCGGCGCGGCGCTCAACCTCCGCCTCGGTGAGCTTGCCGGCCTCGACGCGGATGTCGGAACGGACCACCGCATTCACCGTGCCGTAGCTCGACACGATATGGTAGGTGCCGGCGTTCAGGCGAATGACGCTGTTGGGGTTCACATCCGGCAGGACCAGCGGCTTCTCCTCGCGCGGGTCCTCGCGGGCCTCGTAGATGGAGAACCGCAGCTTGTCCGGCGAGATCGGCATGCCGCCCGACAGGACGGCGTTCAGCTTCAGTCCGCCGGCATCGAGAATGACATGCTCCTGCCGGGTCTCGCCGGCGCCGAGGGTGATGCGCTTGGTGGCGCCGGCGCGCCCGAAGGCGGAATGGACGAGGTAGCTGCCCGGATCCAGCTCGAAGATGCTGCTGCCTCCCTCCGCCGAAGCGATCAGCGGCAGCTTGCCGTCCGCTCCCGGCTCGGGGCCGAATACCCGCCAGATCAGACCGCGCGGAATTTCCGGCTCGCCCTCGGCCAGGTGCGCGGCGAGGCGCAGATGTGCCGCCTGGCTCTGCTGGATCGTCGGCTGGAACGAATTGAAGCCGTCGAGCCGCAGCCGGTCGGCCTGCTGCGCCAATGCCGCCGGCACGGCCAGCAGGATCGTCGTCAGGGTGAGGAATGCCCGGATTCGCATGGCTGTCATGTTCCGTGCGGCAATGGCAATTTCATGGCGAGGCTGCCATGCTGCGGCCCGATTCGCCGAGGGATTTTCGGAAAGGACACGCGAATTGAGCAAGGAATTTCTGGAGTTTCTGCTGCGCCGCAGGTCGGCGCCGATCGCAGGATTGCGGGAACCGGCGCCGGAGGGGGAGGAACTGCACCGGATCCTGACGGCGGCGGTCCGGGTACCCGATCACGGCCGGCTGGCGCCATGGCGCTTCATCCTCTATCGCGGCGAGGCGAGGCACCGGGTCGGGGAGATGCTGGCCGAGCTGGCGGAGCGGCGCAGGGGGCCGCTTGCGGAAGTGGCGCGGCGCAAGGAACTCGAGCGCTTTTCGCGCGCGCCGCTGGTGATCGGCGTCGTCCACAGGCCGGTGCCGCATCCGACGATTCCGGATTGGGAGAAGTTCCTGTCCGGCGGCGCCGCCGCCATGAACCTGATCCATGCGGCCAATGCCCTCGGCTATCGCACCAACTGGGTCACCGGCTGGTACGCGGAAGACGAGGAAGGCAGGCGTCTCCTCGGACTCGCGCCGCAGGAGCGCGTCATCGGTTTCATTCATGTCGGCACCTTTGACGGGGAGGTAGCCGACCGCGAACGACCCGATATTGCCGGGCTGGTCCGCGAATATGAAGGGCCGCATCCGAACTAGACCCCGCCCGGCGGGCCGACGCGCTGTTCCGTCACTTCCTGCAGTGTCGGCGCCAGCGGCGCCGGCGGCTTGAGCCGGCTGGCGCCGAGACGCGGATGCAGTCGGCCGGCCATGTGCCAGCAGCCGAGCATCGAGACGCCGACGGCGGTGAAGACGAAGGGCACCGGCAGCGCCAGCAGCACCAGCCAGGCGAGCCCGGGACTGACAATGCTGGAAAAGTCCCTGTAGGTGGAATAGACTGCGGACATTTCGGTGCGCTCCGACGGCTTGACCGCGAGCAGGAACGGCAGGCCGCCGCTGACGTCGAGCAGGACGACGAAGACCGTGGCCGCGAACAGCATGGCGAGCGTCAGCAGCGGCATCGACGCGGTGAAGCCCGCCAGAAAGAAGCCAAGGCCCGAAAGCAGGAAGCCCATGCGGATGACCGTCTTCACCGAAGTACGCTCCAGGAGGCGCAGCACGAGCGGCACGGCGAACAGCAGCGAGTAGGACATGGACAGGGCAAGTCCCGCGATCCGCTCGCCAAGCCCGTTCTCGACGGTGAAGATCGGCAGGTACACGGCATAGGTCCACCAGGCGCCCGCACGGACGACGGCGAGAATCCAGCCCGAAACCAGACGCGGCTGGCGAAAGAACCGGCCGAGATAGGCGAGCGGATTGGGAGCGGGCTTGCGTGCCCGGGTGATGAGCTTGCCATTGCCGAGCCGCATGATCCAGAACGCCACCAGAAGGGCGCTTGCCGTCATCGCCGACAGGATGAAGGGCAGGGCTTGCCAGTAGAGGTACATCGACACACCGACGAACGGGCCGGCGGTCCAGGCGACGGCGCCGTAGAAGATGCGCAGCGTCTCCACCCTGCCGAGCTTGACCCGCTCGACATAGTCCAGCACATAGGCATTGAAGCAGGTCAGGGTCAGCACCGCGGCAAGCGAGTTCGCCAGCACAACGAAGGCGACCGTCTTCGGCTCGCCCCAGATGGCAGCCGCGGCGCCGACCAGATAGAGCAGCGCGCCGATCGTGTACATCCAGCGCCGCGGGACGAACCGCATCATCCACGGCGCCATCAGCCCTGCCGTCAGCGAACACAAGCCGATGCCAAGATAGATCGCGGAGATGAGCTGCGCATCGCGGAAGGCCTGGTACATGGCCAGCGGCAGCACCGAGATCAGGATCGCGCGCGAGGCGGATTCCAGCGCCGACAGCAGGGCAAAGCCCCTGAGGCCCGGATTGGGGGCGTGGCGGATCCAGTCTGTGATGCGACGCTGGAACATGATCCCCTACTGCCTGGCAGGGCAGCCCCGCCGCGCTCCGCCGTCCTCGCCGGCCGTGCGGCCGCCTCGCCGCACGGTCCGGGTCGCGGCGGCACTTCACTGGTGACGATGACTTCCCGCCTGCTGCATTTCCTCGACGTGGAACTGCACCGCGATCTCGCCGGCCTTCTCGAAGACAAGCCGGACATCGTGCTTGTCGCCGGCCACCATCGGCTGCTTCAGTTCCATGAACATCAGGTGATAGCCGCCAGGCTCGAGCGTCACCTCGCCGCCGCCCGGGATCTCCAGTCCGCCGTCGAGCTCGCGCATCTTCATGACGTCGCCGTCCATCTTCATCTCGTGGATCTCGACGCGCCCGGCAAAGTCGGCAGAGCCGCCGACCAGGCGGTCGGCTGCCTCACCATTGTTCATCAGCAGCATGTAGCCGCCCGCCACCTTCGCCGCCGGCGGCGTCGCGCGGATGACGGGGTGGATGATCTCGATCTCGCCGAGCACATATTCATGCGCAAGGGCCGCGCTGCCTGCCAGAAGCAGGGCGCCGAGAACGACGAAGCGCAATCTCTGCATGGACCTTACCCTCACTTGCCCGGGGCGGACGCGCCCCGTCCCGACTGTTGCGCCGCCCGCGCCAGGATCCGCTCGGCCCGGGCGAGATGCGGGCGATCGTACATGCGCCCCTCAATGGCCACAACTCCGGGATTGCCGGCGCGCCGAAACGCCGCGACCACGGCCTCGGCCTCGGCAATTGCCTGCGCGTCGACCGAAAACGCCTCGTTGAGCACCGGCACCTGCGCCGGGTGAATGGCGAGCTTGCCGGTGAACCCGTCGCGCGCCGCCAGCGCGCATTGGCGACGCAGGCTCGCCTCGTCGCGGAAATCGACATGGACCGTGTCGATGGCGGCGGTGCGGCAGGCCGCCGCCGCCAGCACCGTCACCGTGCGGGCAAGACGGAAGGCGTCGGTCAGCTCGCCTTGCCCGTCCCGCGTCGAAGCGACGCCGAGATCGGCGGAAAGATCCTCCGCGCCCCAGGTGATGCCGGCGAGGCGCGGCAGCGGCCGGTTCCAGCTTGCCGCCGCCAGGACGGAGGCAGCAGTCTCGGTGATCAGCGGCAGGATCCGGGTCTGGCCGCGTCCGTCAGCCTCCTCGTGATCGTCCAGCATGCGCGACAGGCGCTCGGCCTGCTCGCGTCCCTCGGCCTTGGGCAGCATGATGCCGTCCGGCCGCGCCGGCATGATCGCCGCGAGATCTTCGTCGGCAAGGCCGCTGTCCAGCGCATTGATGCGCACATAGAACTGGCAGGAGGCGCCGCCGCGGACGGAACGCAGGAACTCGGCGGCGATCTGGCGCGCCCGCGCCTTGGCGTCGAGGGAGACGGAATCCTCGAGGTCGAGGATCAGGCAGTCGGCGCCCGATTCGAGCCCCTTGGCAAGCTTGCGTTCCGAATCCGCCGGGATGAACAGGAGCGAGCGCAAGGATCACCTCTTCATCAACATGGCCTGGCGCTTGCACCGCGCCACCAGCACATCGTTCTGATTGTAGGCGCGGTGCTCGAACTCGACGATGCCGCGGTCGGGATTCGAACGCGATTCGCGCGCCGACAGGATTTCGGTCTCGAAGCGGAGCGTGTCGCCATGATGGACCGGGTGCGGAAAGACGACATCGGTGAAGCCGAGATTGGCGACCAGCGTCCCGAGGGTCGTGTCCTGTACGGAAATGCCGACCATCAGGCTGAGCGTGAACATCGAATTGACCAGCGGGCGGCCCCATTGCGAACGGGCGGCGTAATCGTGGTCGATGTGCAGCGGCTGCACGTTCATCGTCATGTTCGAGAAGAACATGTTGTCCGCCTCGGTGACGGTGCGCCGGATCTCGTGGCGCACGATCCTGCCCGGCGTGCAGTCTTCAAGATATAGTCCGCTCATTCGAAATTCCCCGGGGGCGTGTCAGATGTCGAGTTCTTCGGCGAATTCGGCACGTTCCTGGATGAAGAGGAAACGGCTTTCCGCCCGTGTGCCCATCAGCGCCTCGACCGTATTGCGGGTCGCCGCCGGGTCTTCGGCGAGCACGACGCGCAGCAGGGTGCGCCGCGCCGGATCCATGGTGGTCTCCTTCAGCTGTGCCGGCAGCATCTCGCCGAGGCCCTTGAAGCGCCCGATCTCCACCTTGCCGCGGCCGTTGAACACGGTGCGCAGCAGCTCGTCCTTGTGGGCGTCGTCGCGGGCATAGACTGTCCTGCCCCCCTGGCTGAGCCGGTACAGCGGCGGCACTGCCATGAACAGATGCCCGCCGGCAATCAGCTCGCGCATCTCCTGATAGAAGAAGGTGATCAGCAGCGAGGCGATATGGGCGCCGTCGACATCGGCGTCGGTCATGATGATGACGCGCTCGTAGCGCAGGTCGGACTCGCGATAGCGCGAGCCG
>CAYLSN010000154.1:0-5804 GCA_964386015.1 uncultured Rhizobiaceae bacterium | reverse complement strand
CCTTGCGGCTGCGCAGAATGTCGCCCGGCCGGAAGGCGGCGCCGGCAATGGAATTCTCGACCGCGGGTATCAGCACGCGCAGGCGCAGGTGCAGCCCGCATCTCATGATCATGGAGGCAAGGCCGAGCACATTGGCGGCGCCGCCCATATCCTTCTTCATCAGCAGCATGGAGCTGGACGGCTTGATGTCCAGCCCGCCCGTGTCGAAGCACACGCCCTTGCCGACCAGCGTCACCTTCGGCGCATCCATGTTGCCCCATTGCAGGTCGATCAGGCGGGGCGCCTGGGAGGCAGCACGGCCGACCGCATGGATCATCGGCAGGTTCCGTTCGAGAAGTTCCTCGCCGACAATCACGCTGCAGCGCGCGCCGGCCTTGCCCGCCAGCTCGCGCGCCGCCGATTCCAGCGCCTCCGGTCCCAGATCGGAAGCAGGCGTATTGATGAGATCGCGCGCAAGGCAGATGCCGTCAGCCAGGATCGAGACCCGGTCGCGCTCGATGCCGTTCGGCAAGGCCAGGCGGACCTCGTTGCCGGGCCGGTCGGCGTAGCGGGTGAAACGATAGGCGCCGAGACAGGCGGCGAGCGCCGCCAGTTCCGGCCGCGGCAGGGCGGATTCGAAATGCCAGTCGCCGGCGGGCAGGTCCCTGCCGAGCGTGCCGCAAAGCAGCGCCGCCTCCGCGCCGCCGCGGTCTCCGAGGCCCAGCACCGCTCCGCCGAGGCTTCCGTCCGGCGCCGGCAGCAGGGCAAGCTGGCCCGGCTCGGCCTTGAATCCGGTCGCGGCCAGCCAGCGCTGTTCATGTTCGGCCAGCCGCCCGATCTCGCCATTTCGCAATACATGAATCGGACGCGACTGTTCGACACGCTTGGCAACAAGTTCGACCGGCATGATGGCTCCCCGCTATCGGCTTTTCGCCCTGTGATAGCGGCAATGTCCCGATCCGAAAAGAGCACCGGACTGCAAACCAGCCTTGACGCAAGGCGAACCCTCACGGCCTACCATGCTTCGAGGCGAACGATGACGCTGTCGTCCGCCGAGGTACCCTGAAGCCAGAAGCGCACAGCTTCGCCGGCCCGCGCCAGGCTCCGGTCGAGGTCGCCGGCGAGACGGAAGCCGGTGGTTCGCGCCGGCAGGAGGCCGGTGATTGCCTCGTGCGACACCATCACCAGCTGGGGATATGCCCCTCGCACGATGCCGCGGGCCGCCCATTGCTGCATGCCCGGCTGCGCGCCCGCGGCTGCGGCGTCGCGTTCCCGCTGCAGGCGCAGGGTCTCCGCCTGCAGCTGTTCCAGTTCGGTCCCGAGCCTCGACGCCTGTCTTCCCCAGAAGCCGTAGCCAGCCAGAAGCCCGGCGGCGAGCGCAAGGTTCAACAGCAGCATGACTTTCCAGATTCGCATGGTCCCTGTCCTCAATGAATGTGGTCGTCGGGAAGCGGCGGCGGCGCCTTTTCGGCATTGAGTCGCTCGGTCTGCGCCTGGAGCGCGGCGGAGTCCGGCAGCCCGCCATCCGCCCACACGGCCCGCACATAGCCCTGCCGGTCGATCAGGAACTCGGCGTGGGCGGCGCCCGGCGCAAGCAGGCGATAGGCCGCATGGATGTCCTCGTTGCCGGCGGTCACCACCGGAAACATGGCCGGCGGATCGGCGCCGAGCGCTGCAACCGCCTCTTCGGACCCGACACGGGGCACGGCCACGACTTCCACGCCCAGCACGGAAAGCAGCCCGTAGCGGCGCGCCAGTTCCGCCATCCTCTGCCGGGAACCCGGCAGATCGTAGAGCACCAGCAGCACCATCCGTCGACCGCGCAGGTCCTGCAGTGCGCCGGAACGCAACGGGCCCATCGAAATGCTGAAATCCGGCGCAACCGGCCAGTCCGGACCTACCGGCTGGCCGGAATGCCGTGCCGCGCGAAGATGGTTCACCAGATGCCAGCGCTGGGTGTCGTCCAGTTCTTGCCCGAATCCGGGCATGCCCTCCCGCCCTTGCGTCACCAGCCAGAAGAGCTCGCCAGCCGAGCGCGGCGCCGGCGTCCGTATGCCCTCGGCATGGCAACTGGTGCAATGCGCCAGAAACAGCCTTTCGCCTTGCGCGATCGAAGACGCGCGATAGGGAACCTGCGACCGCAGGAACGAGGTCGGAAACGCCTCGACAATGGATGGCGCGAGCGGAACGGTCGAGCCCAGCGCCAGGATTGCCATGGTGCCGGCAAGGAGTCGGCGGCGGCGGATGACGGACAGGGCCGCAGCCAGCAGCGCCAGCCCCGCCGCCGGGATGGCGAGCCATTCGCCGCCCTCCGGCATGTCCAGTGCAAGTCGCACCGGCAACGGCCATGCCGGTTCGGCATGCCGGGCCGGCGTGACCACCGTCATGGCAGCGGCCATGCCCGCGAGCAGCAGCACCAGCAAGGCCTCCGCTGCGATGAACAGGGCCATGCGGCGTGCGGCATCGGCGGGCCGCATGGCTGCAGGTCCGGCCAGTGCCGGCAGGAGGCGCCGGCTGAAGGCGGCGAGCAGCAGGGCCGGCACCAGCGCCGCCAGCTTGCCGAGCAGCAGCTGGCCATGCGCCGTACCGAGGAGGCCGGGCACATCGCCGATCAGCAGCCAGGCCATGACGGTGCCGGTTGCCGCCAGCAGCAGCACCATGGCGAGGGCAAGGTGGGAAAAACGTTGCATCGCGCGCACCGCCTGCGCTTCCGGCCCGCGCCGGATGGAGCCGCGCAGCAGCAGCGCCAGCGGCGGCAGGCCGCCGACCCAGAGTCCCGCCGCCAGCAGATGCACCATGTCCGCGGCGGCGAACTTCGGGGCGACGGCGGCGGAATGGCCGGATGCGCCCGCAAGGAGAAGCGCCAGCGCCGCCAGGGCGAGCGGCTCGGCCCGGGCGGCGAGCCAGTCGGCGCGGCTTGCCGGCTCTGCCTTGAACCAGAGCAGCGCTGCGAGGATCGCCAGCAAGGCGTGGCGCAGCAGCCATACGGCGCCCGGCCAGGTATCGACCATGGCGCGCAGGATCGATTGCGGGTCCCAGGCAGCCTGGGGGCGGCCCTCGAACTGCGACGCCCGCAGCGCCAGCCAGACGAGTCCCGATGCGAGCGCGCCGAGAACCAGCCATCGCGCCGCTGCAAGCACTCCGGCCTCCCACCGGCGCATGAACGGGCTCGCCGGCCGGCCGGCAAGGACCAGCACGGATAGCGAGCCCGTCAGGAGGATGCTGGCGCCGAGGTGTATCCAGACTGCGCCGGTGAGCGATATGTTCATTCCACCGTGAAGCCGAAGCGGCCTTCCGTGACATGCGAATCGATCGAGAGCACGCGCCAGGTCACGCTGTACTCTCCCTTCGCCAGCGGCGGCAGGGTGACGCGCAGCAGGCGCGGGTCGGCACGGTCGACGCGCGCGTCCTGCCGGTCGACCTGCGCCCCGCTTCCGTCCCGCACCTCGACGCTGCTGTAGGCAGGCTCGAGATTCTCGGAGAAGTACAGCTTCAGTTCCTCCGGTGCGCCGGCAAGCACGCTTCCCTCCGGCGGCTCGGCGCGCACCAGCCCGCTATGGGCCCAGGCCGCGCCGGCCATGGAGAGCAGGATTGCCGCGATACGCAACAAGGCCAGCATGACCTCACCCGATTCCCGCCGCCGCCTTGTAATAGGCGATCACTTCGTCCGTCGGCAGCCAGAACAGGTCATAGACACCGCCGCCGCCACTTTCGCCGCCGGTGATCAGATCGGGGCCGCGATCGTAGCCGGCCGACCAGATCATGACATTGCCGCCGGCATCGAAACTCGGGCAGGCACCATCGATGTTCCAGTCATTGAAGGGCGCCTCGACGATCGGGCCTTTCCACTTCTTCTCGGCCGGGTCGTAATGGACGAAGAGCAGCGTGTGGAACTTTCCGAAATCGTGCACGCTGACCACGCCGAGCGTGAAATCGTCGCGGGTCACGAGGTTGAACCGGCATTTCAGGGCGATGGAGTCGAGCAGCTGGTCCGCATAGCGCTCGAGCGGCAGCCATTCGCCATCGACCTTGCGCGTCGTGTAGAGATCCGCCGTCGGCGGCGCGCCTGCGCTGCGCGGACGCACACCGACGATGGACATGGCTTCCGGTTCGCCCGGAAGGTTGAACGGAATGAAGCAATGCTCGCGATATTCCGTATTGATGTTACCGCCGGCAACGGGCTGCGCCTCGCTCCATGAGCCATCCGCCTGCAGATGTGCTTCCCAGATGCCGACCTGGCCGCCGCTGCCCTCGCGATTGCTCTGGAAGTACAGGGTCCTGCCGTCCGGCGTGATCCATGGTTCGAGATTGGACAAGGTTTCGCCCAGCCGGGAGACGTCGCCATTGACGGTATCCGGCAGGCGCTCCGCTTCCGACCAGTCTTCCGGCCTGCCCGGCCATTCATGGTCCTGGCCGGTCCTGCGGACGACGAAGAGGTTGGCCCTGCCCGTCACCCTCGGATCGCCGGCACTGCGGAAACGGGCGAAGTAGATCGTGTTCAGATCGGCCGAGATGGTCGGCTCGTAGCTGCCGAAATCGTCGTTGGGCGGGAAAGGCAGCTTGCGCGGCACCAGCCGCGGTGCGCCGATCGCCGGCCGGACGAGCGCGGCAGGCAGGCCGAGCGCGGCCGCGGCGCCTGCCGCCGTCCCGAGAAATTTCCTGCGTGAAAGGGGGATCATGGTATTCTCCTCTGAAGTGAAGCCGGGGCTGGCCCCCGCGCGACGGCGCGACGGCGATCGTGCTTGCGCGACGCTCTCACGGCACCGCGATGGTCGCCGCGGCCGAGATCTTCGATCCGCCGACGGAATATTCCCGGTGGTCGTTGGCGTTCAGCGTCACCTCGATCCGCCGTTCTCCCGGCTGCAGGCCGTCGAGGTGATGCGCCGGTGCATAGATCCGGGCGATCTTGACGCCGTCGACATAGATGTGGCCATGCCCCTTGTTGTCGGCATGGGCCTGGTTCACCTGTTCCGGCGCGAACTCGAAGTTCTCGGTGACGACAAGAAGATTGAATCCGGCTACAGGATCTTTTTCGACCCGGAGGTCGACGATCCGGGGAGCATTCTCCGCATCGACTTCCAGGGATTTTTCAGGATGCGGCCCGTCATGGGCAATGGCAGTTGCGGATACTGAGAACGCAACAATAAAACCAGTAGCGATGCGACGCAACATGCAACTTCTCCGAGCGATCGACTTTAATTTTACTGTCTTTGACGACGATGTTCATTATGGCGGATTTGACGCGCCGCGACAGGAATGGCGTGTCAAACTTCACCGGTCGCCCGGAAGTTCTTTGCGATCACTGGAAAAAGAGGGGTACCGGTTGCTCGCCTCCGCCGGAAGGGCACCGGCGGAGGCCTCGCCGGTCAGACCGAACCGGGATAGTTCGGGCTCTCGCGCGTGATGGACACGTTGTGGGTATGGCTCTCGCGCAGCCCGGCATTGGAGATGCGCACGAAGACGGAGCGCTCGCGCAGCTCCGCCAGGTCGCGGGCGCCGACATAGCCGAGCGCGGCGCGCAGCCCGCCGGCGAGTTGATGCAGCACGCCGGAAACCGGACCCTTGTACGGCACCTGGCCCTCGATGCCTTCCGGTACGAGCTTCAGCGTATCCCGCACTTCGGCCTGGAAATAACGGTCGGCCGAACCGCGCGCCATGGCCCCGACGGATCCCATGCCGCGATAGGACTTGAAGGAGCGGCCCTGGTGCAGATAGACCTCGCCGGGGCTTTCATCCGTGCCGGCGAGAAGCGAGCCGACCATGGCGGCGCGGGCGCCGGCAGCCAGCGCCTTGGCGAGGTCGCCGGAATATTTGATGCCGCCATC
>CAYLSN010000153.1:0-5829 GCA_964386015.1 uncultured Rhizobiaceae bacterium | reverse complement strand
CGGCCCTCGTCACGCGTGCCGAGCGCTCGGCGGCGGTAGCGCAGCTCGGCAGCGGGGCGTTCCAGCTCGCCGTTCGCGAGGCGTTCGCGCTCTATCCCGGATTGGCCGAGCTGGCGCCGGAAGAGACCGTGCCGCTGGAAATGGAGGCGGAGGGCATTGACGACGTTCCGCCCCTGACTGTGCCCGGCTATGCCTGTCTCGGCGCCTTTCTCTCGCAGGTCGAACCCGGACTTCGGCCCTTGCTCACCTATCGTGTGCCGCAGGATCTGACGCTTCCCGAGACGGTGCTGGCGCCGGGGCCGCACGGCCAGCTACTCGCGCTGCTGCGCCGCAAGATTCCGGGGTGGCACGAATGTATCGGCTGAAGGAACTGGACATCCGGCTCCCGGAGCGTGGCCATGTCCTCAAGGCCGCGGATGCCGGGCTGCTGGAACAGGCGAGCGGAGTCATCGCCGAGGCCGAGCGTCAGGCCAGCGAAATCCTGGTCGCAGCGCAACAGCGCTACCAGGAGGAGGAGCGCCGCGGCTACGAGGACGGCGTGGCGCGCGCGACGCGCGAAGCGGTGAGCCGACTGGTCGGGGAGCAGGCGCTACTCGATTCCTGCCTCGACAGGATCACGGACGAGATTGCGCGACTCGCCGGCGACTGCGTCCGCCAGCTCATCGGCGCGGTGGGGGAGAAGGAGCGGATGCGCGCATTCGTCACTCACGCAATGCAGTGCATGCGCCGGCAGAAACGCATCCGGCTCTCGGTTTCCACGGAAAGCTATGAGGACACCAAGATGCATGTCGACCGGGTCGCCGCGGACTTTCCCGAAATCGAGTTGATCGACGTGCAGGAAAATCCCGCTCTCGATGAGGGATGTTTCTCCCTGGAGGCAGAGACCGGACGGATCGAGGGATCGATCGGTGCGAGCCTTGAAAGGATCGACGAGCTGTTGCGCGCCGCGGTCCGCCAGGTTGTGCCGGAGCCGCAGAAGGAGAGGCGGCGATGACTGCCGACTTCAACGAACTGGCGGCTGACCGGCTTGGATGCATCCGCGATCGTCTGCACGCGCTTGGCGGCCGCATGCGGCGCGGGCTGGAGGGAATCGAACCCTTTCCCCTCGTCGGACGGGTGCACAAGGTTGTCGGCACGATCATTCACGCCAGCGTTCCGAAGGTAGAGATCGGCGGCATCGTCGAATTGCGAACGCCCGAGACCGGCGCGCAGATCTTTGCCGAAGTCGTCGGCTTCCTGCAGGACGAGGCGCTGCTGTCGCCGATCGGAAACATCCAGGGCATCGCTCCCGACACGGAAGTGCGCCCGACCGGACGCGTGCAGCAGGTGCAGGTCGGAGGTGCGCTGCTCGGCCGGGTACTGGACGGAATGGGGCAGCCGGTCGACGGCCAGCCGCCGCCAGCTCTGCCGGAACGCTACTATCCGGTGTACCAGACGCCGCCAGACCCGCTGAAACGCAGGGTGATCGATACGCCGATCTCGCTCGGCGTGCGATCGATCGACGGTCTGCTGACATGCGGCGAAGGGCAGAGGATGGGCATCTTCGCCGCGGCCGGCGGCGGCAAGTCGACGCTGCTGTCCATGTTCGTCAAGGGGGCGGACGTCGATGTCACCGTCGTGGCCCTGATCGGCGAGCGCGGCCGCGAGGTGCGCGAATTCATCGAGCACGATCTCGGCCCGGAAGGCATGGAGCGGACGATCATCGTCGTCGCCACTTCGGATCGCAGCGCCATGGAGCGGGTGAAGGCCGGCTATGTCGCCACGGCGATCGCGGAATATTTCCGCGATCAGGGCATGAAAGTGCTCTTCCTGATGGACTCCGTCACGCGGTTCGCGCGGGCCCTGCGCGAGATCGGCCTTGCCGCGGGCGAGCCGCCGACGCGGCGCGGCTTTCCGCCGTCCGTTTTCGCCGAACTGCCCAAGCTGATGGAGCGGGTCGGCATGAACGAGCATGGCTCGATCACGGCTCTCTACACGGTTCTGGTCGAAGGCGACGACATGAACGAGCCCGTCGCCGACGAGACGAGGTCCATCCTCGACGGCCACATCATCCTGTCGCGCAAGCTCGCCGCTGCCAATCACTATCCGGCAATCGACGTTCTGCAGTCGAAGAGCCGCGTCATGGATGCCATCGTCACCCGGGAACACAAGGCGGCGGCAGGCAGGGTCAACGCGCTGCTCGCAAAATACAACGACATCGAGCTGCTGCTGAAGATCGGCGAATACGAGCCCGGCAGCGATCCGGAGGCCGACCTTGCCATCGAAAGGCACGCGGCCATCAGGGCATTCCTGCAGCAGGATACGGACGAGCGCATCGATTTCGAGGAAACGGTGCGGCAGCTGGAGGCGCTGGTCGAATGATCCGGCAATTCGCGGCGCTGAAGCGCATGAAGGAACTGCGCGAGGAAAAGCTGCAGCTTGCAGTCGAGGCGAAGCGGCGGGAGCTGCGGCAGGCGTTGGCGTTGCATCAGCAGGCGGTGATGGCGGCGCAGGAAAACGCCCGAATGCTGCCGGAACGGGAGAAGGCCATCTATGCCGAACTGATCGGCCGGGTGGAGAAGCCCAACCGTTTCGAGATCGCCAAGGAGAAGGTGCAGCGGCTGGAAGCCGAACAGCAGCAACTCGAGGACCAGGCCCGCCATCTGCAAGCAGAGGCGGAGACGCGCGGGCGCGAGCTGGAGCAGCTGCGGCTGGCGCATCGCCGGACACAAATCGAACGCGACAAGTATCAAACGACAATGCAGGAGCTGGAGCTGGAGGCCAGACTCCTGTCCGAAGCGAAGGAAGAGTCTGAACAGGAGGAGGCCGCGTCGACGCGGTTCACGGCGATAGCATGACGACAATCAACAGATCTGGCAGCCATGGCGGCAGTCCTTCGGGAAAGACGGGCGATTCGACGAAATCCGGCCGCTCCGGGCTGGATTCCGGCCCTCCGGACAAGAGCGTCCCGCAGCGCAAGGAGATGAGGCTCGACCTCGCCTTCGAACAGGAACTGCAGAATCTGCGGCTGGAATGGGAAGGCAGGGGCGGCAGGACGGCGCCCGAGACGGAACCGGTGCAGTCGCTCCTGCTTTCGGAAATGAGTGGACGGTCGCAGAAGGATCGCGGCCGCAAGGGGGAGCCCCGACAGAACGAAGGCGGCATGCTCCCGCAGGGCCTGCAACTTACCGGGCAGGATTCGCCCCGGACCGGGGGGGCGCCGGAGGAGAAGTCCGTGCTCGATTGGCTGGCGCAGGTGATGCAGCAGGCGGACCGGCCGGGGGTGAAGCGCAAGGTGGACGGTACGTCGCAGGAAGAGAAGGAGGCAGGGCTCCTTGCGAGGGGCGGGCAGCAGCGCGGACCGGATCGCTCCGGGCAGCCGGAGCAGTCACATCGCGGTGGCGGCCAGGAAAGCCCCGATGGGACCGGAATGCGGCACGGCACGGAAGGTGTCCCGGGCGGGTCTGAAGGAAAGCGGGGGGATCGCAAGGAGACAGAACCCGGCGACCCGGCAGGCGAACTTGCCTGGCTCGCGGGGCTGGAAAGCCTGCCGGTGATCGCCCAGTCGGCGCCCGGACTGACCTCGCTGTTCCAGTCGGGTGCGCCGGTGCAGGGAGTCCAGCAGACGCATCCGCTGGTCGACCAGGCCGGAGCCATCGTGCAGAAAATGGTCGAACGGGCGGAGTTCGGCTCGCTGCCGTCCATGAAGGAGATGTCCGGTTTCCATCTCGCCCTCGACCGGTCGGTCTACGGCATTCACGGCGTCGGGCTGACGGTGACGCAAGGTGCGGTTGCCGTGGTGCTGATGGGCGTGCAGGCACCCGACGCCGAAGCCCTCGCCGCGGCGGGGCAGGTGCTCGTGCGCGAATTGCAGCGATATTTCCCCAACCGTCCCATCCGGATTCTGGCGAAGGAAGACGAGCGGACGGCGACCGAATCGGGCGGGATCCACTCTGAAGTGGAGGCGCCCGTCCTGGCGTTGTCGCAGCGCGACCTTTCGCGGGATAGGCGGCAATGAAGGCCGGCCCTTTCCAGATTCCGTTGCTGCCCCTCGACAGCCAGCAGCTGGAGTTCTGGAATGCGGCCATGACTCATGCCGGATCGGCGATCGGGATCCCGGACGCCGAAATGTGCTTCACGTTCCAGCCGGGCGAGGCTCCGTCGCAGAAGAAGGCAGTTTTCGCCGTGTCGCTCGTGGAAGGGCCGATCATCTACCTGGTGGTCGAAAGCTTCGATTTCAGCGAATGGACCGGCACCGATCTCTCGGACAACGAGGTCAGCGCGCTGCCCGCGACCATCCGCAAGGCGCTTGACCGGGGCATCATCGATCTCATCCTGAACTATCTGCCGCAGGCAATGCGTGAGCGGGTGACGGACATGCAGGCGCTCGAACCTGCCCGCCTCGCCAGGGAAGCGAAGTCCCGGCCGATTTCGTGGCTGCGGGTCGACCTGGCGCTGGACGAGTCCGACCCGATTCCGCTTACGCTAGGGCTGAGGGTGGAAGAGCTGGCGGCGATCCTCGGCAGGGAAAGCCTCGATCATGTCCTGGGCAATTCCGCGGCGCTGGCGGCCATTGCCGTGCCGCTTCGCTACTCGCTGGGCACGATCACGCTCGGCCTCGACGAAGTTGCGGGTCTCTCATGCGGCGATCTGATCCTGCTCGATGCCAAATCCAGCAAGAGTGTGTTTTATGTGACATCTCCTCACGCCCGCTATGGCTTCACTCTCCAGGACAACAACTGGACCTGTTTCGAGGTTGCGGCGCACGACGTTCCCGAATCGGGTGGGGGGAGAGAAATGGAAGCGGAATTTCCGGAATCCGAAGAGTCTGGCGGCAATGCGTTGGACCGCATCCCGGTCCGGCTCGAATTCGATGTCGGCAGCCTGACCGTGCCGGTGGGGGACCTGGCGCAATGGCGGCCTGGCACCATTGTCGAGATTTCGCCGCCGCGCCTGGATGAGTCGATCGAGGTCCACATCCGCGCACATGGCAAATGGATCGCCAGCGGCGACCTGGTGCGCGTCGGCGAGCGGCTTGCCGTCCGTCTCGCCCGGCTTGCCGGTCGCATGCAGGAGGACCCGGAGGATTCCGGGGATGACTCATGAACATGGTCGATCCGCTCAATCTGATCCTCATCCTGTTCGCTGCCGGCATGGTGCCGTTTCTCGCGGTGCTGGCCACTTCCTTCGTCAAGTTCGCCGTCGTTCTGCTGCTGGTGCGCAATGCGCTCGGCGTGCAGCAGATTCCGCCCAATATCGCGCTGAATGCGCTGGCCATCATCCTGTCGGCGTACATCATGGCGCCGATCGTCATCGAGACCTACACCATACTGGTCGAGGGCGGGCACCGTTTCGGGACGCAGGAAGAGATCACCGCCGCCTATCATGCGGCAAAGGGCCCGCTGACCGGATTTCTCAACAGCCATGCCGACATGCGCGAGAAGACCTTCTTTCTCGAGGCGGCGCGCAAGCTCTGGCCGGAAGGCCTGTACAGCCAGATCGACATGAACAGCCTGGTCATCGTGCTGCCGGCCTTCACGGTAAGCCAGTTCCGGGAGGCGTTCGAGATCGGGTTCCTGCTGTACCTGCCCTTCATCGCCATCGATCTGGTGATTTCCAACATCCTGCTCGCGCTCGGCATGATGATGGTGTCGCCGCTGACCATCTCGCTGCCCTTCAAGCTGTTCCTGTTCGTCATGGTCGACGGCTGGTCCAGGCTCGTGCTGGGGCTGGTGGAAACCTACATCTGACGCGAGGCCTGACCATGTCGCCGGACGACGCCGTCTTTCGCATTTCCGAGGCCATGATGCTGGTCATGGTCCTCTCCTTCATCCCGATCACGGTCGCGTC
>CAYLSN010000152.1:0-5830 GCA_964386015.1 uncultured Rhizobiaceae bacterium | reverse complement strand
ATTCCCCGGCTGCGCCGCTGCAACTCGACCTTGCCCGATGCCCGGATAGCGCCGATGATCCCCTTTGACCCGGATCGAAAGGAGCGTTACAGGGTACGGCCTGTCGGCGATGCAGGAAAAGGGAATCGGAATGGAGCGGATTGCCATAGTCGGAGGCACGGGCGCGTTGGGCGGCGGCCTGGCGATGCGGTGCGCGCGGGCGGGGCTGTCGGTGGCGATCGGCTCTCGCGACCCGGCCAGGGCAGAAGCCGCCGCCCGCGAGATTGCCGTCCAGACCGGAAACCCGGCGATCACCGGCCATGACAATGCCGGCGCGGCGGCGCTGGGCGACATCGTCTTCGTCACCGTGCCCTTTGCCAGCCAGGCGGCGACGCTCGCCTCGATCCGTCCGGTCTGTGCCGGCAGGATCGTCGTCGATACGACCGTGCCGCTGGTGCCGCCGAAGGTTGCGCGGGTGCAGCTGCCGGCCGAAGGCTCGGCGGCGGCCGTCGCCGCAGCGGCCCTCGGGCCGGAGGTGCGACTCGTCACCGGCCTGCACAATATTTCCGCCGCCAAGCTCGGCCAGGAAGGCGATCCGGGCTGCGACGTGCTGGTCTTCGGCGACGATGTCGAGGCGCGCGAGGCGGTTGTCGGGCTTGCCGGCCGCATCGGGCTGCGCGCCTTTCATGCCGGGCCGCTCGACAATTCGGTCGCCGCCGAGGCCATGACCTCGGTGCTGATCTCGATCAACCGGCGTTACAAGGTCGCCGACGGGGCGGGTCTGCGCATCACCGGAATTGCCTGAGCCGTCCCATGGCCGCCAAGTCCCCGATCAGCCTGCTGCCGCTGGAGTCGCTGCCTTCGATCGTGCCCGGGAGCGATCTCGCCGCGCTCATCCTCGAGGCGGCGGAGCGGGAGGAGATTGCCATCGCTGACGGCGACATCGTCGTCGTGGCGCAGAAGATCGTCTCCAAGGCCGAGAACCGCTTCCGCCGCCTTGCCGAGGTCGATCCTTCCGAGCGGGCGCGGCAGCTGGCAGAGGCGAGTTCCAAGGATCCGCGCCTGGTCGAGCTGATCCTGCAGGAAGCCAGCCGGCTGGTGCGCAGCAGCACCAATCTCCTCATCGTCGAGCACCGGCTCGGCCATGTCATGGCCAATGCCGGGATCGACCGTTCCAATCTCGATGCCGATCCGCACGACGAGGGCATTGTCCTGCTTCTGCCGGAGGATCCGGACCTCAGCGCCCGCCAGCTGCGCCACCGGCTTTCGCGCAGCACGGGCAAGCGCCTCGGCGTCATCGTTTCCGACAGTTTCGGCCGCCCCTGGCGCATGGGCACGGTCGGCGTCGCCATCGGCGTGGCCGGGCCGGCAAGCCTGCTCGATCGCCGCGGCGAGCCGGACCTGCACGGGCGTCCGTTGCAGGTGACCGAAGTCGCCCAGGCCGACGCCATCGCCGCCGCCGCCGTGCTGGTCATGGGCGAGGCGGGCGAGGGGCGCCCGGTCGTGATCGTGCGCGGTCTCGCCTGGGAGGAGTCTGACCAGGGTGCATCGGCCCTGCTGCGCCCGGCAGAGAAGGACCTGTTCCGGTGACCGGCGGCGGCAGGGTCG
Organism: uncultured Rhizobiaceae bacterium; assembly: GCA_964386015.1. Lineage (GTDB taxonomy): Bacteria > Pseudomonadota > Alphaproteobacteria > Rhizobiales > Rhizobiaceae > CAYLGY01. Next base: position 4,243 of record CAYLSN010000152.1, on the reverse strand, counting down.
TCGCGCTCTGCGGCGGCGTCGGCGGCGCCAAGCTGGCGCTGGGCCTGTCGAAATGCGTGCCTGGCAGCCGCCTGACGGTGATCGTCAATACGGGCGACGATTTCGTCCATCATGGCTGGCTCATCTGTCCCGATATCGATACGGTCGTCTACACGCTCGCCGGCATCGTCAATCCCGAGACCGGCTGGGGACGCGCCGGCGAGAGCTGGAACTTCATGGCCGAGCTGGCGGCGCTGGGCGGCGAGGACTGGTTCCGGCTTGGCGACAGGGACCTTGCCACCCACGCCGTGCGCACTGCCCGGCTCGCGGCCGGGGCGCGCCTCACCGAAGTGACGGCGGAGATTGCCGCGAGCTTCGGCGTTGCCGCCACGATCCTGCCGATGACGGACGATCCGGTGCGCACCATGGTCGAGACCGACGAGGGCGTGCTTGCCTTCCAGCACTATTTCGTGCGGCGGCGCTGCGAGCCGCGGGTCCGGTCGATCCGCTACGAGGGGGCCATGGAGGCGGGATTGACGCCGGAGGTCGAGGCAGCCCTGACGGCGCCGGGGCTTCGCGCCATCGTCCTGTGTCCGTCCAATCCTTATCTGTCCATCGACCCGATGCTGGCGATTCCCGGCATGCGCCGGAAGATTGCCGACGCCGGCGCGCCTGTCGTCGCCGTCAGCCCCATTGTCGGCGGCTCGGCCCTGAAGGGTCCACTGGCCAAGATGATGGCCGAGCTCGGCATGCGCGTCGATCCGCAGACGGTGATCGACCATTACGATGCGCTGGTCGATGTCTTCATCGCCGACCGGCAGGACCGCCATCTTGCCTTGAGAGGGCCACGGACGAGGTTCACCAATACCGTCATGAGCAGTCTTGAGGACCGTATCGCGCTGGCAAGGGAAGTGCTGGCGGCGGCCGGCCTCGTGGAGGAGCCGGAATGACGGCGTTTCGGCGCGGGCAATCCTGGGCGCTGGTTCCGGTCAAGCGGGCCGAGGGCGCCAAGTCGCGCCTGGCGCCGGTGCTGGCGGTGGAGGAACGGCAGGCGCTGCAGCGCGCCATGCTGCGCGACGTGCTGGCCTCGCTCGGCAAGTCGCGCCGCCTCGACGGCATCGCGGTGATCACCGCCGATCCGCAGGCAGGCGAGATCTCGCGGCAATCCGGCGCACTTGTCCTTGCCGATCCCGGCCACGGGCTCAATCCCGCGGTCACGGCAGGTGTGCGGGCGCTGCGCGATGCCGGCGGCGCCATCATCGCCGTCATTCCTGCCGATATTCCCCTGTTGCTGGCGCGGGAGATCGATGCCGCCCTGGCACGGGTCAGGCGCGAGCAGGTCACCATCGTCGGGCCCGACCGCCATGGCCTCGGCACCAATGCGCTGATCTTCCCGGCCGACGCAGCGCCGGCATTCGGGTTCGGCGCCGGCAGTTGCCGCCGGCATCTGGCAGGTGCAGGAGCAGTGCAGCGATTGCCGTCGCTCGAGCTGGACCTCGACCTGCCGGAGGATCTCGAGCGGTTCATGGCCGAGGTTTCGGCGCAGCGGACCGCGCCGCATACTCATGGCGTGCTGGCGTCTGTCCGGCACCGGTTTGCGAGGACCATGCATGAAACTCCCGCTTGAGGACTGGACGCGGCGCCTCCTGGCCGGAGGACGGCTCGACGGGCGCGAGGCGCTGATGCTTGCCGATGGTTCCGACCTTGCGGCGCTGTGCCGGGCGGCGGCAAGGCTGCGCGACAGCTATCACGGCGATCTGGTGACCGTGTCGCGCAAGGTCTTCATTCCGCTGACCCAGCTGTGCCGCGACGTCTGCCACTACTGCACCTTCGCGCATCCGCCGCGCCGGGGCCGGCGGGCCTATCTGACGCCGGAGGAAGTCCTCGACATTGCGCGCCGGGGCGTTGCCGCCGGCTGCGACGAGGCGCTGTTCACCCTCGGCGACAAGCCGGAGCTGCGCTATCGCGTGGCGCGCGAGGAGCTGGAGACGCTGGGGCACCGGGACACGCTCGGCTATCTGCGCGACATGGCCGCATTGGTGCTGGCGGAGACCGGGCTGCTGCCCCATGTCAATGCCGGCGTGATGGACGAGGCGGCGCTGCGCGCCCTGCGCCAGGTTTCGGCCTCGCAGGGGCTGATGCTGGAAACGGCGGCGGAGCGGCTCAGCCAGCGCGGCGGGCCGCATTTCGGCTCGCCGGACAAGCTGCCCGCCGTGCGGCTGGAGACGATCGAGGCGGCGGGCAGGGCGAAGGTCCCCTTCACCAGCGGCCTTCTGATCGGCATTGGCGAGACCCGGCGCGAGCGGATCGAGGCGCTGCTGGCACTGCGCGCGGCGCATGAGCGTCACGGTCACCTGCAGGAAGTCATCATCCAGAATTTTCGCGCCAAGGCCGGCACGCGCATGGCCAATGCCCCGGAGCCGCCATTGGAGGAACAGCTCTGGACCATCGCGGCGGCGCGGCTGATCCTGCCGCCGGAGGTGACGCTGCAATCGCCGCCCAATCTGCGCCGCGACGAATTGCGGGAGCTGATCGCGGCCGGGATCAACGATTGGGGCGGCGTATCGCCGGTGACGCCCGACCATGTCAATCCGGAGGCGCCCTGGCCGCAGCTGCGCCAGCTGGCGGAGGAAACCGCGGCTGCGGGCAAGGCCCTGGCGCCGCGGCTGCCGGTCTATCCGCGCTGGCTGCACCGGTCCGGCTGGCTGGAACCGGCGGTTCGAACCGCACTGTTGCGGCGCGCGGACGGGCAGGGTCTGGCACAGGAATCGGGCTGGCGCATCGGCAAGGAAAGCCGGTCTGCCTTGCATCCGTTCGACATTTCCGCCGGCCCCTTGCCGGGTTCGGCGCTGGCCCGCGCCATTGACGACGGCGTTGCCGGCCGTCCGCTGACGGAGCAGGCGATCATTGCCCTGTTCGAGGCGCGCGGCTCGGCAGCGCTGGCCGTGCGCGACGCCGCCGATGCCGTCCGCCGGGAAAGATGCGGCGATCGCGTTGCCTATGTTGTAAACCGCAACATCAACTACACCAATCTGTGCAGCTATCGCTGCACCTTCTGCGCCTTCTCGAAAGGGCGCACGGCGGAGAAGCTGCGCGGCAGCCCCTATGACATCGAGCTGTCGGAGATTGCCCGCCGCGCCCGCGAGGCGTGGGAACGCGGCGCGACCGAAGTCTGCATGCAGGGCGGCATCCATCCCGATTATACGGGCGACACCTATCTGGCCATCGTGCGGGCGGTGAAGGAGGCCGTGCCGCAGATGCATGTCCACGCCTTCTCGCCCCTCGAGGTTCAGCATGGCGCCGCGACCCTGGGCATGGACATTGCCTCCTATCTGCGTCTGCTGAAGGAGGCGGGGCTGGGCAGTCTTCCAGGCACCGCCGCCGAGATCCTGGATGAGGAAGTCCGCGCAATCCTTTGTCCGGACAAGGTTTCGACGGAGAGCTGGCTGCAGATCGTCGAGACGGCGCATCGCATCGGGCTGCGTTCGACGAGCACGATCATGTATGGCCATGTCGACCGCTACGAGCATTGGGCCCGGCATCTCCTGCGCCTTCGCGCCTTGCAGGAGCGCACGGGCGGCATCACCGAATTCGTGCCGCTGCCTTTCGTGCACATGGAGGCGCCGGTCTATCTCAAGGGCGGGGCGCGTCAGGGTCCGAGCTTCCGCGAGGCCGTCGCCATGCATGCGGTGGCGCGTCTGGTGCTGAACGGGCTGATCGACAACATCCAGGTTTCGTGGGTCAAGATGGGTCGCGAGGGTGTCGCCGCGGCGCTGGCCTCCGGGGCCAACGATCTGGGCGGCACGCTGATGAATGAATCGATCAGCCGCGCCGCCGGCAGCGAGTTCGGTCAGGAAATGCCGCCGGCGGCAATGGAGGCGCTGATCCGCGACTGCGGCCGGCAGCCGGCGCAGCGCACCACGCTGTACGGCATCCCGCCCCAGAGCCAGATCTCCCGTTCCTTCCTGGCGGCGGAACTGGCGCCGATCGTCCAGGCGCCCGCCGGCCGCTACGCCCGCGCCGGCAGCGCGGCGGCGCGATTGCGAGCCTGACGCCGTTCCAGGGGCGAGACGGCACAACCAGGCAAGCCTCGCGGCGATGCCGGGATCGGACCTCATGGCCCCATCCTCCATCATCCTCGGGCTTGTCCCGAGGACCTCCCTCAGAAAGGGGCACTGGGGGGGGGGGGGTGGCACCCTCCAACAACGCGGTCGCTAATTGTTGGGAGGTACCCGGGCCAGGCCCGGGGATGACGGCGTGGGAG
>CAYLSN010000151.1:0-5875 GCA_964386015.1 uncultured Rhizobiaceae bacterium | reverse complement strand
CAATCGCCCGGGCAATGCACAGGCGCTGCTGCTGGCCACCCGAAAGGCTTGTTCCTGATTCCCGCAGCCGGTCCTTCACCTCATCCCAGAGACCTGCACCGCGCAGGCTGGCCTCCACCCTGTCCGCAAGCTCGGCCTTGCCTTGCGCCAGGCGGTGGATGCGCAGCCCATAGGCAACATTGTCGAAGACCGACTTGGGGAACGGGTTGGGTTTCTGGAAGACCATGCCGACCCGCGCCCGCAGCGCGGCTGCATCGACAAGCGGGTCGAGGATGTTGGTTGAATCCAGCGTCACCGAGCCGGAGACGGCACAGTTTTCGATCGTGTCGTTCATGCGGTTGAGGCAGCGCAGAAAGGTCGACTTGCCGCAACCGGACGGGCCGATGAGGGCGGTTACCCCGCGAGGCAGGATGTCGAGATCCACCTCGAACAGCGCCTGCTTCTTGCCATAGAAGACGCTGAGCTGCCGCGCGGACATCTTCGGCAGGAGCCCCCCGCCCGATACATCTTTCGCCGTCGCGGCAAAGCGGGTGGAAGGTTGGTGAATCATGGCTTTCGCCTCCATTTTCGCTACCATCGCCTTGCCAGCCGCTGTCGCAGGAAAACCGCCAGGCCATTCATGACGACCAGAAAGCCGATCAGCACGAGAATTGCCGCGGCCGTGCGGGCGAGAAAGCCGCGTTCAGGGCTGTCCGCCCAGATGTAGATCTGCGTCGGCAAGGCCGTGGCCGGATCGAGAATTCCGCCCGGATCTCCGGCGATGAAGGCGTTCATGCCAATGAGCAGTAGCGGCGCGGTCTCGCCCAGCGCCTGCGCGAGGCCAATGATTGCGCCCGTCAGGATCGATGGCATGGCAAGCGGCAGCTTGTGGTGCAGGATGGCCTGATGCTTCGTGGCACCGAGGGCCAACGCCGCCTCGGCAATGGCTGCCGGTACCTGTTTCAGTGCCGCGCGGCACACGATGATGATGGTCGGCATCGTCATCAGCGCCAGCACGATGCCGCCCGCCAGCGGCGACGAGCGCGGCAGGCCGAACCAGCCGAGCAGCACGGCAAGGCCAAGCAGGCCGAAGACAACCGAAGGCACGGCGGCGAGATTGTTGATGTTGATCTCGACGAGGGTGGCGAAACGGTTCTTCGGCGCGAATTCCTCCAGCCAGATTGCGGCGGCCACTCCGATCGGGAAGCTGAGAACGAAGCAGACGGCAAGCAGCCAGAAAGACCCGGCAATTGCTCCTTTCAGTCCGGCGAGTTCCGGAAAGCGGCTGTCGGCATTGAGGAACAGGGCGCTGTTGAAGGATCGTTCGAGACGTCCATCTGCCTTCAGCCGATCGAGATGACCGAGCTGAACATCCGTGAGCCGGCGCTGTTCTTCCGGCAGGCTGCGGTCGACCTGCCCCTTGACAAAGCGATCTGCGGGATCGGCGAGCGGGATATGGAACGTCGCTCCGTCCCGCCGCATGCCCGGATCCGCCAGCACCGCATCGCGCAGCAGATAGTGCGCCGACGGGGTGAACAGGGCAAAATAGGCGCGCTCGTCGCTGCGCGTCAGATCCGGCGCGAGCCGCCGCAAGGCATCGCGCAGGAGGGAGCGCCAGTCTGCGTTGCGAATCTCCCCTTCGCTTTTTCCGGCGAGCACGGAAAGGTCCGCCTCCACGCGGAGCGTCGACTGCGTGAAGGCGGAGTAGCCTGTCGCAACCAGACTTGCGAACAGCAGGAGCAGAAAGCCGAGCGCCAGCCCGATCGCAACGAGCCCTGTCAGGCGCAGGCGCCGGTCCGCGGCATGGCGCGCCTCGCTCCGGTTGAGGGAAATATCCGGTCGGACGCCGTGCCTGGCCGTTTCGATCGTCGCGCCATGATGCATCAATATTTCTCCCGCCGCAGTCTAACCATGCGGTGCGCAATGAGGTTGAGCCCGAGCGTGATCAGGAAGAGCAGGAGACCCAGGGCGAAGGCGGCCAGCGTCCTTGGATTGTCGAAGGCGCTGTCGCCGGTCAGCAGGGTGACGATCTGCACGGTTACCGTGGTCACGGCATCGAACGGGTTCGGCGTGAATTTCGCGATGAGCCCGGCCGCCATGACGACGATCATGGTCTCGCCTATGGCCCGGCTCAGCGCCAGCAGGACGCCGCCGGCAATGCCGGGAAGCGCCGCCGGCAGCAATATGTGCCAGACGGTCTCCGCCCGGGTCGCGCCCAGCGCCAGCGCGCCATCGCGCAAGGACCGAGGCACGGCAGCGAGCGCATCATCGGACATGGACGAGACGAAAGGCACGATCATGACGCCCATGACGATGCCTGCTGCGAGCGCGTTGTTCGGCGAAGCGGCTACACCCAGCATTTCACCGAAATCCCGGATCAGGGGCGCGATGGCCAGCACCGCGAAGAAGCCGTAGACCACCGTCGGAATGCCGGCGAGAATCTCGAGTGCCGGCTTCACTGCAGCGCGAAATCGCGGATGGGCGTACTGGGTAAGATGGATTGCAGTGAAAAGCCCCACCGGAACGGCCACCGCCATCGCGATCAGCGAAATGACCAGCGTGCCGTACAGCACGGGCAACACACCGAAGCTTCCCTGGCCCGCCACCTGATCGGCCCGCATTGCGATCTGCGGCTCCCAGCGCATGCCGAACAGAAACTCGGTCAGCGGCACCAGGCGGAAGAAGGCGGCAGCTTCTCCTGCCAGCGCCGCGACAATGCCGAGCGTGGTCAGCAGGGCTATGGCCGAGGCGGCGAGCATGCCGGCGGTCGCGGCCTTCTCCTGCAAGCGGAGCCGGGGCGCCAGAATCGGTAGGTTACGCGCTGCACGATCCATGAGAGATTCCTCTGCCGGGAGCCCGCCCGCCATTGGCGCGGGCGGGCCTGGCCGCTTACATTGCGAGCGAGGCGCCGCTGCGCACGGCGTCCTGCATGGCCTTGCGCTCCGCATCCGGAAGCGGCGTGAGGCCGCGTTCGGCGAGATAGCCGTCCGGGCCGAGGGCTTCTTCCGACACATACTCGGCAAGAAACTCCTCCAGTCCCGGAACAAGCTCGCGATGGGCGTTCTTGACGTAGAAATAAAGCGGCCTGGCCACCGGATAGGTGCCGTCGGCGATGGTTGCGAAATCAGGGGCGACGCCGTTGATGCGCACCGTCTTCAGCCGGTCGGCATTCTCATGGACATAGGAATAGCCGAAGATTCCGAGCGCGTTGGCGTCGGCAGCCAGACGCTGGACGATCAGATTGTCATTCTCGCCCGCCTCGACGAAGGCGCCGTCCTGGCGCATGCGCGAGCAAACCTCGTTCCACCGGTCGGGATCGGCCATCTTCAACTCCGCCATACCGGGGAGCCCTGCGCAACCGTCATGCATGACCAGCTCGACGAGAGCGTCACGCGTGCCGGAGGTGGGGGGAGGCCCGTAGACGAGGATCGGCGTCGCCGGCAATGCCGGGTCGATGTCTGACCACAGGCGGTTCGGGTTGCCGGCAAAGCCGCCCTTGCCGTCGGGGAGTTCGGCGGCAAGCGCCCGGAAGATCTGGTCTTCCGTCAGGTCCCAGTCCGCCTGGTTGGCGCGGGAAACGGCGATGGAAAGTCCGTCATAGCCGATCCGGGCTTCCGTGATGTCGGTGACGCCATTTCCGGCGCACAAGTCGATCTCGGAGCGCGTGATCCCACGGGAAGCTCCGGTCATGTCGGGATGGTTCTCGCCGATCCCGCCACAGAAAGCCTTGAATCCGCCGCCCGTTCCGGTGGATTCCAGCACGGGGGCAGGGGCGCCGGTGCGCGCCGCATATTCCTCCGCCACTGCCTGCGTATAGGGAAACACGGTCGACGAGCCGACAATGCTGATCCGGTCGCGCGCTTGTGCTGCCGTGACCGCGCAAAGCACCGCAGTTCCGGCGGCAAGCGAGAGTCGGGCAAGGTTTCGATTGTTCATGGCTTTCGCCTCCTTCGAGCATCTGGTCCGGCTGCTCCGGACGCCGGCCTTCTAGCCGCGCTCTGCAAAAGCCCTATGACAGTTACGTAACAGTTTGATGTCAGCACCAGAGCATGATGGCGTTTCCCTGGGTCACCCTCATGCTCCATGCTGCATGATCCTTTCCGGGAAGCGGGTGTCCGCCTTCCGGGGTCATGCGCTAGCTTCCCGACGGCAGCAGCACGGTGAAGACGCTGCCCTCGCCGGGCGTGCTCTCGATCGCCAGCCTGCCACGATGGCGGCGGACAATATGCTTGACGATGGCAAGGCCGAGGCCTGTCCCGCCCTTGTCGCGCGAACGGCCGGCGTCGACCCGGTAGAAACGTTCGGTCAGGCGCGGCAGAAATTCCGGAGCAATCCCGTCCCCCCGGTCGCGCACCTCAATGGCAATCGCCTTGCCGATGATGCCGGGCGCGCTCTCGCGCAGCCCCAGCGTGACGGTGACTTCAGTGTCCGGCGCGCCATATTTGAGAGCGTTCTCGATCAGATTGTCCAGGACCTGGGTCAGCTCGTCCTCGTCACCCGCAATGGGCCTCACTTCGGGCGATATCTCGATGTGCAGCGACTTGCGTTCCCGTTCCGCCTGTCGCTCCAGCGCTGCCTCGACCCTTCGGACAAGGGCGGCGATGTCAACGGTTTGCGTCGGACGGATCCGTTCCCGCGCCTCGACCTTCGAAAGGGAAAGCAGGTCGGCGATCAGCCGTCGCATGCGGCCGGCCTCGGCTTGCATCAGGCTCAGGAACCGCTCCTGCGCCCCGGGGTCGTCCCGCGCCGGTCCCTGGAGCGTTTCGATCAGCCCGGCCAGCGTCGTCAATGGCGAGCGCAACTCATGGCTCACATTGGCGACGAAGTCGCTGCGCATCTGCTCGGCCTCGCGAATGCCGGAAATATCGGTGAGACAGACAGCAATTGCCGGTTCGCCGGGCCCGTCCCCGTCAAGCCGGGCGGCCATGACTTCATAGACCGCCTGCGGGCCCGAACCGACCGTAGCTTCCGTCCTGACAGGCTTGCTCCCAGTCATCGCCTCCGCAATGGCGCGCAGGCATTCCGGATGCCGGAGGGCAACGACGAAGTCACGTCCCGCAAGGCCGCGCCCGAACCTTTCCTCTGCAGTCGGATTGGCGAACAGGATTCGCCGATCAGCGTCGAGAATGAATACGGATTGGCCGAGGGCCTGAAGAATGGCGCGGGTCTGCGGATGGATCATCGCTTGCGGTTCCGGGCTCCATGCATGGCAGGACCTTACAGGGTGCGGCATGGAGTGCAATGCCGGACGGTCCGTTCAAGACGTCCCCGATCTTCCTTTGCACCGGCCTGCCGCACATGGCAGTCTCGTTCCGGCTGCAGGAGAACACCATGCGCGGTTTCGATTTCACTTCCTGGCAGGGCGTCCTGTCCACCCTGGTCGGCATTGCGCTGTTTGCGCTGGTGGGCATCGGGCTTCGGTTGATCATGATGACCACGATCCAGCAGCGCCAGCAGCGGCAGAACCGGCAGATCAACGAACGCCTCAAGACCTTGATCGCGGCCTACAAGGTGCTGGGCGGCTCGTTCACCGGGCGGCTTTCCGTCGACCCGCGTCACCTGCGCGATATCCGGGCTGCCGAAAGGCTGGCGGCCGAGCAGGGCGGGGAAGCCGTTGCGCCGCGCAGCATGAGCGACGAGACCTTCGAGCGGGTTCGCCAGGTACGCGATGCTGTGGAGGCGGCGCTGTCCGACATCATCCTGCTGGGCACGGACGAGCAGGTCCGGCTGGCCGCAAAGGCAGCTCGCGACCTCGTGGCCGGCAATCACATTCACACCCATGAACTCGTCGTGTCCTTGCGCAATTTCATCCGCGAGGCGCTGGATCTTTCCGCCATCCCGGCGGACCTGGAAATCCCGATGCAAGGCCCGACCCGGCCGGCCGGCCCTGGCGGCC
>CAYLSN010000150.1:0-5923 GCA_964386015.1 uncultured Rhizobiaceae bacterium | reverse complement strand
TTCCGGCCTCCTGCCCTCGAGCAGGTAGCGGCCGCCGCACCAGTCCGGGTCGGCCATCACCGCCTGCCGCCCGACTTCGTGAAAGGCGATGTTCTGCGAGGAATGGCGCGCTGCGGCGGCGATCGGCATGGCCGTGAACACCCGCTCCGGATAGGCTGCCGCCCATTCCAGCACCTGCATGCCGCCCATCGATCCGCCGATCACCGAAAAGAGCTGGTCGATGCCGAAATGGTCGATCAGCATGGCCTGCGCCCGCACCATGTCGGAAATGGTGATGACCGGAAGCGACAGGCCGTAGGGCAGGCCGGTGGCCTCGTCGATGCTGGCGGGGCCGGTGGAGCCGAGGCAGCCGCCGATGACATTCGAGCAGATGACGAAGAAGCGGTCGGTATCGATCGGCTTGCCGGGTCCGACCAGCGTGCTCCACCAGCCGGGCTTGCCGGTTACCGGATGGATGTTGGCGACATGCTGGTCGCCCGTCAGCGCATGACAGACGAGAATGGCATTCGACTTGTCGGCGTTGAGCTCGCCATAGGTCTGGTAGGCGATCTGGAATGGCGCAAGGTCGACGCCGGCATCGAGGCGCAGGGGCCGGTCGGGGCCGAAGCGGATCACCGGGCTGTGCGGCGCGTTCGCCTCACTCTTGCTATAGTCCGGCGCCTTGCGGCTCATACAACCCTTCTCCTGCGACAGAACCGGCTCGCAAAGGCATAGCCGGTTCCCGCAGCGGCCCCTTTAGCGACTTGTTTAACGTGGCTGCAAGCCGACCGGCGCAAATCACCACGGATCTGGCGCGATACATAGGAGCGAATGCGGGCCGCGTCAACGCGGCGTGTATCGGCCGGCCGGCCCGGCGCTTCCCATTCGCTGCAATTTGGACTAAGCGAATGCCGGCAAACCCACTCTGGAAAATCGATCCATGACGAAGCTGCAGCCCGCGCCACGACCCGGCATCCTGGACATCGCCCCCTATGTGCCCGGACGGGACAGCGCCGCCGGCGCCGCCAGGATCTTCAAGCTTTCCTCCAATGAAAGCCCCTTCGGCCCGCCGCCGGCCGCGGTCGAGGCCTGCCGGGAAGCCTGCGCCGGCCTCGCCTTCTATCCGGACGGTTCCGCGAGCCGGCTGCGCGAGGCGATCGGCGCCGCCTGCGGGCTCAACCCCGCCAATATTGTCTGCGGCAACGGTTCGGACGAATTGCTGGGCCTGCTCGCGCATACCTATCTCGGTCCCGGCGACGAGGCGATCCACACCGAGCACGGCTTCCTTGTCTATCCCATCCAGATCCGCGCCGCCGGCGCGACGGCGGTGGTGGCGCCGGAAACCGACGAGACCGCCAGCGTCGATGCGATCCTCGAGCGGGTGACGCCGCGCACCCGCATGGTGTTCCTCGCCAACCCCAACAACCCGACCGGCACCTATCTGCCGGTGAGCGAGGTGCGGCGCCTGCATGCCGGCCTGCCGGGCAATGTCGTTCTCGTCCTCGACGCGGCCTATGCCGAATATGTGCGCCGCAACGATTACGAGGCCGGCATCGAGCTGGTCTCCTCTTCCGACAATGTCGTGATGACCCGCACCTTTTCCAAGATCTACGGGCTCGCGGGGCTGCGCATCGGCTGGCTCTATGCGCCGGCCGCCATCGTCGATGCGCTCCAGCGCGTGCGCGGGCCGTTCAATGTCAATTTGCTGGCGCTTGCCGCCGGCGCCGCAGCCATCGGCGACAGGGCGCATGTCGAGCGCTCGGTGGAGCACAACCGGCGCTGGCTCGACCGGCTCCAGCGCGACCTGCCCGGGCTCGGGCTGCGTGTCACGCCGAGCGTCGGCAATTTCATCCTGATCCACTTCCCGGAGGGCGACAGCCGCCGCTCCGCCGCCGCGGCGGACGCATTTCTCGGCGCCCGCGGCTTCATCCTGCGCGCGGTCGGCTCCTACGGCTTTCCGAACGCCCTGCGCATGTCGATCGGCACGGATGAGGCCAATGAGGGCGTTCTGGCGGCGCTGACGGAGTTCATGCATGCCTGACTTCGGAAAGATCGCACTGATCGGCATCGGGCTGATCGGTTCGTCCCTGGCGCGGGTGATTCGCCGCGAGGGGCTGGCGCGCGAGATCGCCATTGCGACGCGCAGCGCCGCGACACTCAAGCGGGCGCGGGAACTCGGGCTGGGCGATGCCTATTTCGCCGACGCCGCCGAGTGCGTGCGCGATGCCGACCTGGTGGTCGTCTCCGTGCCGGTCGGGGCTTGCGGCGCCGTCACCGCCGCCATCGCGCCGCGGTTGAAGCCCGGCGCGATCCTCACCGATGTCGGCTCCACCAAGAGCTCGGTGATCGCGGACATGCAGCCGCATGTGCCGGAAAATGTCCATTTCATCCCCGGCCATCCGATCGCGGGCACGGAACAATCCGGTCCCGATGCCGGGTTCGCCTCCCTGTTCGAGGGGCGCTGGTGCATCCTGACGCCCTTGCCCGGCACCGATCCCGAGGCGCTGGCAAGGCTGACGGCCTTCTGGCAGGCCTGCGGTTCGAGGGTCGACACGATGGATGCCGCCCATCATGACCGCGTCCTCGCCATCGTCTCGCATCTGCCGCACATCATTGCCTATAATATTGTCGGGACCGCGGACGATCTCGAAACCGTCACCAAGTCCGAGGTCATCAAGTATTCCGCCTCCGGCTTCCGCGACTTCACCCGCCTCGCTGCGTCGGATCCGACCATGTGGCGGGATGTGTGCCTCGCCAACCGGGAGGCAATCCTCGAAATGCTGGCGCGTTTCTCCGAGGATCTTTCCGCCCTGCAACGCGCCATCCGGTGGGGGGATGGCGACATGCTCTTCAACCTGTTCACGCGCACCCGCGCCATCCGCCGTTCGATCGTCGAGGCCGGGCAGGACACTGCCGCCCCGGATTTCGGCCGCGTCTCGGCAGGCGCGACGGACAAGGCGCCGGAAGGCTAGGCTGCCGTCCACGGGAAAGCGTCCGGGAACCCGCCATGAATGATTTCTGGGTGTTCGGTTATGGCTCGCTGATCTGGCGGCCAGGCTTTGCCCATTCGGAAGTCGTGCCGGCCAGGGCCTTCGGCTATCGCCGTGCCCTCTGCATCCGCTCCCATGTGCATCGCGGCACCGCCGAGCGGCCCGGCCTGGTGCTCGGCCTCGACCGGGGCGGCTCCTGCGCCGGTCTTGCCTTTCGCGTTCCCGGCGAGCTGCGCGCAGAAGTGGTGGCATATCTGCGCGAGCGGGAGCTGGTGACGAATGTCTATCTGGAGCGCTGGTTGCCGACCCGCCTCGCCAGCGGCGAACGCGTGCAGGCACTCGGCTTTGTCGCCGATCGCAGCCATGTCCAGTATGCCGGCCGGCTGAGCGTCGAGGAAGCGGCGGCCATGGTTCGCGCCGCTGTGGGCAGGTCAGGGCCCAACGATGAATATGTCCTCGCCACGGTCGAGCATCTGCGCGCGCTCGGTATCCGCGATCACTGGCTGGAAGCGGTCGCGGCCCAGATAGGTTAAAGCATGATCCCAGAAAGTGGAACCCACTTTCTGGACAAGATCATGCGACAGCAAGAAAGCATGATCCCGAACCGGAGGTCCGCGTCAGCGAAAAGTGGAATCCACTTTCCGGACAAGATCATGCGACGGGACAGGCATGATGGTGATTCGGGGAATCGGCATCATGCCGTAGCGGCCCTCACGCGTCGGCGCGTCCCGCCCGCAGCTCCTCCAGGCGCCGCACCGCCGTCGGCGGCAGGGGAGGGGCGCGGTCCGAGCCTGCCGCTTCCAGCAGCAGCTCGTCGCAGGCGGCTTCGGTCTCGCGGATCAGCCGCTCGAGAAATGCGCTCTTGTCGAGCCCGGGCGGGATCGGCGGCAGGTAGCGCACCCGGATGGTGCCCGGATACCGCATGAACTTGCGCCTCGGCCAGTAGAGGCCGGCGACATGCGCTACCGGCACGACCGGCACCTGCAGCTGGTGGTACAGTTCGACGATGCCGTACTTGTAGGCAGGTTCGGCGCCGGGCGGGCGGCGGGTGCCCTCGGGATAGATGATGAGCTGCCGCCCTTCGGCCATGCGCGCGCGCGCCTGCTCGACCGCCTGCTTCAGGGCGCGCGACCGGCTGCCGCGGTCGATGGCGATCATGCGCATCTTCATCACATACCAGCCGAAGAGCGGGATCCAGGTCAGCTCGCGCTTCAATATGTACAGCGCATCGGGAATGTCCGGCAGGAAGGCATAGGTATCGAAGGCGGACTGGTGCTTGGGCGCGACGATGTACGAGCCTTGCGGCAGGTGTTCCCGGCCCGAGATCTCGATCTTCACGCCGACCAGCTTCTCGTGCAGCCAGAGATTGGACCTTGCCCAGAACTTCGGCACGAACCATGCGCGACGGCGCGGCAGCAGGAAATAGACCGGCGTGAAGACGATCATCTGCGCCAGGGTCGACAGGTAGAAGGCGGCGTTGAACAGCAGCGAACGGAATGCGATCATGCGAAAAGCCCGGTGACGGGCCTGTCGGGAACCCGCGACAAGGCTCCAGCCCGCAGGAAGGCTCTAGCCCGCAATCAGGTTTCTGCCAAGTGCCGCGATCAGCTTGCTGTATTCGGTGATCAGCACGCGCAGCACCTCGCGGTCGGTCAGCCAGCGCCATCCGTCGATGCGCGAGGTCACGACCGGAAAGACCGACAGCCTCGTATCCCGCACACGGTGGCGCAATTCGACCAGGCTGCGCGGCACATGATAATTGCTGGTGACGAGAATGGCGGTGGCGAAACCGTGCACCTTCAGCCATTTCGCCGTCTCGGTGGCGTTGCCGGCAGTGTCGAGCGCCGCGCGGTCGATGTCGATGCAGCACTCGAACAGCGGCGCCTCGGCGCCCGTGGCGCGCTGCAGTGCCAGCGCGTCGGCGGCGGGATGCACGCCGCTGATCAGCAGCCGGCGGCCGGCGCCCGTACGCAACAGCTGCATGGCGGGCTCAAGCCGCAGATGGCCGCCGGTGAACACGATGATCGCATCCGCCGGCTCGATTCGTTCCGGCTGGCGCATGGCGGCGACATGATGGGCGAAATACAGGAAGCCGGCGACATAGGCCAGCAGCAGCATCATGACCGTGCGCAGCGTGATCTTCACGACGCGCAGGGCGAGCGGCGCCCGGCCCCCGGCAACATCCGGGGCGTCTCCGATCCAGTTCCTGTCGTTCAGCGTCATGGCCGGTCGCATTCCACATGACTGCCGCCGTGCATGCAAGCCCATGCGACAAGATTGCACGCGCTTGCGGACCGGTCAGTCAAGATCGGTCTGCCCGGCATCGATTTCCGCCAGGCGGCTGAGCACGGTGAAATGGGTGGTCGCCGCCGTCAGCGTCGCCACCAGCAGCACGACCGCGGCGATCCAGAGATAGCCGTTGAGGCCGATGGCGAAGCGGCCGAACAGGGCCGCTGCCTGGTCCGCCTCCGGCGTGGCGAGATTGCGCGAGGTCCACCAGCCGATGGCCAGGAACAGCAGCACGGCAGCGGCGCCTCCCGCCAGCGAGCCCTTCAGCCCGACCACGAGAAAATGGCGGCGGAATTCGCGCGCGATGAAGCGCGCCTCGGCGCCGACAAAGTGCAGCACCTCGATGATGTGCCCGTTGCCGGCCATGGCGCCGCGCGTGGCGAACACCACGGTCAGCACGGTCGCTGCCAGCATGAGACCGAGAATGGCAAGGCCGAGCGTGACGGTGGTGCGCGCCATGGCGACGAGCCGGTCGACCCAGTTGCGGTGATCGTCGAGCGATGCCTGCGGGATCTCGGCCGCCAGCGCCTCGCGCATGGCCGCGAAGTCGGGCGGATCGAACTCGTCGATGGTGACGACCACCAGCCGCGGGGCCCGCCGCGCGGCGATGTCGAGGGCGGGGGCCCGCCCGGGGGGGTGGAGGCGCGCCGGTGGCGCCCCGGCGA
>CAYLSN010000149.1:0-5963 GCA_964386015.1 uncultured Rhizobiaceae bacterium | reverse complement strand
ACGCTCGAGGAGCTCGAGAACAAGATGGCGGTGCTGCTGGGCGGCCGGGCTGCCGAGAAGATCGTGTTCGGACACCTGTCCACCGGCGCCGCCGACGATCTCGTCAAGGTCACGGACATCGCCCGGGCGATCGTCACGCGCTACGGCATGTCGGAGCGGCTGGGGCATGTCGCGCTGGAAAAGGACAGGCGCTCCCTGCTCGGCACCGACCAGCCCTATTACGGCATGGAGCAGCGCAGCTATTCCGACGAGACCGCCGCCGCCGTGGACGAGGAGGTCCGCCGGATCGTGGACGAAACCTTCGAGCGGACCGTGGCCCTGCTGACGGAACGCCGCGACGTGCTCGAGCGTACCGCCCGGCAATTGCTGGAGAAGGAAACGCTCGACGAAAGGGAGATCCGCGAGCTGATCGGCGCGGGCGCGGGCGAGGCAAGCGCTACCGGCTGAGCCTTCGCGCAGCCGCCTTGACTTTGCACACACGGCCATTCACTTAGCTTCAGCCACAATATGGAGGATCGAATGGAAATCGAACGGCTTGAAGTCGGCCCACGCATGTCGCAGATCGTCACCTATGGAAACCTCGTCTATCTCGCCGGCCAGGTTGCGGGCAAGGCGGCGGGAAAGTCGGTGCGCGAACAGACCGAGGACATTCTCGGGCAGATCGACGCCAAGCTGGCGCAGGCGGGTACGGACAAGTCGCGGATCCTGGCGGCGACCGTGTACCTGTCGGACATTTCCACCTTCGACGAGATGAACGCCGTGTGGGACGCCTGGGTGGTGCCCGGGGCAACCCCGGCGCGCGCCTGCGTGGAGGCAAAGCTCGCCCGCGAACAATATACGGTCGAGATCGTGGTAACCGCGGCGCGCTGAACGAGACGGCAGCGGAATTCTGAAGGGAAGCCGGATTTGAGCAAGGACAGGATCGATCTGCTCATGCTCGGGCAGATGCGCCCGAAGGTGGTGGAACAGGCCGAGCGGGAGTTCAACCTGCACAAGGCGTGGCTCGCGCCCGACTTCGACGCGCTGATCGACAAGATCGGCGGCCGCGTTCGCGCAGTGGCGGCCGGCACCGGAATGCGGGGTGTCGACGCGGCCCTGATCGCCAGGCTGCCGAAGCTCGAGATCATCGCCAATTTCGGCGTCGGCTACGACGATGTCGACGTCGAGGCCGCCGCGCGGCGGGGCATCGTGGTCACCAACACGCCCGACGTCCTGAACGAAGAGGTCGCGGACACGGCGATCGGCCTGCTGATCTGCACGGTCAGGCAGATGCTGCAGGCCGACCGGTTCGTGCGCGAGGGAAAATGGCGTCAGGGACCGTTCCCGCTCGGCGCGTCGCTGCGTGACCGCACCGTCGGCATGGTCGGGCTCGGGCGCATCGGCCTCGCCATTGCCCGGCGCCTGGATGCGATGCTGGTTCCCGTGGTCTACCATACGCGCCGGCCTCGCCCCGACGTCGCCTACCGGCATTACCCGTCGCTGATCGAAATGGCCCGCGATGTGCAGGTCCTGCTGCTGATCCTGCCGGGCGGCGCCGCCACGCGCGGTCTGATCGACATGGAGGTTCTCGAGGCACTGGGGCCGGACGGCATCCTGATCAATGTCGCCAGAGGTTCCGTGGTGAACGAGAACGATCTGATCGAAGCGCTGGAGCGTGGGGTGATCGCCGCGGCCGGGCTCGACGTGTTCGAGAACGAACCGGACGTCCCCGCCCGGCTGGCGGCGATGGAGAATGTCGTGCTGCTGCCGCACATTGCTTCCGCGACCCTGCACACGCGCGACGAAATGGGCCAGCTCGTGATCGACAACCTGCTGGCCTGGGCCCAAGGCAAGCCGCCGCTGACCCCGGTCCCCGAGACTCCCTGGCCGCCGGCGAGAGGCTGACGGCGGGGGACTGCATCCGTTCTCCGGTGCCGCCGGATTCAGTCCTGGTTGGGAAAACAGGCGGAAACTTCCAGGTCGCCGCCGAGCGCTTCGGCGACGGCCGGCAAGGTGAACCGGGGACGATAGCGGTACCGCAGTTCGACACGCGAAAATCCCGGCAGATCGCCGCATTGGGCGTCCCTGTCCAGCACCACTTCCAGCTCGGTCACATCGATCCAGCGCTGCCTGGCCTCGCTGAGGATCATCGCCTCGGCGGCAGCTGCATCATATTCGCCGCCGCTTCGGCAGTCGGGCGATTGCACGGCCATGCAGCGGGCCGCGCGAATGGCGATATCGGATAGTGCCTCCCGATTCCAGGCGAAGCGTCCAAGCTCCACCAGCCCGACCGACATCAGCAGCACCGGCACCAGGATCAGCGCGAACTCGACGAGCACGGCGCCCTCCTGATCGGCTGCCAGCCTGGACCAGATTCGCCGCATGTCTCTGCCTATTCCAGGATCGGCACGATGGCCGAGGCCCGGATCACGCCGCCCTCGGCCAGCCCGTAGGACGCGAACAGGGGCGACCAGTCCCTGGCCGCTTCGATGACGATGTAGCGGCCCGCGCGCGAACCGTCCGCGCAGGCCGCATTGCAGGAAAGCTCGGGACCGAAGCTGAAGCCGGCGCCATTGCGCTGCGGGCAGTAGCAACTTTCCGGAGCCCCGCCCAGCACGAGCGGGGTGCTCGTCCCGTCCGTCATGCGCAGGCCGACGCTGTCATTGACATTGACCTCGAACGTGACCGGCGGGCGAATGCCCGTCGCCGCGAGCAGATTTGCCAGCTCCGCGGCGAAATCCGCCGGACCGGTCTCCTCCAGCCGCTCGAAGCTCATCACCGCATAGGTCGAGGCGGCAGAGACCGCCTCCTCCAACCGCAGCCTCTGGTGCAGGATCGTGCCGAAATCGGCAAAGGCGGCCATGATCAGCAGCAGCAATGGCAGGGCGATGGCAAATTCGACCAGCACCGCGCCTTCCTCGTCGCGGGCGGCTTGCCTGCAGCAGTGGAAGAAACAGCGATACCGCATCAGCGCAGCAGCCTTGTGCGCTGGTTCGAAGCCACCACCTCCTCGCAATTGGACACGCGGATCATGCCGCCCTCGAGGACCTGGATTTCAGCCCCGATCAGCTGCATGCAGCGCGTGCCATCGGTGAGGCTGGCGCCGCCGGACATCACGATCGGATGCAGCGGGAAATAGAAGACGCCTTCGACCACTGCATTGGCCGCGCCGGAAGTGATGAGTGCCGGCCCGGCAATGTGATCGGTCGGGCCGACAACGGCAATGCCGGCAAGCGGGCCGGATTGCGGCGCGGTCATCCGGCCATTCCGATAGCCGGCGCCAAGGCAGAGGGTGGCGCATGTGCTGCTGCCACTATTATTGCCATTGAGGACGATGGTGGTGTCGACGGCATGCAGCGATATCGCGCCATATTCGCAATTGACCTCGCCGCCGCCCTCGGTACCGAGATCGACGACGCCGTCAAAGACCCACAGGCCGCTGCCGAGGCTGACCCCGCCCCGGGAAACCAGGTTGCCGCGGACAAGATGGGTGCTGGCAGAAGGCAGATAAAGGCAGCTGCCGCCCTTGCTGTGGATATTGCCGACCACTTCGAAGGTTCCGGCCGCGCCGAAATAGAGCTTGGAGCCGCCGCCGAGATCGAAGAAGTCCCTTGAAGGATCGGAACCCAGGCGGAAATTTCCCGACCCGAAGCGCACCGGCTTGTCTCCCTGAATTTTCAGGGAATCGGAAATCTCGTAATTGCCCGGGCCAAAGGTGACCGCGTCGCTGCTCCGAATGTCTATCTTGTTGAAGCGATAGGTATTGTCCGGGCTGCCGGAGATAAAATCCAGGCCCATACCACCCGGGACAATCAGGTCACCAAACTCATAGGGCTCGGCCCGCTCTGCGCAAGTGAGCGTCCATTTGTTGCCCGAGAACCCGTTAGCCACGCAACCTGCCGGTAGGACAGGCGGGCTCGCTGGATTCCAATTTAACTGGATATCGGCGCCAGAAGGCGCTTCCGGCCCCGCCAGTTCCGCCGCGGCAATCCGCAGCGACTCAAGCCCGGCAATGCCTTCATGTTCCGCCAGCGGATCGGTGAGACTCATCTGGCGCAGCGGCGCAACCGCGCCTTCGGGCGTCGTGATGCCGCCGCAGCCGATCACCGGCTCGCTGCCATTATAGGTAACGGCGTCGGCGCGGATATAGGTCCCGCAAGGCACCGACACGCCATGATTGGAGCTGACCTCGCAATCATTGGCGAGGATCGAGGTGCCGCCGGTGAGCATCACGCCTGCGCCACCCGGGTTGAGCGCCATGATGCATGACATGCCGGCGCTGACCGAGGCGGCAATGGCCTCGGCGCGAATGGTGAGGCTGTCGCCGAGCCCGGCGAGCCTGGCGATCTGCAAGGGATAGACGCGCTCGACCATGGCGAGCACCGCGCCCTGATCGTCGACGGTCGTGCTGGTCACCAGCCGGTCGGAGGCGGCGGGGCTATTGAGCGCGGCAATGGCGGCGGCATGCTGCAAGGCAGCTTCCGCGGAACCTCTCGCGGACATGCGCGCGCCGGAAAAGGCGGCAATATCGGCGGCGCGCTGCTGTTCGGCGCGCATGGAGAAGGCCGAGCCCATTTCCACCGCGAAGGCCAGCATCACGAGGAGCAGCGGCGCGAGGATGGTCGTGGCGATGAGTACCACGCCGTCTTCGTCGGCACGGAAGCGCCTCAGCCGGCGCCTCGCGAGCACAAGGATCCGGCTCGGCAGAAAGGCACGCATCATTCGACACGCCTCAATTGCGACAGCAGCTCCCGTGCCCGGCGGGCATATCTGGAGCGCGGCCGCAGGCGCGAAGGGATCGCGCCCTGGTTCAGCGATTCCGTCATGGTGGCACGGTCCTCGGGCAGAAAGGCCGTGATCTCGCCGCCGATCACGCGCTTCATGTCCGAACGCGTCAGTTCCCGCGACAGCATTCCCGGCTTCTCCCGGTTCACCGCGACATAGACGCCCTTTTCGGACTGGCGATGGCCATTGACAAAGTCCCGGCGCTGCCGGGCGGCGCGCAGGCAGGGAATGGTCGATTCGGAAACGACCACCATCCGGTCGACCTCGGCCATGATCCCCGCCACCCAGGCGGTCGGATAGGACGGCATGTCCAGCACCAGGGCCCCGAAGCGGTAGGATGCGATGTCCAGCAGGCGCAGCACGAATTCCGCCTGGTTCGGCACGAGCAGGAAATCCGGGCGGCGGATCGAGAACACTTCCAGCCGGTCGTTCACCTTGTGGCAGATCTGTTCCAGCATCTCCAGGTCGATGCGTTCCGGCGCCATGAAGATGGTGTCGAAATCGAAGTCGCTGGACAGGTCGAGATAAGCGCCGCAGGAGCCCGATGCAAAATCCAGATCGATCAGGCAGACGTCGCCGCCATTCTTCTGCGCCAGCTCCTGCGCCAGCAGGTCCGCCACGGACATTGCCAGCAGCGTCGTGCCGGGACTGCCGATCGAGCCCATGAAGCCATAGACTTCGCACCGGGCGATGCGGCCGCCGCCAAGCTGGTTGAACACCGTCTCCAGCAGCATGTTGTCCGCCAGCGGATGCTGCAGCCAGTCGTCCGCCTTGAGCTGGACGATGGCGCGGGCGCGATCGGCTGGAAGCGGCGGCGACACGACGATCAGCGGAACCATGCGGTTGCGATGGCGGACCGTCTGCAGCCGCGCATCGTCGAGAAGCGTGCCGTCGCCGAGATCGAGAATGATCAGGTCGTACTTGGTCGTGTCGAGGCCGAAGAGAATATCCTCCGAGCGGTTGACCACGATCTGGCAATGCGGCACCGCCGACAGGCTGGCGGCGACATTCTTGCAGAAGTCGCTGCTGTTCGAGAACAGGCCTATCCGGGCAATTGCAGGTTCCGACATCAGTTCCGCCTTGTTCTCACCTGGGAATGGACTTCAACCACCTTCGAAAAAGGCTGTCTCTGACTAGGGCTGGATCCCTTCGGATGGCGCCGCGGTCTTGTGACGCTGGATGGTCGCCGCCGCCTGCTC
>CAYLSN010000148.1:0-6063 GCA_964386015.1 uncultured Rhizobiaceae bacterium | reverse complement strand
CAAGGGCCTGTTCACGCAGGGCATGGTGGTGCACGAGACCTATCGCGCCGCCGACGGATCGTGGCTGGACCCGTCCGAAGTGCGGATCGAGGGACATGGCGCCTCCCGCAAGGCCTACCGCATCGACAGCGGCGAGGAAGTGACGATCGGCGCGCTGGAGAAGATGTCCAAGTCGAAGCGCAACACGATCGGGCCGGAGGAAATCACCGCCAGCTACGGCGCCGATACGGCGCGCTGGTTCATGCTTTCCGATTCGCCGCCGGAACGGGATGTCGAGTGGACGGACCGCGGGGCGGAAGGGGCGCATCGGTTCGTGCAGCGGCTGTGGCGGCTTGTCGCCGGCGCGGCGGAGCGGTGCCGCGACGCCCGCGGCACGCCCGGCGACGACGAGATCTCCCTGGCCATGCTGCGTGCCACGCACAAGGCGCTGAAGACGGTCGGCGAGGATTTCGAGCGTCTGGCCTTCAACAAGGCGATCGCGCATGTGCACGAACTGGTGAATATTCTGGCGCCGCTGATTGACAAGGCCGAGTCCCCCGGGCAGCTCGCCGCCTGCCGCCGGAGCCTCGAGATCCTGGTCCAGCTTTTCGCCCCGGTCATGCCGCATCTGGCCGAGGAATGCTGGGCGGCGCTCGGCGGCGAAGGGCTTGTTGCGGCGGCCTCGTGGCCGAAGTTCGACCCCGCTCTGGTGGCCGACGACCGCATCGTCCTGCCGGTGCAGATCAACGGCAAGAAGCGCGGCGAATTGACAATCGGGCGCGACGCGGATCAAGTTACGGTCGAAGAGGCGGTTCTGGCGCTCGATTTCGTCAAGTCGGCATTGGGCGGCAAGCCTCCGCGCAAGGTGATCATCGTGCCGCAGAGGATCGTCAATGTCGTGGCCTGACCTTCGGCGAAGCCTGATTGCAGCCGCAGCCGGTTTCCTGCTGGCCGGCCTGGCGGCCTGTACCGTCCAGCCTCTGCATGGCGGCGGGCCGGCGGGACCGGTCTCCAGCCAGCTATCGGCGATTCACGTCTCGCCGGTCGATACGCGCCAGGCGCTGGAAGTTCGCAATCATCTCATCTTCCTGCTCGGCGGCGGCGCCGGACAGCCGGCGTCGCCGGCCTGGAAGCTGGATCTCGACGTGCACAGCCGCGTATCGGAAACGGCGCTGATCCAGATCGGCAAGGATAACGAGCCGTCGGCCGGCACGGTGATCCTGTCCGCCAACTGGCGCCTGCGCGATGCCGCCAGCGGCGAAACCGTCGCCAGCGGCCGCAGGGTTGCGCAGGCGTCCTACGACCGCATGCGGCAGGAATTCGCCAATGTCCGTGCGGTGCGGGACGCCGAGAACCGAGCCGCGCGCGAACTGGCGGAAATGCTGCGCCTGGCGCTGGCGCAGGAAGTCGCCAGGCTCGGCAGGTAGCAAAGGGCAGGCATGGTTTCCCTGCCTGCCCCGGCATGTTCCTTGATCAGGAAAGGTTCTAGGCGATCTTCTGCCCCGTTTTCGCCCAATCGGCGAGGAAGGCTTCCAGCCCCTTGTCGGTAAGCGGGTGCTTGACCATGGCGCGCAGGATGGAAGGCGGCATGGTTGCGACGTCGGCGCCGAGCAGTGCCGCATCCTTGACGTGATTGACCGTCCGGATGGACGCCGCGAGGATTTCCGTGCGGTAGTCGTAATTGTCGAAGATCGTGCGGATCTCGCCGATCAGCTCCATGCCGTTGGCGCCGATGTCGTCGAGCCTGCCGATGAAGGGCGAGACGAAGGTCGCGCCAGCCTTGGCGGCGAGCAGGGCCTGATTGGCGGAGAAGCACAGCGTCACATTGGTCTTGTAGCCCTCGGAGGTCAGCGCCTTGCAGGCGCGCAGGCCGTCCATCGTCAGCGGCAGCTTGATGCAGATATTACTGGCGATCTTTGCCAGCGCCTTGCCCTCGCGCAGCATCTCCGCATAGTCGGTAGCGGTGACCTCCGCCGAGACCGGACCGGGCACGATGTCGCAGATCTCCTTCGTGACCTCGGCGATGTTGCGTCCGGATTTCAGGATCAGGGACGGGTTGGTCGTGACCCCGTCGACCAGGCCGGTGGCAGCGAGCTCGCGGATCTCGTTGACATCGGCGGTATCGAGAAAGAATTTCATGTCCGTTCCTCTGTCTGGCAAGTTGCTTCCCCTTAGCGGAATAACCGGGCAAGGTCACGCCCGATGAAGACAGATTCGCCGCCAGAGGGAAAAGGGCCGGATTGCGTGCCGGTCCTGGTGCCGACTCCCGCGCCGGGGCCCTACAGCTACAAGGTTCCGGAAGGGATGGAACTGCATCCCGGCGATGTCGTCGAGGTACCGCTCGGAACCAGATCGGTGATCGGCCTGGTCTGGGACGGCGGGGCGGGTCCGGTCGCACCGGAGAAGCTGAAGCAGGTGCGCCGCCGGTTCGATTGCCCGCCGCTGGATGACGCCATGCGGCGTTTCCTGGCCTGGGTGGCGGACTACACGCTGACGCCGCCGGGACTGGTGGCGCGCATGGCGCTGCGCGTGCCGGCGGCTCTCGAGCCGGAGCCTCCCGTGGCGGGAATCCGCCTGTCCGGAGCGGCTCCCGAGCGGTTGACCCCGGCGCGCCGGCGCGTGCTGGAACTGGCTGCGGACGGCCTCGCCTGGACGCGCACCGGCCTTGCCCATGCGGCTGGCGTGTCGATCGGCGTCGTCGACGGGCTGATCGCGCAGGGGTGCCTTTCGCCAGTCGCGATCCCGCCGCCACCGGTCACGCCGGAGCCGCAGCCGGAGCGCCACCGCCCCGAGCTTTCGCCCGCGCAGGCAGAGGCGGCCTCAGTCCTGACCGAGGCGATTTCCCGGGGCGGCTATGCAGCCTTCCTGCTCGACGGCGTCACGGGATCGGGCAAGACGGAAACCTATTTCGAGGCCGTGGCGGCGGCCCTGCGCCGCGGTGGACAGGTGCTGATCCTGCTGCCGGAAATCGCGCTGACCCAGGCATTTCTCGAGCGGTTCGAGAAGCGGTTCGGAGCAAGGCCGGCGGAGTGGCATTCCGAACTTGCGCCGCGCCAGCGCCAGCGCGTCTGGCGTCAGGTGGCCGAGGGCCGGGTGCGGGTGGTGGCGGGGGCACGCTCGGCGCTGTTCCTGCCATTTCGCGAGCTTGGCCTCATCATTGTCGACGAGGAGCACGATCCGGCCTACAAGCAGGAGGAAAGGACAAGCTACCACGCGCGTGACATGGCCGTGGTACGCGCCCGGATCGGCGATTGCGCCGTCGTGCTGGCATCGGCGACGCCCTCGGTGGAAAGCCGGGTCAATGCGGATCAGGGGCGCTACCGGAGAATCGCCCTGCCTGGCCGGTACGGCGATGCCCTGCTGCCCGATCTTGCCGCCATCGACATGCGCCGGCATCCGCCGGAGCGGGGCCGCTTCCTGTCGCCCGTGCTTGCCGAGCGCGTGCAGGAGACACTGGCAGCCGGGCAGCAGGCGCTTCTTTTCCTGAACCGGCGCGGCTATGCCCCCCTGACGCTCTGCCGGGTCTGCGGCTACAGGTTCCGCTGCCCGCACTGCTCGAGCTGGCTGGTCGAGCACCGTTTCCGCGGCCAGCTGGTGTGCCATCATTGCGGACACCAGCAGCCGCGCCCGGAACAATGCCCCGAATGCGGCACGGCGGACCAGCTTGCCGCGTGCGGCCCGGGAGTGGAGCGGATCGCGGAGGAGGCGGTGGACCGCTTTCCCGAGGCACGCATCCTTGTCATGTCCTCCGATCTGCTCGGCGGGGTGGCGCGGCTGCGGCTGGAGCTGGAGGCGATCGAGCGCGGCGACGTCGACCTCGTCATCGGCACGCAGCTCGTCGCCAAGGGGCACAATTTTCCCGGCCTGACGCTGGTCGGCGTGCTGGATGCGGATCTGGGGCTGTCCAGCGGCGACATGCGCGCCGCCGAGCGTACCTTCCAGCTTCTGTCGCAGGTGACCGGCCGGGCGGGAAGGGCAGGGCACAGGAGCCTGGGCCTGATCCAGACATGGCAGCCCGACCATCCCGTGATCCGGGCGATCGTCTCCGGCGACCGCGACGCCTTCTACGAGCGGGAGATCGCCGAGCGGCAGCGCGCCGGTCTGCCGCCATTCGGCCGGCTGGCCGCCATCATCGTCAGCGGGACGGACCGGGCCGAGGCGGAGGGACATTCGCGCCGCCTGCGCGCCGCCGCCCCACAGGCAGGGGAGATCGAGATCTTCGGCCCGGCGGAAGCGCCGCTGGCAATGGTGCGCGGCCGCCACCGCTTCCGCCTCCTGCTCAAGGGGAGCCGGCGCGCCGACATGCAGGCCTTCCTGCGCAGCATGCTGGCGCGCGCGCCCCAGCCCCGGTCCAGCCTGCACGTGCAGATCGACGTCGACCCGCAGAGCTTCCTCTAGGCGGACTTTACAATTTTGCCGCTCCATGTCTGCATGACGCCATGAACCGGCTCACTCTGTTCGCCGCCCTGTTGATTCCCGTGCTCGTTCCGGCACTGGCCGGCCCGGCGCGGGCGGATGCGCCCGTGATCGGCGAGGTCTCCTGGCGCCGCGCCGATGCCCATTGCGCCTTTGCCCGAATCGGGGCGGAGGCTCCGCCGGACTCCTATCTTTTCGTCACGGAGCTGGTTTCCGACGATTCCATCTCGATCGAACGTGGCTACATGCGAATCGACGGTCTGCTGCGCGAACTGCAGCTCGTGGAGCGAAGCCTGGGCGAGGGACGCGAGGTGCGGCACTACCGGACATTCGGCGAAGCGCCGGCGGAGGTGCGGCTGACGATGACGCCGCGGGAAAGCCGGCAAAGCAGCCAGGGCCAGACCGTGTACGTGAAATTCGAGGGAACGCTCGTCGCAAGTCGCGGGCTTTCGCAGAGACAGGTCGGCTTTTCCGGAGATTGCGGCGTGCCGCCGTCGAGGTAGGAGCAGAATGGAATTCGTCCTTCCTTCGCCGGCCAGCACCGGTGCGTGGCTGGCCCTGGTCTCGGGGCTCGCGGCGGCGGGCATCGGCGCCTGTCTCGTGCTGATTCCGCTATTCATCCGGTTGCAGGGCAGCTTTCCACAGCTTTGCGCCGCCCTGGCGGGTGGATTCGCGCTCGGCCTCGGGCTGTCGTCGATCCTGCTCGATCAGCCAATGCTGCACATCGCGCTCGGGGCCGCCTGGGCGATGACGGCGATGGCACTGTGCCTCGGCCTTCCGCGCGGCGCCTGGCGCAGGCCGGGGCACTGGCTGGCGGCCATCGCCGCGGCCGGTTTCGCGGCGGCGCCGATGGCCTATGTGTTCGGCCATATTCCCTGAGTCGCGCGGAGTCGCGCGCGCTCGCGCCCGATGCGACAATCCTGCCCAGATCGGTTGTCCGGATGCGGTTGCGACTCCGCAGGGCCTGTGTTAGAGGGCATTCGGCTTTCGGCGGGAGGCCATCGTCTTGCGTGTGCCTCCGCCAATCAGAATCAACCGGGGTCCAGGATTTCCGCAAGGGTGTGATCGCCCGCGAAACCGGCGACCTGCAGCAGAGATGGAAGAGAAGTGGCCCAGTCCTCCTCGCTCATATCCGGTGTTGCGGAGCGATATGCACAATCGCTCTTCGAGCTGGCCGAAGAATCCGGCGCCGTCGGCCAGGTCGAGGCCGATCTCGCCGGCCTGCAGCAGCTGATCGACTCGACTCCGGATCTGCAGAGGCTCATCTCGAGCCCGGTCTTTTCTGCCGAGGATCAGCTCAGGGCGATTTCGGCCATCGCCGATCGTGCCGGGCTTTCCGGCCTTTCCGGCAATTTCCTGCGCGTCGTCGCGCGCAACCGGCGGCTGTTTGCCGTGCCGGCGATGATCCGCGCCTATCGCGAGATCGCGGCCAGGGCCCGCGGCGAGGTGACGGCCGAGGTCGTTTCCGCGCATGCGCTCGGCCCGGCGGAGCAAAATGAACTCGCCGCGACGCTGCGGTCCGTGGCGGGCAAGGAAGTGACCCTCCAGACCCGGGTCGATCCGTCCCTGCTCGGCGGCCTGATCGTCCGCATCGGATCGCGCCAGATCGACACGTCCCTCCGGACCAAACTGAACAATCTCGAGCTTGCACTGAAAGAGGTCGGCTGA
>CAYLSN010000147.1:5852-6091 GCA_964386015.1 uncultured Rhizobiaceae bacterium | reverse complement strand
CAGGATCGCGCCGGGCGCGATATGGGCCGAATGCCGCACGATGGCGCCCGGCACGGCGCGGAAGCCGGCGCGCTCGAACTCGGCCGGACCCCAGCCGGCAAATTTGGACGGCACCTTGTCCCACCAGGAGGCCCCGCCCGGGCCGCCGCCGATCTCGGCCATCGGATTGAGGCGGAAGGACAGCAGCACCGCCTTCTTCAGCCACTGATTGACTTTCCAGACGCCGTCGGCGCTGCGCT
>CAYLSN010000147.1:0-5842 GCA_964386015.1 uncultured Rhizobiaceae bacterium | reverse complement strand
GTCGAGCAGCTGCAGGGCTTCCTCCACCGCCTCGCGCACCAGCCCGCCCGTGTCGGTACCGATCGTCTCCCTTGCCTCGAAGGCCTCCTCGATGATCCGTTCCAGTTCGGAGGCGCTGCGGTTCGACATGGCTTGTTCCTCTGAAAACATGCAGTATGAAGCTTGGCGGGAATTTGCGCGGAACCTATGTCATGCGCATGCGCGGGTCAATCGGCCCGCTGCCCCCGGCTTGCATGGACGGAGAGAGGATGAACCCACTGGACGAGAACGGCTGGACGCCGCTGCCGCATTCCGACGAAGACCTGCGCCGGGCGCGGGACGTACCGGACACGCCCCAGACCCGGTCTCCGCAATACCGGCTCGCCTGGGACGATCCCGATTTCATGACCCAGCGCGAGCTGCGGC
The DNA here is from genome assembly GCA_964386015.1 of uncultured Rhizobiaceae bacterium. Lineage (GTDB taxonomy): Bacteria > Pseudomonadota > Alphaproteobacteria > Rhizobiales > Rhizobiaceae > CAYLGY01. The sequence continues at coordinate 5,437 of CAYLSN010000147.1, read as the reverse complement.
CCGTGCGCCTGCAGCTCGAGCTCCTGAAGACGGAGATGCGCCTCGCCGAGCGCGGCATTCGCTCGACCGTCGTCCTGTTCGGCGGCGCCAGGATCCCCGAGCCGGGCGGCGTGCCGTGGGCGGCGCGCAACAAGGAGCAGGAAAGGAACCTGGCGGCGAATTCGCGCTATTACGACGAGGCGCGCCGTTTTGCCCGGCTGTGCTCGCAATATTCGGCGCAGAGCTACCACCGCGAATTCGTCATCGTGACCGGCGGCGGACCCGGGGTCATGGAGGCCGGCAATCGCGGCGCCGCCGATGTCGGCGCCCCGTCCATCGGCCTCAGCATCGTCCTGCCGCACGAGCAGGCTCCGAACCGCTACGTCACGCCCGAACTCTGCTTCAACTTCCACTATTTCGCCATCCGCAAGATGCACTTCCTCATGCGGGCGAAGGCCATCGCCATCTTTCCCGGCGGATTCGGCACCATGGATGAGCTGTTCGAATCGCTCACCCTCATCCAGACCGGCCGCATGGAGCGGGTGCCGCTGCTGCTCTTCGGCAAGGAGTTCTGGGAGAAGGTCGTCAATTTCGCCTATCTCGAGGAGCAGGGAACCATTTCGCCTGGCGACGGCGACCTCCTCACCCGCGTCGACACGGCCGACGAGGCCTGGTGGGTCATCAGAGATTTCTACGGTCTAGCAGGATTTTAGGGCTTTTCCCGGGACGTGGACGCATCCTGTTGCCCCGGGTCGATGCGCCTCGGCTCTGAGGATTTTTTTCGGAGTTTTCGCCAAGAGTGCCGTTCAGCATAGCGGCATTTTCCCGGGCATGCCATCGGGGAACGTGAGGAAAGTCAACCTCGACCATGGCAACCGGGGAGAAGAAAATGGGTGCTTCAAACGTATCGCAACCGACCGTGACGTCGACCAATGTCACGTACAATACTTCAATTTCCGTACAGCAGAAAAAGGGGCAGATGCCGCCTCTCAAGGAAATGTCGTCGCAGGAGCTGTCGAAGCTCACGAAAAATCTCAATAAGATACCACAAGATCAATGGCCGCAGTTCCTGCAGCAGGTCAGCGACCTGGAAATCTCGGTAGAGAATGATTTCAAACGTGTGCAGCGCACGTTTGGAGACTTGAAGGCAGAATATTCATACAAAAACAAAGATTTTAGTGACAAGATAATAGACCGCCGTAACAATAATAAAGACCCAAGCAGCAAAACAGAAAACCCAAGCAGCAATACAGAAGTCCAGAACAGCGAGGAAAAGGTCAAGGAGGACTACACCAGCGACCCGCGCTACCAGAAGACATTCCACGAAGGCATGGAGCTTCAGGCAAAGCAAGCGGCGCTGCAGGAGATCCAGAAGAAGATCCTGAGCAGTTCCCAGCTTGTCGAGCGTTCGATCGACTCTGCCAGGAACCTGGTCAAGGAGGAGGTTACGAAAAGCAAGAGCCTGGTCTCTGATATGAGGAAGAAAGTTGACGAATTGGTTAAAGTGAACAAGGAGGGACTTGAAGTAAAAAAATCTTTTGCAAAGGATATTGGCGGTACAGATTGTAACCCTGCGAAATATGAGAATTGCACGAGAGAGCAGAAGCTGGAGATTTACTACGACATAAAAGAAAAGAGGATCAAAGCCAGCAAGGATCTGGAGAATCTGTACAAGGGTAAGTCGATACAGGAATTTCGACTGGGCTTCCATGTATCTCCGTTTCTCTTGAGGATCGCGACGCACATGGACCGCGATTTGAATGGGGAGGTAAAGACTCTTCTCGAGGAGGTGCACACTGTACAGAAATCTGCAAAGAAGGCGTTGCATGGTTGGAACCTCAACGATCTGACGGCGCGAACGAATGCAGAAGGTGTTGCTTTTGGAGGGCCACGCGATACGGTGCCAGAGTTCCTCGACAGAGGACAAGATTTTACAAACATGCTAATGATCCAAGATATGGAGATTGCGAGAACAGGAAATCAATTAAAGGAGTGTGGGGCGCCGCTTAAGGCCGATCTCTCACGTATAGAGCTATTTACAGGGGAATTACGTAAACCAACGCCAAGCGGGGGTGATCAGACCAAGAACATCAATATTGTCAACAGCAACAAAATAGACAACAAGCAGACCCCTCCACCACCGAAGGTGACAAAGAAGCGCAAGTTCACCTTCACCTTCAAGCTCAGGATGCCGTCATTCCTGCGCAAGCTCGGGGCTTCCCTGTCCAGGCTTTTCGGAGGAGGGAAGACCAGTAAGCCTGTGCAACTGAAACAAACGGTGCAGGTTGTCAAAGATCAGCAGCCGGTGAAGGTCAGTAACATCCAGCAGTCGCCGAAAGGGCCGAAACTGGTCTCTGTTCCGTCCAATTCAGGCAACGGGTCATAAAGTATCGGGTCGGGCCGGCGGCGCGGGGGCATCGTCGCCGTCCGGTTCGGGAGCCGACTGGCTGTCCATTTCCCGGCTTGTCTCGGGAAGCGGGTAGGGTGACGACACGGTGCGCCGCTCAAGCGTGCCGGTCCGCCTGGCACAGGTGAAGCCGGGCAGGGGCAGGAAGCCGGGCTTGCACGGAGGCTTGGCAGATCCGGGGCGGGCGCAGGCCGATCAGCTGGCGCTGCGGAAACTGGTCGGCGCCGGATCGATGAGGTGCAGCTGGCCTCCGCGTACCTCGTAGATGGCAAGGCCGCGCTCGTTGGTGCCGTCCGGGCGGAAGCGGAAGACGCCGGTATAGCCGGAAAAGCCGGTCGGCGCTTCGATCGCGGCGGAGGTGAGGCCGGCAATGCCGCGCTGGCGTGCAATGCCGGCGAGAAGCGAGACCGTATCGTAGGCGACCGGCGCGACTGCCGAAGGCGTGGTGCCGTATCGGGCGGAATACTTGGCATTGAAGGCCGACGTCGAGGCATGATCGGCATCCGCCAGCCAGGCGCCCTGGAGCGCGGGATTGCCAAGATCGGCGCCGGCCCACTGACCGGTGCCGAGGAACTTCTTGCCGGCAAGATCGATGCCCCGGCGTTGCATGGTGGTGGCGATCGCGCCCGGCGTATTGCCGCCATCGGGGATGAAGATCGCATCGGCGCCGGGAACATGCGGGGCGATTTCCGCGATCGCCATCTCGACAGAGACATCCGTATAGTCGTAGCGCGCGACGGCCAGAAGCTGCCCGCCATGCTGCATCAGGGTCTGGCGCAACTGGCTTTCGGCAAGGTCGCCGATCGGCCCGTTCGGCAGCAGCGCCACCATGTTGCGCAGCCCGGCATTGACGGCATAGGCGGCGGTGCGGTCGATGATCCCCTGCGGCAGATAGGAGGCGAGGTAGACGCCGGGGCGCGCTACCTTGGAATCGGTGGAATAGGCGATCATCAGCTTGCGGCCCCGCTGCAGGACTTCGGCCGCGGCTGTGACGCCATTGGCAAAGAGCGGCCCCAGCACCACGGCCGCCTGCTCGGCGAGCGCCTCGCTGGCGGCGTTGGCCGCTCCTTCCGGCGTACCGGCAGTATCCTTGATGACGAGCTGCAGCATGGCGGAGGCGCCGTCCTCCATCGCCAGGACGGCGGAATTGCGGAGCTCGCCGGCGATGACGGCGGCATTGCCGGGAGCCGAGACCGGCAGCAGCAGCGCGACCCGTACCGCTCCGCTGCCGAGGACCTCGCCCTGCGCCGGCGGAAGCTGGGCGGATACGGTCTCGGCCGGAGCCGTATCCGGCTCGGCCATCTGCGTCGCCTGGCAGGCCGCCAGCAGAAGCGAAACGCATGCGGGCAGGGCGAATCTGCGGGCAAGGTCGGCAATCGAGAGACTCATTTCCGGCTCCTGGCGGCATGGCGTTTGGATTTTGCAACCGGCGCCCGCCCATGTCAAAGAAGCCCATGGCATCCCAACCGCGGCGTTCGACATGCAGCATTCGCGCAAGTTCACATTGCTAGGGCATACGGTGGAAGCTCCGCCGCTGCAACCGGGCCTGTACATCGTGTCGACCCCGATCGGCAACCTCGGCGACATCACCCTGCGCGCCCTGCAGGTGCTGGCGGCCGCCGAGATGATCGCCGCGGAAGACACGCGGGTCTCCCGCGTGCTGCTGGACCGGTACGGCATCGCCACCCGCCCCGTCGCCTATCACGACCACAATGCGGAGGCGGCGGAACCGCGCCTGGTCGCCGCGCTTGCCGAAGGCAGGAGCGTGGCGCTGATCTCCGACGCGGGGACGCCGCTGGTTTCCGACCCGGGCTATCGCCTGGTGCGGCGGGCGATCGCGGAAGGCTTCGCCATCGTTCCGGTTCCCGGTGCTTCGGCGATCCTCGCGGCGCTGGCCGGAGCGGGCCTGCCGACGGACAGTTTCCATTTCGGCGGGTTCCTGCCGCCGCGCGGCGCCGCGCGCCGGAGGAGGCTGGAGGAAGTGGCGCCCATTGCCGCGACCCTCGTTTTCTACGAATCGCCCCGCCGGCTCGCGCAGAGCCTGGTCGACATGGCCGAAGTGCTGGGTCCGGCGCGGGAGGCGGCGGTGGCGCGGGAGCTGACCAAGCATTTCGAGGAGTTCCGGCGAGGGCGGCTGGAGGAGCTGGCCGGCTTCTACCGCGACGCGCCGGAGCCGAAGGGCGAGATCGTGGTCGTTGTCGGCCCGCCGGTCACGGTGCGGCAGGATCTGGATGTCGATCTCCTGCTGCGCCGGCTGGCCGGAGAAATGACCGCGTCAAGGGCGGCGGCGGAGGCGGCGAGGCTGACCGGGCTCTCCCGCCGCGAACTCTATCTGCGTCTGCTGCAACGACCGGCGCAGGAAGGGAAGGGGGAATGAATGGCGGAACGGAAGGCGGAACGGAAGGCCCGGGGGATGCGTGACCTTGCCAGCCGCCGCCGCGCCTTTCGTCTCGGTCACCGGGGCGAGTGGCTGGCGGGCCTTGCGCTGCTCGTCAAGGGCTACCGCATCCTTGCCCGCCGCTACCGTGCCCCCGGCGGCGAGATCGATCTGATCGCCCGGCGCGGCGATGTGGTGGCCATGGTCGAGGTCAAGTGCCGCGCTACTCTTGCCGAGGCGATGCTGGCGGTCACCCCCGCGGCGGAACGGCGTATCGAGGCCGCGGCGGACCATTGGCTGGCGCGCCGCTGCGACCATGCGCGTCTCTCGGTCCGCTTCGACCTGGTCGCGGTCCTGCCCCGGCGCTGGCCCGTTCACGTGCCCCGGGCGTGGGAAGGGCCGCGGCAAGGGCGTTTGTAATGGAAAAACCGGGGCAGGATGCCTATATTGCAGATAACTTCCAAGCATGATTCGCCGGCCGCTCCTGCGCGGCCTCCCTGCGACAGAAAAGCGGAATCCGATGACTGAAACGCCAGCGACAATCCCGGGCGCCTCGAGCGAATATGGCGCCGATTCCATCAAGGTTCTCAAAGGCCTCGATGCGGTGCGCAAGCGCCCGGGCATGTATATCGGCGACACGGACGACGGCTCGGGCCTCCACCATATGGTGACCG
>CAYLSN010000146.1:0-6112 GCA_964386015.1 uncultured Rhizobiaceae bacterium | reverse complement strand
TGACGCAGCAGTTCTTCTCCGCCCAGCACGGCATCCAGGTCTACCGCATCGTCGAGAGCCTCGGCGCCACGGAGGGTGCGCCGGCCGCGGGCCTCGCCGACATCATCGTCGACATCACCACTACCGGATCGACCCTGCGCGCCAATCATCTGCGCGTCCTCGAGGATGGGATCATCCTGCGCTCGGAAGCCTGTCTCATGCGGTCGCGGACGGAGCGCAGCCCCGTCGACGAGGCGCTGTGCCGCGAAGTGGCGGAGAAGGTGATCCGGGCCTGCGCTCACGGCCGGTAGCCGGTCATCTCCAGATAGCCGCGGCCGCGATGCGTGCCGCTTGTCCGCACCGGGCCTTCCCAATAGGGAATGGAGAGGTCCATCCAGGCCTGCGGATTGAGCGCCTCGATCTCCACATCCAGCGATTCGGCCGGCAGGGTGAGCCGCCAGCGCGTCGGGATCTCCCGACCTGCCACCCGGCTCGTCGACAGCGGCACGGCCGACAATTCGCCCTCGCCATAGGTGCGCACCCGGCCATCCGGCAGGATCCAGCTTGCCGAGGTGAAACCTGTGCCCGCATCGCTGCGGAGCCGGAATGCCATCAGCTTCTCGCCGCTGTCGAAGTTCAGCGAGAACCAGTCCCAGCCGGACTGATCCGGCGCCAGCGGCTGCGACGACCATTCGCGGTCGAGCCATGCCGTCCCCTCGACTGTTGCCGTCCTGCCCGGCAGGCGCAACACGCCTCTCGCCGCGAGGAAGGGCCGGGAATAGTAGTGGCTCGCCTGACCCAGCGCCGACTTCACCGAATAACCGCCCTCCCCGTGCAATACCGGCGGTCCCGCCTGCTGCAGCGTGACATCGAAGGCAAATTCCGGTCCGGATGCGAAAAGCCGCTGCCGTCCCGAAGCCTCGTCGCGAAAGACCCATTCGTCGATCCAGGCCGAGAACGGTTCGATTGCCACCCCCGCCTGTCCGGTGCCGCCGCGTGCCATGCGCTCGGTGGCGAGATGCAGGTCGCTGGCGGTGACGGCGGCATGACCGATCCAGACCTGGGCAGCGTCGTCGCCCGACGGATCCAGGGCCGTCCGGAACAGGGTCCACTGCAAACCGTATTCCGTCCCGTCCGCCGCCGAGAGATTGGCGGTCACATACCACCATTCGACGCGGAAATCCGGATGGGCGCCGTCATCGCGCGGAAAGACGATAGCCTCGCCCGGGCGCGGCAGTGCATACCCGTCCGCATCGGCGCCGAGCCCGGCAAAGCCCTGGGCGAAGGCTCCGGCGAGGGCAAGGGCAAGGAACAGGGCGAGGGCGGCAAGCCTAGCGCTCATGGGCGAAGATCCTCAGCAGCGCCGCTGGCCGCATGCGGGCAAGCCGAAGGGCCGGCCAGCATGCCGCGATCAGCGCCGCCGCCAGCGCCAGGGCGAGCAGTCCGGCATAGTCGTACGGGAACAGGAACATGGGCAGGCGCCACCCGAATGCCTCCACATTGATGATGGCCAGCAGCACCCAGGCCAATGCGAGGCCCAGCGGGACAGCGAGGACCGATACGGCGGCGGCGAGCATCATGGCGCGCAAGATCTCCAGCCCGGCCAGTCGCCGCTGCGTCGTGCCGATTGCCCAGACCGGCGCCAGCTGCGGCAGCCGCATCGCCGCGAGCGTCAGCAGGCTCATCAGGATCGCAATCGCGGCGACCGCGAGCGTCAGCACGTTCAACGCCGCCGTCACCGCGAAGGTTCGCTCGAAGATCGACATGGAGGCCGCCTTCACGGCCGCCTGGTCGACAATATTCTCTTCCGGCACGCCAGCCTCACGGATCAGCGCGTCCCGCATCGCCGCGGGGTTCTCCGTGCGCAGACCGAACCGCATGGGTGCGATCCCGGGGAATAGGCTGCGAAACAGTTCTTCGGAAATCATCGCCTTGCCTGCCGGATTGCCATAGTCGCCGGCAATGCCCGCAACCGGCAGCGTCAGTTGTGGCGCCAGCGCCAGCCCGTCGCCGACCGAAAGCCGCGCGCGCCGGGCCAGCTGCTCGTTGATGATGACGCCCTTGCTCGCCGCCACGGCATCCCACGCTCCCGGCGCGGCATCGAGCAATCGCCAGTTCTCGCGATGCGTCCTGCCGACACGTACGCCGTCGATGACGCCAGGCAGGCCCGCCAGCCTCGCCTCGGCGGACAGGCCGGGCAGCACCTCCGCGGCCCGTTCGTCGAGAAACCGCGCCAGTCTGTCGCCGTCCTGCACCCCGGCGGCATCGACATAGAGTTCGGCGGCGAGGCGCTGGTCGAGAAAGCCGGCAAAGGTCAGGCGGAAGCTCGACACCATGGTGGAAACGCCGACATTGGCCGCCATGGCCAGCAGCAGCGACATCAGGGCGAGGCCGAGGCCCGGGAGCTGTTGCCTGGCGTCGGCCCAGAACCATTGCGCCATCGGCCGCCGCGCCAGACGGGCGCCGCCGCGCAGCAGAAGGTCGAGACCGGCGGGCAACAGCAGCGCGGCACCGAGCATGAAGCAGGCAAGCAGGGCGAAGCCGGCAATCAGTCCGCGGCCGAAGGAGCCCGTGAAGGCTGCGACCAGGAGCAGCAGCACGGCAAGGGCGGCCTGCCGCCGGTTCGAGCGGACCGAAGCCAGGGCCCAGGCCCGGCCGCCGGCGCCGGCGAGCACCGGCATGTGCGCCAGCCGCCACAGCGCGCCGGAAGCGGCGGTCAGGGTCCCGGCCAGTGCCATGCCCAGCCCTGCCAGCCACCATTGCGGGCGGATCTGCAGCCGGCTGGCCACCGCCGTTCCATACAGGCTCTGCAGGGAGGAGGATACATCCGGCAGCAGCAGCGAGGCGACGAGATAGCCGAGCAGGACACCGATCGACCCGGCGATCGCGGCCAGCAGCAACAGTTCCGCGACGGTCAGCGCCATGATCCGCCGCAGCGGCACGCCGAGCGCGCGCAGCGTGCGCACCGTGCCGCGCCGCTGCTCGAAGGCAAGGCCGATCGCACCGTGGACGATGAAGGCGCCGACGGCGAAGCTGAGCAGGCCGAAGGCCGTGAGGTTGAGATGGAAGCTGTCGGTCAGCCGGCCGATGTCGCTGCCGCCATCGGCCTGTTGCAGCAGGAGATCCGGCGCGACCTCCTGCAATTGCCGCTGGCCCGCCGGCTGCCCGGGCAGGACGATCAGCCGGCTCACGCCGCCGGGACGATCGAGCAGCTTCTGCGCCAGCCGCAGATCGGCAAGGACCATTCCCGGCAGGATCGAGGGATCGGCATGCACGCGCAGGTTCCCCGGCACGCGCCCGGCCGTGTCCGGATGGGCGAGCACGATCTCGCCGCGCAGGAATTCTGCTGCATCGACTGCTGCCAGCGCCGCGCGCGCGGACGAACCGGGCGGCGCCGTCAGCGGATCGACCCCGATCAGGCGCAGCCGCTCCCGTTCGCCGGTGCGCAGATGGCCCTCCAGCACGGGACTGACCAGCCAGCCGGCGCGCCGCAGTTCGGCGAAACGCGCCTCGTCCAGGGTCCCGCCCTGCTGCGGCAGCAGCCGGTCATGGCGGTCTTCCGCCAGCATGGCGGCGGCAGCGTCATAGCTAGCGCGAGCCTCCACATTGATCGCCTGCACGCCAGTCCAGAGCGCCGTCGCCAGGGCCAGGCCAAGCAGCAGCGCGGCGAACTGCAGCCGGTTCCGGCGCCAGTGCGACCACAGCGCCGCGAGGACCGCCCGGTTCATTCCAGGCGGCCCTGATGCAGATGCGACCGGCGCGAGAGCCTTGCGGCGAGGCGGACGGAATGCGTTGCCATCAGCAGGGCCGTCCCGCTGGCTGCGACCAGCTCCAGAAGCTGTTCCATCACCGCGTCGGCGGTCGCCTCGTCGAGATTGCCGGTCGGCTCGTCCGCCAGGATCAGGTCGGGCTGGCCTGCCAGCGCCCGGGCGATGGCGACGCGCTGCTGCTGCCCGCCGGACAATTGCTCGGGATATTTGCCCAGATGGGCGGACAGGCCGAGCGCCTCGGCCAGACGGGCGAACCTGTCCCGGTCGTCATTGCCCTTGAGACGCGCCTGGAAGCGGATATTGGCGGCGACATCGAGCGAGGGAATGAGGTTGAACTGCTGAAAGACGATGCCGATACGCTGGCGCCGCAATCGCGCCCGGCCCGCCTCGTCGAGCGCCGCAAGGTCCTCGCCGTCAAGAAGCACGCGCCCGCCATCGGCATGGTCGAGACCCGCCACCAGATGCAGCAGCGTGCTCTTGCCCGAACCGGATTCGCCGGTCAGCGCCAGGCTTTCGCCGCGGTCGAGCGTCAGCGATACGCCGCGCAACACGGCGACAGGCCCTTCGGGACCGGGATAGGACTTGTGCAGATTCTCGACGGAAAGCAGCATCCGGTATCCCGGCAAAGGCGCGAAACGCCCTTGCTAATTGGGTGCGATCATCTTGCGCGGATCGACCAGGCGGTCGAAATCCTCCGCCGTGACCAGTCCGCTGGCGAGCGCTTCCTCGCGCAGGGTCGTGCCGTTGCGATGCGCCGCCTTGGCAATGCCGGCAGCGGCATCGTAGCCGATGAGCGGGGCCAGCGCCGTCACCAGCATCAGCGACCGCGACATCAGCTCGCCGATGCGCTCGCGGTTCGCCTGGATGCCGGCGACACAGTGCTCGGCGAAGGAATCCATCGCATCCGCCAGCAGCCGCACCGATTGCAGCACGGCCTGGGCGATCACCGGCTTGAACACGTTCAGCTCGAAATGGCCCTGCGAAGCGGCGAAGTTGACCACCGCCTGGTTGCCCATCACCTGCACCGCCACCATGGTCAGGGCCTCGGCCTGGGTCGGGTTAACCTTGCCCGGCATGATCGAGGAGCCCGGCTCGTTCTCCGGCAGGATCAGTTCGCCCAGTCCGGCGCGCGGGCCCGAGCCGAGCAGACGGATGTCATTGGCCATCTTGAACAGGTCGCCGGCAAGGGCAGCGAGGGCGCCATGGAAGCCCGCCAGCGCTCCATGCCCCGCCAGCGCCTCGAACAGGTTCTCCGCCGGCCGGAACGGCAGGCCGGTCACCTCGCCCATGCGCTCGGCAAAATGCCGCGAGAAGCCGGCCGGCGCGTTGAGGCCGGTTCCGACCGCAGTGCCGCCCTGGGCAAGGGCGCAGACATGGTTGAGATTCTCCTCGATGCGCCTGCGGCCGAGGCCGACCGCCGCGGCATAACCGGAGAATTCCTGGCCGAGCGTCAGCGGCGTCGCGTCCTGCGTATGGGTGCGGCCGATCTTGATGATGTCGGAGAACTCGTCGACCTTGGCCCGCAACGCGGCGGAAAGCCGGTGCAGCGCCGGCAGCAGCGCGTCGCGCGTCTGCAGCGCCGTTGCCACATGGATGGCGGTCGGAAACGTGTCGTTGGAGGACTGGCTGCGATTGACGTGATCGTTGGGATGCACCGGATCCTTCGATCCGACCTCGCCGCCGAGGATCTGGATCGCCCGGTTGGCGATCACCTCATTGGCGTTCATGTTGGTCTGTGTGCCGGACCCGGTCTGCCAGACCGCCAGCGGAAAATGGTCGTCCAGCTCCCCGCGCGCGACTTCACCCGCCGCCTGGACAATGGCCTCGCCGATGCGGCTGTCCAGCTTGCCGAGCTTCATGTTGGTCTCGGCGGCGACCTTCTTCACCAGCCCGAGCGCATGGATCAGCGGCAACGGCATTCTTTCGGTGCCGATGCGGAAATTCTGCAGCGACCGCTGCGTCTGCGCGCCCCACAGCCGGTCCGACGCAACTTCGATCGGGCCGAAACTGTCCGATTCCGTTCGTGTGCTTGTCATGGTCAAGATGTGCCTGATATTAGCTCTGCACTCAAGGGGTCAGCCCGCCGTTCACGGCCAGAATTCGGAGACGGAATTGGACATTCTCATCGCGCCATCCATGCTGGCATCGGATTTCTCCCGTCTCGGCGAGGAAGTGGAAGCCGTCGTCGCGGCCGGGGCCGACTGGATCCATCTCGACGTGATGGACGGCCACTTCGTGCCGAACATCACTTTCGGTCCGGGCGTGATCCGTTCGATCCGCAACCGGACCGACAGGATCTTCGACTGCCATCTGATGATCGCGCCGGCCGATCCCTATCTCGCCGCCTTCGCCGAGGCCGGTTG
>CAYLSN010000145.1:0-6123 GCA_964386015.1 uncultured Rhizobiaceae bacterium | reverse complement strand
GACGGCGACGGCGCCTATCGCTGCATGATGGCGGCATTGCGCAATGCCGGCATGTCGCCGTCCGACATCGATTACATCAACGCCCATGGCACCTCGACCATGGCCGACACGATCGAGCTCGCGGCCGTCGAGCGCGTGGTCGGCGATGCGGCGTCGCGGGTGTCGATGTCCTCGACCAAGTCCTCGATCGGCCATCTGCTGGGCGCGGCTGGCGCCGCGGAGGCGATCTTCTCCGTGCTCGCGATCCGGGACAATATTGCGCCTCCGACGATCAATCTCGATCGACCGGAAGTGGAGACAGCCATCGATCTCGTGCCGCACCGGCCGCGCGAGCGCAGGATCGACGTGGCGTTGTCGAACTCGTTCGGATTTGGCGGAACCAATGCATCGCTGCTGTTGCGGCGCTGCCCGGACTGAACGGTTTCGCCGTTTCGCCATAATTGTTCCGGACAGAGGGAGGCTGCGCGCAAGAGGGAGAGGTGTGCTTGGGGAACATGGACGGTCGCATCATCAGTTCCATGGATCATGAGCACGAGTCGCCGCCGCGCCGGATTGTGCCCAGATCGGCAAGCGAGGCCCTCCGCCCGCAACCCGGGCCGCAGCCGCCACCGAAGCGATCGCGGCAGACCCGCAACCGGTTCGTCATTCTGCTCAATTTCCTGATGTCCGTGCTCGTCTTCGGCATGATTGCAGTCGGCGCCGGTTTCTATTACGGCAAGCACGAGTTCGAACGGCCCGGCCCGTCGACGCGCACGGAAACAGTCCTGATCCGGCCGTCGTCGAGCCTGCGCGACATCGCCGACCTGCTCGAGCGGCGCGGGCTGATCACCAATTCCCGGATCTTTCAGCTCGGCGTGCGCGCCCATGGCAATGCCGGCGTGCTCAAGGCCGGCGAGTACGAGATCCGCGTCGGCGCTTCCATGCATGCGATCATGGAGCTCCTGAAAAGCGGCAAGTCCGTCCTGTATTCGCTGACCATTCCCGAGGGCGCGACGGTGCACGATGCGATGCGGCGCATTGCCGAGCACGAGGAACTGACGGGAGAAATGCCGGAGGACATTCCGGCGGAGGGCTGGATCCTCACCGATACGCTGCGCTTCTCGCGCGGGATGACGCGCCGCGAGGTGGTCCAGAAGCTGGTCGACGAGCAGAGGAAGCTGGTGGAATCGATCTGGGCCCGTCGGCGGCCGGACCTGCCCTTGAAGGATATCAACGAATTCGTCACCCTGGCCTCGATCGTCGAGAAGGAGACCGGGCGCGCCGACGAGCGGACGCGGGTCGCGGCCGTGTTCATCAACCGGCTGCGCAAGGGCATGCGTCTGCAGTCCGACCCGACGGTGATCTATGCGGCGTTCGGAGGCGCCGGCAAGCCGGCGGACCGGCCGATCTACCGTTCCGATCTCGAACGCGACAGTCCCTACAACACCTATCTGTATTCCGGCCTGCCGCCGGGCCCGATCGCCAATCCGGGCAGGGCGGCGCTCGAGGCGGTTGCCAATCCGTCGCAGACCGACGAATATTACTTCGTCGCGGATGGCACGGGCGGTCACGTCTTTGCCCGGACGCTGGAGGAACACAACCGCAATGTCGCCCGCTGGCGCCAGATCGAGCGGGACCGCCAGCGCGCCGCGCAGAAGGCGGCGCAGGAAGCTACGCCGGGGGACGGGGCGGGACAAGGCGCCGAATAGGGGACAGTTGCGTGCAGAGCATGACCGGATTTGCGAGGGCAGAGGCGCAGGGCGCCGGCTGCGCCATCGCCTGGGAACTGCGGTCGGTCAATGGCAGATCGCTCGATATCCGCATGCGCCTGCCGCAGGGTCTGGAGCGCATCGAGCCGCGTGCGCGGCTGGCCCTGCAGCAGCGGTTTTCCCGCGGGAGCCTTTCGGCGACGCTGTCGGTCACGCGCATCGACCAGATGGTGCCGCTGCGCGTCAATGAGCCGCTTCTGCGCATGCTGGCGCAGATCGCCATGAAGCTGCACCGCGAGGAAGGTTGCGCGCCGCCGAGTGCCGACGGTCTGCTGGCGCTGCGCGGCGTGCTGGAAATGCCGACTCCCGAAGAGGATTCGGAGATGGCGAGGGAGCTGGAGGAGGCGGTTCTCGCCTGCCTCGACGACGGCCTCGCCGCGCTCGAATCGGCGCGCAGGGAGGAGGGCGCGGCGCTGGTGCCGGTGCTTCTGGACCGGGTCGCCCGCATCGAGGAACTGACGCTGGCGATCGAAGCCGATCCTTCCCGCTCGCCCGAGCATGTCCGCGAGCGGCTCAGCCAGACGATTCAGCCCTTGCTGGCAACGGCCCAGCTCGACGAGAACCGGCTGATGCAGGAGGCGGCCATGCTGGCTACCCGTGCCGATATCCGCGAGGAAATCGACCGGCTGAAGACGCATGTCGCCTCGGCGCGCCAGCTTCTCGCCAAGGACGGCCCGGTCGGCCGCAGGCTGGACTTTCTCGCCCAGGAGTTCAACCGCGAGACCAACACGATCTGCTCCAAGTCCGGCGCTGCCAGCATCACCGCGGCCGGACTTGAAATGAAGGCGGTTGTCGATCAGTTTCGCGAGCAGGTGCAAAATCTGGAATAGCCGCCAATGAGCCGCACACCCGATCCCGGCCGCATTTCGCGCCGTGGCCTGATGCTGATCCTGTCCTCCCCGTCCGGCGCCGGCAAGTCGACGATCGCGCGGCTGCTGCTGGAGAAGATGGGCGACCTCGAACTTTCCGTCAGCGTCACGACCCGGCCCCGCAGGGCGAGCGAGATCGACGGGATTCACTATCATTTCATCGCCCGGCAGGAATTCGAGCGCCTGCGCCAGACTGATTCGCTGCTCGAATGGGCGGAAGTGCACGGCAATTTCTACGGGACGCCGCGCGATCCGGTCGAGCGCGCCATGGCCGACGGCCGCGACATGCTGTTCGACATTGACTGGCAGGGCGCCGATCAGCTCAAGGAGAAGATGCGCGGCGATGTCGTCTCGATCTTCATCCTGCCACCCTCCATGCGCGAGCTGCGGGCACGGCTGATCCGGCGTGCCGAGGATTCGAGCCAGACGATCGAGAAACGGTTGCAGAACGCCCGGCTCGAAATCGAGCAATGGCAGAAATATGATTATGTCGTCATCAATGACGATCTCGACCGCGCCTTCGCTTCCGTCACGGCCATCGTGCATGCCGAACGGCTGCGCCGCGACCGGCGGCCCGGCCTGTTCGAATTCGTCAACGCCATGCTGGCGGAGGAAGTGGGCGATCCTTGACCGGTCCCGGCCGGTCGCGGGAGGGAGAGCGCGGATTTTTTGCGTTTGCCAATTGTCGTAAACTGGCCTTATTATTAGGCAGTTGCAAAATTTGTTTCATCCGATGAACCGGCTCCTTCGGCATTATATCGACAAATTTGCGCAATCCGGGAACCTCAGGGTTACCGATGCCGGGGGGCAGACCTTCACCTATGGTGACGGCACCGGCGAGCCGGTTCATGTCGTCTTCCGCAGCCGGCGCGCGGAATGGGCGGTGACGCTCGATCCGCAGCTCGCGCTCGCCGAATCCTACATGAATGGCGAGATCGAGTTCGCCGAAGGCGACGTGCTGGGCCTGTTGCGCATCGTCTACTCCTCGATGGGTTCGCAGGCCGACTATCTGAGCTGGGCGGTCAAGGCAGTCGAGGGTTTCCGCTATGTCTTCCGCCGCGTGCAGCAGTTCAACACGCGGCGGCGGGCGCGCAACAATGTCCAGCGCCACTACGACCTTTCCGGCGAGCTGTACCGGCTCTTCCTCGATGCCGACATGCAATATTCCTGTGCCTATTTCGAGCATCCGGACGCGACGCTCGAGGAGGCCCAGCTCGCGAAGAAGCGGCACCTGGCGGCGAAACTCGATCTGCGCGCCGGCCAGCAGGTGCTGGATATCGGCTGCGGTTGGGGCGGGCTCGCCCTCTATCTTGCGAGGCATCTCGATGCGGAGGTGCTGGGCGTCACCCTGTCGACGGAACAGCACGCCGCCGCCGAGGCGCGGGCGAGCGCGGCCGGGCTTTCCGGGCAGGTCAGCTTCAGGATCCAGGATTATCGCGAGCTCGAAGGTCCGTTCGACCGCATCGTCTCCGTCGGCATGTTCGAGCATGTCGGCGTCAACCACTACCGCACCTTTTTCGGCAAGTGCGCGCGCCTGCTCGAGCGCGACGGCGTCATGGTGCTGCACTCGATCGGGCGCATGAGCGGGCCGAGCGTCACCAATGCCTTCATCAGGAAGTACATCTTCCCGGGCGGTTATATTCCTGCCCTGTCCGAGGTAATTCCGGCGATCGAGAAATCGGGCCTGATCGTCACCGATGTGGAGATCCTGCGCCTGCATTATGCCGAGACGCTGAAGAACTGGCGCGAACGTTTCATGGCGCGGCGCGAACGGGCGGTCGAGCTCTATGACGAACGTTTCGCCCGCATGTGGGAGTTCTATCTTGCCGCCTCGGAAGCCGCCTTCCGCTGGTCGGACATGATGGTGTTCCAGATCCAGCTCTGCCACGATCGCCATGCCGTGCCGCTGACGCGCGACTATATCGGCGAGAACGAGCGGCGGCTGCGCGAGATCGAGTCCAGGCAGTTCCGGCAGGCCGCCGAGTAACTTCGCCGTCGCCCTCATGGCCGCGGCGTCGTCGGCGGTTCGCGCCGCTTGCCAAACCGCTTGCCCGCGTCCTATCAATCCGTTGTTCTTTCGCGTCCTTCCCCTCGGTACCCGTACATGGAATTGTGGATCCCGATCACGATCGCTGCTGCGTTCCTGCAGAATCTGCGTTCGGCTCTCCAGAAGCATCTGAAGAGTGTCATGGGGACGACGGGCGCGTCCTTTGTCCGGTTCGGCTTCGGCCTGCCCTTCGCCGCGCTGTATCTCTCCCTGCTGCATTTCTGGGCCGGGTATCCCCTGCCGCGGCTGTCAGGCGTGTTCCTGATATGGGCGATGTTCGGCGGTGTGGCGCAGATCTTCGGCACATTCCTGCTGGTGCATCTGTTCTCTCTGCGCAATTTCGCCGTCGGCACGACCTATTCGCGGACGGAGCCGGTGCAATCGGCCCTGTTCGGCGCGCTGTTCCTGTCGGATCAGCTGCCGCCGGGTGCGATCGCCGCCATTCTCATCACCGTGGCGGGGGTGATGGTGATTTCCGTGGCGCGCACGGAGATCCGGGCGGCGAGTCTCCTCACCTCGCTGGTTCACAGGAGCGCCCTGATCGGTCTCGGTTCCGGCGCGATGTTCGGGCTCTCCGCCGTTTGTTATCGCGCGGCGTCGCTGACGCTTGGCGGGCCCAACTTCCTGATGCAGGCCGCGGTGACGCTGACGGTGGTGATCCTGTTCCAGACCGTGCTCGTCCTCGCCTGGATGTTCTGGCGCGAAAGGATGGAAATCGTCCGGGTGATCGAATCGTGGAAGCCGTCGCTGATCGTCGGCTTTGCCGGTTCCTCCGCGTCCTTCTGCTGGTTTTCGGCGATGACCCTGCAGCCGGTCGCCGTGATCAAGGCGCTCGGCCAGGTCGAGATCATCTTCACCTTCGCCTCGGCCGTATTCGTCTTTCGCGAGTCGATCAGCCGGCTGGAAGTGCTCGGCTGCCTGCTGATCGTCGGCGGAATCCTGGTGCTGGTGCTGGGCTGAGACGCTATCGCCCTATGGCACGATCAGCGTCCCGGCGCCGTGCTCGGTGAACAGTTCCAGCAGGATGCTGTGCGGCGTCTTGCCGCTGAGGATGACGACGCCCTCGACGCCGCGTTCGATGGCGGCGATGCAGGTCTCGACCTTCGGGATCATGCCGCCGGAAATCGTGCCGTCGGCAATGAGCGCCCGGGCCTGGGCCACGGTCAGTTCGTCGATCAGCCTGCCATTGCCGTCCAGCACGCCCGGCACGTCGGTCAGGAAGAGCAGGCGCGCGGCGCGCAGCGCCCCGGCAATGGCGCCGGCGAAGGTGTCGGCATTGATGTTGTAGGTGTGACCGTCGCGCCCCGGCGCCACCGGCGCGATCACCGGAATCATCTCCGAGCGGGCGAGGAGGTCGAGCAGGGTGCGGTCGACCTCGGCCGGTTCGCCGACAAAACCGAGATCGAGCACGCGTTCGATATTGGATTCCGGATCGGTCACCGTCTTGTGCGCCTTTTCG
>CAYLSN010000144.1:0-6143 GCA_964386015.1 uncultured Rhizobiaceae bacterium | reverse complement strand
CAGGGCTTGTCCGCGGCTTCTGCCTCAGGGATGATCGCATGCGCCAGCGGGAGCGAATCATCCCGACAGATTTTCGGCACGACGGGGCCATAGCGCGGCGCGGCAAGGAACCGCGTTGCATCCGGCGGCCGTTTCGGCCAGAAGCAGATGACTCGCAATCGATTGCGGAGACCTATTTGCAGTTCGGAACTCTCCATGCACCGCTCCGGCAGGTCTGTGCCCGCCATTCAACCCGCAGGCTCTGAGGAGGCCGCGGCATGCTGCATGCGCGTCGATTGCCGGAGCTGATCGCAGTTGCACTTGCCTCGATCCTGTTCGGCTATCTCCTGTCGCTCGCCCGCTTGCCGCTGCCCTGGATGATCGGGCCGATGCTCGTCACCGCCGCGGCGAGCATTCTCGGGCATGCGCCGGCACTTCCGGCATCGGGAAGGATAGCCGGGCAGGTGGTGGTGGCCGCCACCGTGGGACTCTACTTCACGCCTGGCGCTGTCGAGCTGCTGGCCGGGCAGGCGGGGCTGATGGTCGTCGCCGCCCTGTCGGCAATTCTGGTCGGTCTGCTTTCGGCATTGGTGCTGACGAAACTGAGCGGGATCGGCTACGTGACCGCCAGCCTCTGCTGCGTTCCGGGCGGGCCGGTGGAAATGGCGGAGATCGCCGGGCGCAGCGGCGGCGATCCCGGCATTGTCGCCTTCGCGCATATTCTGCGCCTTTCCATGCTGATGCTTGTCATCCCCCCGATCGTGACCACGCTGGACGGAACCGCGCGGGCGCCTGTCTCCATGGCGGCGGCGACGGGCACGGCGGGCGCGGCGCTGCTGCTGGCCATTGCCGTGGCTGCGGGCCTCGCCCTGCGTTTGCTGCGGTTCACGACCCCCTTCTTTCTCGGCCCGCTCGCCGCGGGCGCGGCAGCGACCGCCCTGCAGCTTCCCGTCGCTGCCCCGCCATGGTTCGTTCTCGCGGCTGCCCAGATCCTGCTGGGCATGTTCCTCGGCTGCATGTTTCGCAGGGAAATGATCCGGAGTTCGCCGCGGCTGGTGCTGGCACTGCTGCTGGCGACCGCGATGCTTGCCCTGTTCACCGCATGCGTGGCGCTGGCGCTCGGCTGGCTCGGCGGCACGCCCTGGCAGACCATGATTCTGGCAACGGCGCCCGGCGGCATCACCGAAATGGCGCTGACGGCGAAGCTGCTCGGGCAGCAGGTGGCGCTGGTGACCGCCTATCACATATTGCGGATCTTCGTCGTGCTGTTGCTGGTGCCGCCTGCCTTCCCGTTGATCCTGCGTCTCGGCCGGAGGTTTGCCGGCCAGTCCGCGCAGGACAGCTGACAGGGCCTGCTCCCGGCGACCGGAGGCCGCCGGCTGTCGGGCTGGCTATCTGTCGATGCGCCAGCGGTTGAGCAGCTCCTCGTCGATCTCGCCGCCATGGCCGGGAGTATCGTCGAGCTGCAACTTGCCGTCCCTGATGATCGGGCTGTCGCCGAGCAGGCCGCCTTCGGCTTCGAGGAAGAAGGTCAGCTCGGCCGGATAGTTGCGGATTGCGGCATGCGCCGCTGCGAACTGCGCCGCCGTCAGCGCGCCGAGGTCGGTATCGCCCTGGCTGCCGATGACCGCACCGGCCCCGACCGTCTCGCACAGGGAAAGGATGTGCCGGTTGGCGGCATAGCCATTGCGCGCCGTCTTCAGGCAGATGAAGCGATAGGCGCCGCTGGCAAGTTTCTCGTGCACCTGCTGCGGCGTGACCGCGCTTTCGTCGGCCATGAGCGGGATGGATGTCCGGGCGGCGACCGACAGCGGTCCCCAATGCGTCTCGCCGGGACAGGGTTCCTCCACCCAGGCAATGCCGTGGTCTTCCCAGAGGGGAATTGTCCGCGCCGCGGTCTGAGGATCGTAGCCGTGATTGCAATCGACCGAAAGGGAGACATCGTCGCCGAGCCGCTTGCGGATCTCGCGGATCAGGGTCGTGTCGCGCGCCGGGTCCAGCCCCGCCTTGAGCTTGAATGCCGTTATGCCATAGCGCTCGCGCAGGCTCAGCGCGTCCTCGGCGACTTCGGCGGGATCGCCGATCCCCAGAATGTGGGACAGCCGGACTTCATTGGCGAATCCGCCCAACATGTGCCGCAACGGGATGCCGAGCGAACGGGCGACCAGATCGTGACAGGCAATGTCGACGGCACCCCGGGCGGTGTCGTTGTGCACGATCCGGGCCATCCTGCCGCTGCGCGCGTCGACGTCCCGGGCGTCGAGGCCGATGATCGCCGGCCCGAACCATTCCTCGACCGCGCGCACGATCGATGCCGTCGATTCGCCATAGACCATTGGCCGGGCCGGAGCCTCGCCGGTGCCGACAATGCCGTCCGGGCCATGAACCCGGACCAGCACATGATCCAGGCTGGTCAGATTGCCGGAAGCGAAGGAAACCTTGCTCCTCAGCGGGATCCGGAACGGTATTGCCTCGACGCGCTCGATCTTCATCGGTCTTCCGTCACTCGCCGTTCTTTTCCAGTTCGGCGATGTAGTCGACCACCTTGTAGCCGGTCTTGCCCCAGGTGGTGACCCCGCACACATGCATGACGATCATGCACCCCTCGGCAAGCTCGCCGCTCGTCATGCCTGCCTTCCAGGCGGCACGGCCGTGATTCTTGGCGCCGTCGAGATTTCCCGTGACGATGTCGAGAAGGGTGTAGAGCAGCTCCTTGGTCTTGGTGTCGAGATGCGCGCCCTGCTCGGGGGTCCGGTACACTGCCTCGCGGAAGCGGAGATATCCGTCGAAGTGATGCGGCAGATATTGCATCATGGCGCGAATCGGCTCGGGCAGATTGCCCAGCGTCTCCATGAAATGTGCCTTGCCCTTTTCCACTGCCTCGGCAGCGCTGTCCTTTGTCGTCATGGCCGATGACGCCTCCCTCTCCGTTCCCGGCGGCGCTTCGGCGCCGGAGTTTCCAAATACGAAACAATGTTTCGATTCTGGAAGTGTGAGCCGCTGAAGTCAAGCGTCTTGTCAGCGCGGTGCGACGGGATTCCGGCTTCCGGCTGATTGACAAGACATGGCGGCAGCGGCCAAAATCGAGAAACACAGTTTCAGATGAGGAAACCCAATGACAGAAACGCCCCGACGCGGCCTGGTCGACACGCCCTGCGGCCAGGTGCACTATCGTGCGCAGGGGGAAAGCGGGCCGGCGATCGTCCTGCTGCACATCAACCAGCAATCGTCCCTGCTTTATCTGGAGCTGATGGAGCTGCTCGCCCCCTCCTTCCGCGTCCTCGCCATGGATTATCCGTTCTACGGCATGTCGGACCATCCGGATCGCGATCTGGAGATCGGAGACTATGCCGATTGCATTGCCGCAATGCTGGACCGGGAAGGGATCGCCAGTGCGTTTCTGCTCGGCGAGGCCGTCGGCTCGGCCATCGCCGCCTGTTTTGCTGTAACGAGGCCCGAACGGACGCACGGTCTGGTGCTGCTGAACTGCCCGCTCATGCCCAGCAAGGAATTCGCCCGCAGCCATATCGGTGCAATCCGCGCCCATCAGCGCCCGACCGATGCCACGGGCTTTCCCGCGCTGCAGACCATCGCGCAATTGCTGGAGCGCAGCCCTGAACATGCGCCGCTTCGACCCGACCAGTCCTGGATGGACCGGATCAATGTCTCGCTGGCGCTTTGCGGCCGCGACCGCTGGCAGGCATCCGAAGCGCTGCTGCGATACGATCTGCGGGACACGCTGTCGCGGCTGGCCTGCCCGGCTCTGCTGCTGACGGCGGAGTTCAGCCCGTTCGCGGACTATCGCGAGGATATCGAGCGGACAGTGCCGGGCATCGTCTCCGAAATCGTGCCGGAGTGCCGCTTCGGCATGGGCTGGGAGCGGGCGGACCGCATTTCCCGGCGAGTCATCCGGTTCGCGCACGAAGTGCAGGGGAAGAAGGCGTCATGAGCAGGCAAACGGACGAAATGCCGCCGGAGCGTGGCGACGGCATCTTCCACCTGAAGGTGGATGGAATGGACCTGTGGACGATCAGCGACGGCATCCTGCCCGGTCATCTGATCTCGCTGGACGGCGTCGCGGACGAACGGATCGAGGCAGCCCTTGCCGAAAGTGGCGGGCCGCACCCGATCAGCGTCAACATGTTCCTGTTGCGGGCAAATGGCCGGCTGGCGCTGTTCGACGGTGGCGGCTCCGATCTGTATCCGCCTCTCGGGGAATTCTGGCAGCGGCTCGCATCGCTGGGCGTAAAGCCGGAAGAGATCGACGCCGTCATCCTGACGCACATGCACCCGGACCATGTCGGGGCGCTCGCCGACCTTGCCGGGGTAGCGCGCTTTCCGAAAGCGGAGCTCATCGTCCATGAGGACGACCATGCGTTCTGGACCGACGAGTCGAATGCAACTCGCTCGGTGGAACGTGTGCAGAAATGGTTCGGCACGGCGATCCGGACGGCATCGCCCTACCGGGACAGGCTGCGGCTGTTCCGGGATGGGGAAGTCTTTCCCGGCGTGACGGCGGTGCCTCTGCCCGGTCATTCGCCCGGCCATTGCGGCTACATGATCGGCTCGGGCGCCGACCGGGTGCTGATCTGGGGAGACGTGATGCATCGCCAGGACCTTCAGGCCCGGTTTCCGGAAGGCAGGATCAGCTTCGATGCGGATCCTCACCAGGCAGTGAAGACGCGCAAACGCCTGCTCGACCGTCTGGCGTCGGACGGTGAGCGGATCCTCGGCATGCACCTGCATTTTCCCGGGCTGCACCGCGTCGTGCGCCGGGGAAATGCCTATCGCGTCCTGCCCGGATGAACTTCAGGAGAGAATCAGCTCGGCGGCCTTCTCCGCGATCATGATCACGGGCGCGTTGGTATTGCCGGACGGGATGCGCGGCATCACCGAAGCGTCGACGACGCGCAGCCCCGCCACGCCGCGCACGCGCAGGGCCGGATCGACGACCGACCGTTCGTCGCCGCCCATGCGGCAAGTGCCGACCGGGTGGAAGCACGCATTCCCGAAAGTGCGGACGTAGGAATCGAGCTCCTCGTCCGAGACCGCCTCGGGTCCGGGGGACAATTCGAGGGGCCGGAATCGCTCCAGCGCCGGCTGGCGCGCAATGTCGCGAAGGATGCGGATGCCGGCGACGATCGTGTCGACGTCGTATTGCGCCGAGAAGGCATTGTAGAAAATCTCGGGCGCCGCTTCCGCCTCCGGGCTGCGGATGTGCACGTGACCGCGGCTTTGCGGCTGCAGCACGAGGCTGGAGATGGTCATGCCCGGATCACGTTCCAGCTGGCGTGTCTCGGGGTTCTCGAAGGAGAGCGGCGTGCAATGATATTGCACGTCGCAATGTTCGAGCTCCGGCCGGGTCCGCACGAAGCCCATGACCGGGCCGGCGGTGTAGGACAGGGCGCCGCGCCGCGACACCAGGTAGCGCATGCCTTCCAGGAGGGCGCGGCTTCCGCGCGTACGCTCGTTCAGGGTCTTGTGGCCATGAATGCGCCATTTGACCCATACCGCAAAATGATCCTGCAGGTTCCTGCCCACTTCGGGCGAAGCCGCGACCACCGGAATGCCGAGCTGCGCCAGATGCTCCGGATCGCCGATTCCCGACAGTTCGAGCAATGCGGGCGAATGAATGGAGCCGGCGGCAAGGATGACCTCGCGGCGGGCCCTGCAGCGCGAGCGTACCCCGTCGCGGACGAACTCGACACCGGTGGCGCGGTTTCCTTCGAAGAGGATGCGCGTCGCCAGCACCCCGGTCTCGATGCCGAGATTGGGCCGTTTTGCCGCAGGATGCAGATAGGCGCGCGCCGCACTGTAGCGAAGTCCGCCGCGGGTCGTCGTCTGCGAATAGGTGAATCCTTCCTGCCTTGCGCCGTTCACGTCCGGATTGCGGGGATACCCAGCCTGCGCCGCGGCATCGAGCACACCGTCGAGCAGCGCATCGCGGTCACGCACCCAGGCGACGTTCAGCGGACCGCCCGCGCCGCGAAACCTGTCGGCTCCATCTTCGAAATTCTCGGCGCGGCGAAAATAGGGGAGGACGTCGCTGAAAGACCAGCCCCGGCAGCCCATCTGCGCCCAGCCGTCATAATCGGCGGCATTGCCGCGCACATAGATGCAGCCATTGATGGAGGACGAGCCGCCAAGGACCTTGCCACGCGGCA
>CAYLSN010000143.1:0-6159 GCA_964386015.1 uncultured Rhizobiaceae bacterium | reverse complement strand
TCTGGCCCGCGTGACGGCGGCGAAGCCGAAGATCGCCGACTATCCCTTCACCACATTGCATCCGGGTCTCGGCGTGGCGCGGATTGACGAGCGTGAATTCGTGCTGGCCGACATTCCGGGCCTGATCGAGGGCGCCAGCGAAGGCATCGGTCTCGGCGACCGCTTCCTCGGCCATGTCGAACGCTGCCGGGTGCTCGTGCATCTGGTCTCGGCGCGCGAGGAGGATGCAGGTGCGGCCTACCGGATCGTGCGCAGGGAGATCGAGGCCTATGGCCACGGACTGGCGGAAAAACCCGAAATCGTGTGCCTGTCGCAGATCGATCTCCTCGACGAGGAGCAGCGGCAGGCGCAGGCCGGGGCGCTGCGCGAGGCCACGGGCGCGCAAGTACTGCTCCTGTCCGCCGTGACGGGCGAGGGGGTGAACAATGTCCTGCGGCGCGTCGCCGCGACACTCGACGCTGACGCGGCGGCCGGGGAGGAGGCCGATCCGCGCTGGCAAAGGCAGGGAGACCTGCAGTGATCGCGCTCGACAGCTACCGGCGCATCTGCGTCAAGATCGGCTCCGCATTGCTCGTGGACCGCGACACCGGCCTGCGCCGGGAATGGCTGCAAGGGCTCTGCGCCGATCTCCGTTCGCTGCATGGCGCCGGCGCCGATATTCTGATCGTGTCGTCGGGCGCCGTCGCGCTCGGCCGCATCCTGCTGGGGATGCGGCGGCGGGCGCTGAAGCTCGAGGAAAGCCAGGCGGCGGCCGCGGTCGGCCAGATCGAGCTGGCCGGCGCCTGGTCGCAGGCGCTGCATCGCGAGGGAATGACGGCGGGCCAGGTCCTGCTCACCTTCTCGGATACGGAGGAGCGCCGGCGCTATCTCAACGCCCGCGCCACCATCTCCACCCTGCTGAAACTCAAGGCGACCCCGGTCATCAACGAGAACGACACGGTGGCGACCAACGAGATACGCTATGGCGACAATGATCGCCTCGCGGCACGCGTTGCCACGATGATGGGCGCGGATCTGCTGATTCTCCTGTCCGATATTGACGGCCTCTACACGGCGCCGCCGGCCGGGAACGCCGATGCACGCTTCATTCCCGAGGTCGAGCGGATCACGCCGGAGATCGAGGCGATGGCGGGAGCCGCCGGTTCGGAGCTGTCGCGCGGCGGCATGCGCACCAAGCTCGATGCCGGCCGCATCGCAACCGCGGCAGGCACTGCCATGATCATCGCTTCCGGCAAGCGCGACCGTCCGCTTTCGGCGATTGCCTCCGGAGCCCGCGCCACCTTCTTTCATCCTTCGCCCGTGCCGGTCCGTGGGTACAAGACGTGGATTTCCGGCCAGCTCGAGCCGGCGGGCACGCTGCATGTCGACCAGGGCGCGGTCGAGGCGCTGATGAAGGGAAAGTCCCTGCTTCCGGCGGGAGTGAAGCGCGTGGAAGGAACGTTTGCGCGTGGCGACACGGTGGCGATCCGGGGCCCCGGGGGCGAGGTGGTCGCGCGGGGTCTGGTTTCCTATGATTCGCATGACGCAGTAAGGATCGCCGGCTTGCGAAGCACCGAGATCCAGGCGCGGCTCGGCTACCAGGCCCGGTCGGCCATGGTGCATCGCGACGATCTGGTCGTCTCCGCCGCGCTGGCGGAACAGGCTGGCTGAAGGAGCAGGGACATGTTGCAGAATCCTGCAGGGGACGGGCTGGCGGCGCTGATGCTCGATATCGGCAGGCGGGCGCGCGCTGCCGCCGCGACATTGGCGACGGTGCCGTCCGCGGCCAAGGACCGGGCGCTCGCGGCGATGGCGGAGGCGATCGACGGCTCCGTCGACGCGATCCTGGCGGCCAATGCCGAGGACGTATCGCGAGGGCAGGACGCCGGTCTCGGCAGTGCCTTCCTCGACCGGCTGCGGCTGGATGCGCCCCGTATCGCCGCAATCTCGCGCGGCATTCGCGACATTGCGGCGCTGGAGGATCCGGTCGGCAAGGTGATCGCCGGCTGGACGCGACCCAATGGCCTGCGGATCGAGCGCGTGCGCACGCCCCTGGGGGTGCTCGGCGTCATCTATGAAAGCCGCCCCAATGTCACGGCCGATGCCGGGGCTCTCTGCCTGAAGTCGGGCAATGCCGTGATCCTCCGCGGCGGCTCGGATTCGCGTGCCAGCTCGGCTGCAATCCATCGCTGCATGGCCGCGGGGCTTGTGGAGGCCGGACTGCCGGCGGACGCGATCCAGCTCGTTCCGGTTGCAGACCGGGCCGCGGTCGGCGAAATGCTGGCTGGGCTGGGCGGGTGCATCGACGTGATCGTGCCGCGCGGCGGCCGCAGCCTGGTCGAACGCGTGCAGCGGGAGGCCCGGGTCCCGGTATTCGCGCATCTGGAAGGCATCTGCCACGTCTATGTCGACCGCAGTGCCGATCCGGAAATGGCCGTGCGCGTGACACTCAATGCCAAGATGCGCCGGCCCGGCGTCTGCGGTGCGGCCGAAACCCTGCTCGTGGATCGGGCGGCGAAGGCGACACATCTGCAGCCACTGCTCGCCGCCCTTGCCGGCGCCGGTTGCCAGATCCGTGGCGATGCGGAGGTCGTGGATGCATTCCCGGGCGCGGTGGCGGCGCAGGAAGCGGACTGGTCGACCGAGTACCTCGACGCCATCATTTCCGTGGCGCTCGTCGACGGGGTGGAAGGGGCGATCCGCCACATCCGCCACTACTCCTCCGGCCATACGGAGAGCGTGCTGGCGGAAGATCCGGATGTCGTCGAACGTTTCTTCCGCGACATCGACTCGGCCATCCTGCTGCACAATGCCTCGACGCAGTTCGCCGATGGCGGCGAATTCGGCATGGGCGCGGAGATCGGCATCGCGACCGGCAAGATGCATGCGCGCGGTCCGGTGGGCGTCGAGCAGCTTACCTCGTTCAAATATCTCGTTCGCGGCACGGGACAGGTCCGGCCTTGAACGCGGAAGTTCCGCCCGGATTGCCGCCGGAACTGCTGCGCATGCCGCATGCAGAGGCGGGCATGACGGTCGGTCTGTTCGGCGGCTCGTTCGATCCGCCGCACGCGGGTCACCTCCTGGTTGCCGAGACTGCGATTCGCCGGCTCGGGCTCGATCAGCTCTGGTGGATGGTGACACCGCAGAATCCGCTGAAGACCGAACGGCGCAGCGGCGATCTGTTGCGCAGGGCAGAACTGTCCCGCGCCGTCGCCCGGCATCCGCGCATCCGGGTCACAGCCTTCGAAGCGGGCCATGGCATCCGCTACTCGGCGGACACGATCGCCCTCGTCCAGCGGCGCTACCCGGCAACGCGGTTCGTCTGGATCATGGGCGCCGACAATCTGCGCAGCTTTCACCGGTGGCAACGATGGCGGCAGATCATGCACGCGATCCCGATCGCTGTCGTCGACAGGCCCGGCTCGACGCTGTCCTTGTTGTCCTCGGTGATGACCAGGGCCTATGCCCGCGCCCGCATCGACGAGGATGATGCGCTCTGCCTGGCGCAAGCGAGGCCTCCCGCCTGGTGCTTCCTGTTCGGCCCGCGAATGGCGATTTCATCTACCGCGATACGCAGCCAGGGCATGCCTTCTTGAAACGGACCGGCATGTCTGCCTATCTTTACAGCATGCCGGCTTCGGCCGGCGGATCGCAAGCTACCGAAAGGAACGACCCTGAACACAGCTCAGATCAGGAAGGCGACGGAGCAGCCTTCACCCGCCTCCAAGGACGATTCGGTTCAGAGTGACGCAATCCTGAATTCCGTCCTGGCCAGCCTCGATGACGCGAAAGCAGAAGAAATCGTGTCGATCGACATCCGCAACAAATCCAGCCTCGCAGACTATATGGTAGTGGCTTCCGGCCGGTCGCACCGGCATGTGGCCGCCATTGCCGAGCAGCTCCTGCGGGCGCTGAAGGATGCCGGAACCAGGCAGGTGCGTGTCGAAGGCCAGCAGAGTGCGGACTGGGTGCTGATCGACACCGGCGACGTCATCGTGCACGTATTCCGGCCAGAGGTGCGCGAGTTCTACAATCTCGAGAAGATGTGGCTCGTGCCGGAGCTGGACGAACAGACCGTGCACTGACGCGGGCGGTGAAGTGAGAATTTCGATTGCCGCGGTTGGCCGAATGAAGGCCGGCCCGGAGCGGGAGCTGGCGCAGCGATATATCGAGCGCTTCGAGGCGGCAGGGCGGGGCCTTGGCCTGACCTTTGCGGGGATCAGCGAGATTCGCGAGAGCCGCGCGGCCGATGCCGGCGAGCGGCGGGCGGAAGAGTCCCTGCAGCTACGCCGCTGGCTGGAAGAAGGCCGGGTTGTCGTGCTGCTCGACGAACGCGGCAGGGAGCTGGATTCGGTCGGGCTGGCACGCCGGATCGGAAACTGGCGCGACGAGGGGGTGCCGGAATGCGTCTTTGCCATTGGCGGCCCGGACGGGCACGATCCGGCCCTGCTTGCCGCCGTCCCGCTTGCGGTCTCGTTCGGTCGCATGACGTGGCCGCATCAGCTTTGCCGCATCATGCTGGCCGAACAGCTCTATCGGTGCGTGACCATTCTTGCCGGCCACCCCTATCATCGCTGAACCCCCTTTTCGCCATAAATGCTTGGGAAGACAGAGGGAGCCTTTCTCGGGGAGCGGGTAGCCAGTTGAAGGTGAATCTGACAGCGTTGCTGCTGCGGACAGGGCTCGCCCTGCTGCCGGTCCTGCCTGTGCCGCCGGCGCTGGCGCAGACGGTGGAGGAGATCGAGCTTCGCAGCTCGCGCAGCCGCGCCGAGTTCGAGCGCCTCAAGCAGCAGATCGGCGTCACCGAGGAGCGCCAGCGCGAGCTCGAGGCGGAAATTGCCGCGATCCGCAAGGACAATGCGACGCTGACGGCGGCGCTGATCCAGGCGGCCAAGACCGAGAAGAAGATCGCCGAGGACATCGAGGAGATCGAGATCCGGCTCGCCGAACTCGGCGAGCGCGACGACGCGTTGCGTCTGTCGCTCAGGGCGAGGCGCGGATTGCTGGCGGAAGTGCTCGCGGCGCTGCAGCGCATGGGCCTCAATCCGCCGCCGGCGATCCTGGTGCGCCCGGAAGATGCTCTGGCCGCCGTGCGCAGCGCCATCCTGCTCGGGGCTGTCGTTCCCGAAATACGGACGGAGACCGAACTCCTGGCCGAGGACCTTGCAGCGCTGAAACGGATCACGGCCTCGATTGGCGAGGAACGGGACAGGCTGACGGCGCGGATCGCCGAGCAGGAGACGGAGAAGATGCGGCTGAGCCGCCTGCTGGCCGAGCGTGAGAAGCTTCGCGAGCAATCCGAGGCGGTGCTGGAGGAGGAACGGCGCAAGTCGGAGATCCTGGCGGCCCGGGCAGGCAATCTCGAAGAATTGATCAAGGCGCTGGAGCGGCAGCTCGAGGAGCGCCGTCGCGAGGAAGAGGAGCGGCGCCGGCAGGAGGAGGAGGTCGAAGATCTGCCCGTGCCTCCGGCGAACCGCCTGACTGCCTCCCGTCCGTTCGGCGAGCTCACGAACAGCCTGATTCTGCCGGTGGCGGGCCGGATCGTGCACCGGTTCGGCACGGAGGACCAGCTCGGCGGCACCCGCAATGGCGACACGGTTCAAACACAATCCGGCGCTATCGTGACGACACCCTGCGACGCGACGGTTCTCTACTCGGGACCGTTCCGCTCCTATGGGCAACTCTTGATCCTGGATGCAGGCGACGGTTATCATATCGTAATGGCCGGCCTCGACCGAATCAACGTGCAGCTCGGCCAGAATCTGCTGGCGGGCGAACCGGTCGGAGCCATGGCCGAAGTGCAGTTGGCAAGTGCGGACGGGGTCGAGGCGGGAAATGCGGGTCCGAAACTCTATATAGAGCTTCGCAAGGACGGAAACCCAATCGATCCGGCGCCCTGGTGGGTTGACCGTGAAGCTGGAAGGACTGGCAATGATTCGTAAGCTCTCTCTGCTTGCTGCAGGGGCCTTGATCGGGGCTTCGGCCATGGGATCGGTGCAGCTGCTGCCCAGTTCGGCGGCGGTCGCGGCGGGTGCGGAAACCTACCGGCACCTGGCGATTTTCGGCGATATCTTCGAGCGCGTGCGCGCCCAGTACGTGACGCCGCCTTCCGAAAAGGAGCTGATCGAGAGCGCGATCAACGGCATGCTGTCCTCGCTCGATCCGCATTCCTCCTATCTC
>CAYLSN010000142.1:0-6205 GCA_964386015.1 uncultured Rhizobiaceae bacterium | reverse complement strand
TGGCCGGCACGTCGCGCCCGGTAAAGCGCTTCACCAGCCCGTCATAGCGCCCGCCGCCGCCGACCGAGCCGAACTGGACGATCTCGCCCTTCTCGTTCGGCACCTTGTCCAGAAGCTCCGCCTCATAGACCGGTCCCGTGTAGTATTCGAGACCGCGCACTACGGACGGGCTGATCGCGATACGCTCCGCGCCATAGCCGCAGGCCTCGAGGATCCGGGAAATGAGGCGCAGCTCGTCCAGACCCTGCCTGCCGGTCCGGCTGTCGCCAAGCAGGCGCTCGAGCTCACCGCTCTCCCCGGCCGCCGCGCCGGCGACATAGGCCATGACCTGCGCGATCTGCCCGGGCCCCAGCTCCGCGCCCGGGGTGAAATCGCCGCTTTCGTCCTCACGGCCCTTGCCGAGCAGCAGGCGCACGCCCTCCGGGCCGAACTTGTCGAGCTTGTCGAGCGCGCGCAGCACCACGAGACGGCGTCCTGCCTCGCCCTCGCCGCCGAGGCCGACGGATTCCAGCAGTCCGTCCAGGACCTTGCGGTTGTTGACGCGGATCAGGTAGCTGCCGCGCGCAATGCCGAGCGCCTCGAGCGTATCGGCCATCATCATGCACATTTCGGCGTCGGCCTGAACGCCGGGGGCCCCGACCGTGTCGGCATCGAGCTGCATGAACTGGCGGAAGCGTCCCGGCCCCGGCTTCTCGTTGCGGAAGACCCAGCCATGCCGGTAGGTCCGGTAGGGCAGCTGGATCGTGTTGATGTGCTCCGCGACATGGCGGGCGAGCGGCGCCGTCAGGTCGTAGCGCAGGCTCAGCCATTGCTCGTCGTCGTCGGTGAATGAAAAGACGCCCTCGTTGGGACGATCCGAATCCGGCAGATACTTGCCGAGCGCATCGGTGTATTCGATCAGCGGCGTCTCCACGGGATCGAAGCCGTACCGCTCGTAGACGGCGCGAATCTTCGCCACCATTTCCTCGGTGGCGCGGATGTCGGCGGCGCTGCGGTCGACCAGACCGCGCGGCAACCGCGCCTTCAGCTTCTGCGGTTTCTTGCTCAATGCCGGGTTCCCCTGTCGCTGTGCGAACCCTTTATGCGATTGACCCCGGCGCGGCAAGATCGCGGACGCGACTGCGGTCCCGCTCGACCTCCTCGCGCACCCAGCAGCCCTCGACATGATCGTTGACGAGCCCGACAGCCTGCATGAAGGCATAGGCCGTCGTCGGCCCGACAAAGCTCCAGCCACGCCGGCGCAAATCCTTCGACAGGCGGATCGAGGCCGGCGTGGTGGCTGGCAGGTTCTGCCGTTCGATCCGGGCGGGCCGTTCACCGGGGTCCGGCTCGAACCGCCAGAAATATGCGGCGAGCGAGCCGAACTCGCGCTCGAGTTCGACGGCGCGCGTGGCATTGTTGATGACCGACCGGATCTTGCCGGCATGGCGGACGATCCCCGGATCCTGCACCAGGCGAGCGACATCGGCTTCGCCATATGCAGCGACGGCGTGAAAGTCGAAGCCGGCGAAGGCGCGGCGGAAATTCTCGCGCTTGCGCAGGATCGTCAGCCATGACAGCCCGGACTGAAAGCCCTCCAGGCAGATTTTCTCGAACAGTCGGCGGCTGTCCGTGACCGGGCGCCCCCATTCCTCGTCGTGATAGCGAACATAGTCCGGCTGCGTTCCGTGCCAGAAACAGCTCGGCCTGCCTCCGGTGCCTTCGATCAATCCTTCCATGCCATGCCTCCCTGGCGAACTTCATAGCGCGTGCGCGATGCGCCGTCACTCCCGGCCGTGCCGGGAAACCCCGGCAGGACGATGGCGTCGCCCATGCGCAAATAACTTTGCAATTTAGCAATTGCTGAAATATATACTGGATGTTTACTTCGAGATCAAAAAGAAGTATGGTGTAATCAGAGCAATCGAAGATGGATCAACGCTCAGAGCGACTGGCGGGACAAGGCCCCCCATGTCCAGATTCTTTCCTGCAGAACCGGACTGACCTTCAGCGGTATTGCGGGAGGCGGCAGTCGTTCCGGCTTTCCGGGTTCCCCCGGAAAGCCGCTCTCGGCGCCGGAGCTCGCCTCAGTCGCGCGCGGGCTCCGGTTCCTGCGCGAAGCCGCTAGGACGGACGCCTTGGATCGAGGGCATCGCGCATGGCGTCGCCGATGAAATTGACGCTCAGGACGGTAAGCGAAATTGCCAGCCCCGGCCAGATCACCCGCCAGGGCGTGATCTGGATGAAATTGACGCCGTCATAGAGCAGCCTGCCCCAGGTCGGAAAATCGGACGGAAAGCCGAGGCCGAGAAAGCTAAGGGCGGATTCGGTGAGGATGGCGTTGGCGATGCCGAGCGTTGCCGAAACCAGGATGGCGCTGGAGATGTTGGGCAGGATATGACGCAGCAGGACACGGCTGTGCCGCGTGCCGATCGAATGCGCCGCCAGCACGAAGTCCCGGTTCTTGACCGACAGGACCTCGCCGCGAACCACCCTTGCGGTCTGCATCCAGCTCGTCATGCCGATCATGAACACCATCAGCAGGAAAATGCCGGTCTCCGGGCCCAGCAATGCCCGCAGCACGTCGCGGAACAGCATGATGGCGACCAGCAGCAGCGGCAGCAGGGGCAGGGCAAGCGCCAGATCGGTGAGCCGCATCAGCATGCCGTCGAGCCGGGGGAAATAACCGGCGAGCATGCCCACGGCCGTGCCGAAGGCGAGCGAGACCAGCATTGCGGCAAAGCCGACCGCCAGCGACACACGTCCGCCGGCAATCAGCTGCGCCAGCGTGTCGCGGCCGAGATTGTCGGTGCCGAGCGGATGGGCGAGCGTCATGCCCTGATTGCGCGCCCGCATGTCAAGGAACTGCGGATCCGTGTCGTAGAGAAGTGGGCCGAGCAGCACGAGCAGCAGGATGGCGGCGAAGATTGCCACACCGGCGACGCCGCCGCCATGCTGGCGGAAGCCGCGCACCACGTCGCGAGCCCGCGACGGCAGGACAAGCGGTTCACTCATAGCGGATCCTCGGGTCCAGCAGGCCATACAGCAGATCGGCCAGCAGGTTGAAGAGGACGACGAGAACGGCAAAGACGAAGGTCAGGGTCTGCACCAGCGGAATGTCGGCGCTCTGGATCCCGACGATCAGGAGCTGGCCGATGCCGTTCACCCGGAAGATCTGTTCGGTGATGATGGCGCCCGACAGCACCTGCGGAATGCCGAGCGCGATGACGGTGACGACCGGAATCAGGCTGTTGCGCAGCACATGCAGCAGGATCACGACGCGCTCCGGCATGCCCTTGGCGCGCGCCGTGCGGACATAGTCCTGATGCAGGTTGTCCAGCATCGAGGCGCGGACGAAGCGGCTCATCTGCGCGGCATTGTACAGCGCCAGCACCGCGACCGGCATGATCATCTGTTTCACGTGAAACAGGAAGCTCTCCAGATCCGTCACCTCATGCGTGGTGTCGTAGACGGAGGGCAGCAATTGCAGCTCGACGCTGAAAATGACGATGAGGACAATGCCCGTGAAGAAGGTCGGCACGGAGAAGCCGATCATCGAGACCAGCGAGGCGATCTGGTCGAACAGCGAATATTGCCGGCAGGCGGAAAGGATGCCGAGCGGAACGGCGATCACGATCCCGACCAGATAGGCGAGACCGACGACCCAGAGCGTCTGCGGCAGGCGCTCGACGATGAGGTCCGTTACCGGGCTGCGCGTCGCCCACGAAGTGACGCGCAGCCGTTCTTCCCCGATCTTGATGCCGAAGATGCGCTCCATCAGGTTCAGCGGCTCGTTGACGAAGAACTGCTGACACCATTTCAGGTATCTCACCGGGAACGACTCACCCATTCCGAGGGATTGTCGGATCTCCTCGCGAATCTCCGGCGGAATGGTCAGCGGCAGGTTCGCGGTCGGGTCGCCGGGCGCCAGGTCCAGCAGGGCGAAGATGATGAAGCTGATGGCGATCAGCGTCGGAACCGCAAGGACCAGACGCCGCAGCGTATAGCGCAGCATTGCCCGGCCTATCTGGCCCTGCGCCAGTCCTTGATGTTCCAGAGCTCGGAATCCCACGAATTCATCCGCACACCCTCCAGATCGGCTGCCACTGCCGCCACATCGGCCCGATGCACCAGCGGAATGACGATACCCTCGACCACGAGCAAGTCATTGAGCTGGCGTGCCAGTCGTGCCCGCTCGTCGAGATCGAAGGTCCGGCCCATTTGCGCGACAATGGCGTCGTAGCGTTCGTCGCAATATCGGGACAGATTATTGCCGAGCCACTGGTTCTCCGGCGATGGAATCTCCTTGCAGGTCCAGCCAGACATGTATTTCTCCGGATCGGTACCATCGAAATTGTAAGCGTATAGCTGGATATCGGCATAGAATTTCTGGAAAGTGTCCGGGCTCGACGGATCGCTGCCGAAGAAAACGGCGGGATCGATGTTGCGTAGCTCGGTCTCCACTCCGATCGCCTGCCACATCTGCTTCAGAAGGGCCTGGGTGGACTGCCGCACGGAATTGGTCGAAGTCTGGAACAGGATGGACAGCCGCACGCCGTCCTTCTCGCGGACGCCGTCCGGTCCCTTTCTCCAGCCGGCCTCGTCGAGCAGCCGGTTGGCGGTCTCCAGATCCTGGGTCAGGCAGGAATCGTTGGCGTCCGAAACATAGATCTCCGGCGCCGGCAGGATGTTGCAGGTCACCTTTCCGG
Source organism: uncultured Rhizobiaceae bacterium (assembly GCA_964386015.1). Taxonomy (GTDB): domain Bacteria; phylum Pseudomonadota; class Alphaproteobacteria; order Rhizobiales; family Rhizobiaceae; genus CAYLGY01. The sequence goes on along the minus strand of CAYLSN010000142.1, from coordinate 1,517 downwards.
CGGCGTAGCCGGCCTCGAAGACCAGGCTGCGGTCGATGGCGAGCGACAGCGCCTTGCGCACGGCCGACTCGTTCATGAACGGATGCGCCCCCCCCTCCAGCGTCGAACGCAGCTCGCCCAGTTCCGGATGTGGATTGGAAAGATTGACCTCCAGCCGCTCGACCGAAGTACCGAACGAGGTCACGACCCTGCCCTTGCCGCCCGCCGCCAGATGCGCCAGGACCTCGGGTTCCACCTGGACGTTCCAGGTGAAATCGAACTCGCCCGTCTCGAGGACGGCGCGCGCCGCCGAGGCAGCATCGCCGCCCCCCTTGAGCGTCACGGTCGCAAAGGCCGGCTTGCCCGGTTCGCGGAACCGCTCATTGGCTGCGTAGGAAATGACGTCGTTTGCCCGGAACTCGACAACCTTGAACGGCCCGGTGCCGACCGGATGGAAATTCTCGCGCGTGCAGGTCGGCGCCCGGGCGCCCTTGCAGTTCTCGAACTGCGCGCGCTGGATGACCGGCATCTTGGCGCCGATGAACAGCACATAGGGATGCGCCTGCGGCTCGGCATAGCGGATGCGCACGGTGAGCGGGTCCAGCGCTTCCACCGATTCGACGCCGGCAAAATATCCGGCCTGGTGGCAGCCTCCGGCCGGGTCCATGCAATAGGCCGCCGAGAAGGCGACGTCCTCCGCCGTGAGGGGCGTACCGTCCGACCACACGATGCCCGGCTTCAGCTTCCACACGATCTCCCGGCGGTCCGGCGAGATCCCGCCGTTCTCGACGGTCGGCACCTCCTCGGCCAGCACGGGCACGATCGAGCCGGTATCGTCGTAGCTGGCGAGCGGCTCCAGCACCATGGATGCCGCGACCACTTCCTTGATTCCGCCCGACAGATAGGGATTCATCTGCGAGACCGCCTGCCAGTAGATGATGTTCAGATGGCCGTCCGCTCCCCGCTCCGCGGAGGCGCCGGAGGCCGCCGCCAGAAGCATGGCGGCGGCCAGGATGGTTCGTGGGAGAAGGCTCGTTCGCCTGCCGTTCCGCATGTTGCACATTCCGTTGCTTCCTCTTTGTTCTCTTCCTGTCCGCGCGGCCGGCGCCTTGTGGCCTGGTCATTGTCGTTCTAGTCCGCCCGGTGGCAGGCGACATGGCACGAAGGACCGATTCGCTGCAACTCGGGTGCAACTGCCCGACAATACTCCATCGCGATCGGACAGCGTGTACTGAATAGGCAACCGGACATGGAATTTCCCGGATCCGGCACATCTCCGGGCAAGAGAATCGGCCGACGCTGCCGCTCCGCATCGGGATCCGGCACCGGAATCGCCGAGAGCAGCGCCCTTGTGTAGGGGTGGGCCGGGCGGGCAAAGATCTCCTCCGCCGGCGCATGCTCGACAATCCTGCCCAGATACATGACGGCGACCTCGTCGGCAAAATGCCGCACCATGGCGAGGTCGTGACTGATGAACAGATAGGTCAGGCCGAGGCGGCGCTGCAGGTCCGCGAGCAGGTTGACGATCTGTGCCTGGA
>CAYLSN010000141.1:0-6208 GCA_964386015.1 uncultured Rhizobiaceae bacterium | reverse complement strand
ATCAGCGGCTCGTCCTCGATGATGAGGACGTCGGTCGCGACCTGGCGCGAGATCTCCTCATTGGCGCGGTCGAGCAGCCGGGCATATTCGCCTTCGTCGACCTCGAGGATCTCGGCCGCCTCGCGCGGCGTGAAGCCCTCCACCGTCACCAGCAGGAAGGCCTGCCGTTCCAGCGGCGCCAGAGCGCCGAGATTGGTCATGGCGCGCCGTTCCCAATGCGGCTGCGACTGGTCCTCCGGAATGCGCACCGAGATCGGCGTGAACATCTTGGCAAAGGTCTTGTACAGCGCGATCCGGTCGCTCGAGGCCCTGGGAAAGATCCCGGTATCCGCGATCATCGCTTCGAGCAATGTCGCCACCAGCGCGTCGCCGCTTTCCTGGGAGCCGGATACGGCCCTGGCGAAGCGGCGCAGATACGGCAGATGCGGCGCAATTGCAGTTGAAAGGCTCATGTGGATACTCTCCCTCACATGTCTCGTTGCGGAACGGACAGCCCGATGCTACCCCAATCATGTGCAAACGCACGCGCAGAAAAAAGGTTCCGAAAAATGTTCAGCCGCCGGGAACCTTCTGCGGCGATACGCATTTAGACGGGACAAAATGACAGGGGTGGCTGTCCGGTGTATCGCGTTTCGAGTGTAGAGCGGCAGGGGCAAACAGCAAGATGAAGAATCTGGACAAGGACAGTCAGAGGGGCGCGCGCGCATCGCGGCCGGCCGATCCCCTCGGTCCCAACTCGGAAATCGGCCGGAAGCTCAAGCAATATTACGAAGATCTGGTTTCGGAGGGCGTGCCTGACCGTTTCGCCCAGCTCCTTGCCGAGCTGGAGCGTGCCGAGGCGTCCAAGAAGGACTGATCCATGAAAATATCGAAGGGCTTCAGGGGCGACCTGCTGGAGGCAATCCCGAGTCTGCGTGCATTCGCGATCTCGCTCTGCCGAAATGCAGACCGGGCCGACGATCTCGTGCAGGAAACCCTGGTCAAGGCCTGGGACAAGCAGGACAGCTTCCGGCCCGGCACCAACCTGACCGCATGGCTCTTCACCATCCTGCGCAACGAGTTCTACTCGCAGATGCGCAAGCGCGGCCGCGAAGTCCAGGACTCGGACGGCCTGATGACGGCGCGGCTCGCCGTGCCGCCGGCCCAGCACGGCCAGCTCGATCTCGAGGATTTCCGCACGGCGCTGGACCAGCTGCCGCAGGACCAGCGCGAGGCGATCATCCTCATCGGCGCCTCGGGCTTCTCCTACGAGGAGGCGGCGCAGATCTGCGGCTGCGCCGTCGGAACCATCAAGAGCCGGGTCAGCCGGGCGCGGGCGCGGCTGCAGGAATTGCTGCAGATCTCCGACGGCGACAGCTACGGTCCGGACGCCATCGCCATCCAGGTCATGTCGGCGGATCGCGACTGAGGGAACCTTGCTGCCGGCCGGCCGTTTCCGGTCAGGAACGCAGGAGCAACCCATGACCAGAATCTTTCGGGCGGAACAGGCGAAGCAGGGCAGGTCCGGGCACCGCATCCTGCTGATCCTTCTCGCCTCCCTCGCACTCGTCATGATCGTCTGGGCCGGAGTCGAGCTCTACGGCAACATGATCGACGACAGCACATCGCAACTGACCGAGACGGAGCGCAATCCTCCGCCGGCAGTCGAGCTGGACCAGCCGGAATCAGCCCGCTGACGGCACCAGCACGTTGAGCCCGCCGCGGACGATCTCCACTTCCATATCGGGGGCGAACGGAATCAGTTCGCCGTCGAGCGCAACATCGATACGCTTGCGCAATGGCCGGATGCGCAGCCGCACCCGGCCGCCGGAGAACGATTCGACCTGCTCGTTGCCGCGCCATCTGCCGCGCAGCAGGCCGAATACGAGGCGCAGCAGGTCGTGCGTGCTGCGCGCCCGGGTGAGATAGATCCCCAGCCGGCCGCCGGCCGGATCATCGGCGACCGGAATCCGGCTTTCCCGGAACAGATTATTGCTGACGGCAAAGGCGCTGACGCGGCGCGTCATCCGCCTGCCATCGATCTCGAACTCGATCGCCGCCGCGGGAGGGCTTGCGAGCGTGGCGTAGAAGGCGAGAAGCGAGGCGCGGATCTTTCCGAGGCGCGAGCGGAAATTCATGCCCTCGCGCAGCCGGATCATGCGGGCATGCAGCCCGACCGAATATTGATGGACGAACACCCGGCCATTGGCGCGGGCAATGTCGACGGGCCGGATCTCTCCCGTGGCGAAGCAGCCGATCGCCTCGCCGAGATCGAGCGGCACGCCGAGGCTGCGGGCGAAGAGATTCATGGTGCCGGCCGGAAGCACGGCCAGCGCCGTCCTCCTGCCGGCCAGGGCGCCGGCGGCAGCCGACACCGTGCCGTCGCCGCCTCCGGCGATCAGTACGTCGAAATCGTCACGGGCCGCAGCCTGTTCCAGCGCCGCCTCGATCTCGTCTCCGGCAACGGCGGTGACGCGGATCTCGTGCCCCGCCTGTTGCAGCGATTGCTTCAGCTGCGCGGCGAACGCATCGAGATCGAGCGTGCGCAGGCTGCCACCGTCCCGGTTCAGCACCGCCGTGAAGCGCATGGCCGCCGCCTCACGCCGCGCCATAGCCGGCAATGGCCTTGATCTCCAGATATTCGGCGAGGCCGAACTCGCCCTGTTCGCGGCCATTGCCCGACTGCCGGTAGCCGCCGAAGGGCAGGCCGACATCCCATTCCGGATCGTTGACATAGACCGTGCCGGCGCGCAGCCGCCGCGCCACCCGCCGCGCCCGCGCAATATCCCGTGTCTGCACATAGGCGGCGAGGCCGTACACCGTATCGTTGGCCAACTCGATCGCCTGCTCCTCGCCGTCATGAGGCAGGATCGACAGAACCGGGCCGAAGATCTCCTCGCGGGCAATGCGCATTTCCGGCCGCACATCGGCGAAGACGGTCGGGCGCACGAACCAGCCGCGCGCAAGCCCCGGCGGCCGGCCCGGACCGCCGGCCACGAGCCGGGCGCCCTCGGCAATGCCGCTTTCGATCAGTTCCTGCACCTTGCGGAACTGGGTTTCGCTCACCACCGGGCCGAGCCGGGTTTCCGGGTCGTCCGCCGGCCCGACCCTGTAGCTCTGCGCCGCTTCGGCGGCGATCCGCGCCGCCTCGTCATGCAGGTGCCGCGGCACCAGCATGCGGGTCGGTGCGTCGCAGGACTGGCCGCTATTGCTGAAGCAGCCGGCAACGCCGCGCCGCACCGCCGCTTCGAGATCGACATCCTCGAACAGGATATTGGCCGACTTGCCGCCGAGTTCCTGATGCACGCGCTTGACCGTGGCGGCGGCCGTCCTGGCAACGGCAATGCCGGCGCGAGTGGAACCGGTGAAGGAAATCATGTCGATGCCGGGATGGGCGGCCATGGCCTGGCCCACGGTCGGGCCGTCGCCATTGACCAGGTTGAAGACGCCGGCGGGCACGCCCGCTTCCTCGAGGATCGAGGCAAAGAGCAGCGCATTCAGCGGCGCGATCTCGCTCGGCTTCAGCACCATGGTGCAGCCGGCGGCCAGCGCCGGCCCGACCTTGCAGGCAATCTGGTTGAGCGGCCAGTTCCAGGGCGTGATGAGGCCGGCGACCCCGATCGGCTCGCGCGCGATCAGGCTGCCGCCCCGCGGCTCGTCGAAGCGGAACCCGGCCAGCACCTCGATGGTCTTGACGAGATGGGCCTCGCCGGCGCTCACCTGGGAGTCGAGCGCGAATTGCAGCGGCGCGCCCATCTCGCGCGACAATGTCCGTGCGAGTTCCTCGCGCCGGCGGCGGTAGACCTCGACGATGCCCTGCAGCAGGGCGATGCGGTCGGCGACGGAAGTGGCGGCAAAGGCGGGGAACGCCTGCCTCGCCGCCGCCACGGCGCGGTCGACATCGGCGGCCGATCCCATGGCAATCTCGGTGAACGCCTCTCCGGTCGACGGGTCGATGACCGGGGCGCGGGCGGGACCCGCCGGATCGACCCAGGCCCCGTCGATGAAGAACTGCAACTCGCGGGCCATGGGCGCTCCGGATTACTTCAGAAATTGCTCAGACAAGAGGACGATGAGGATGGCCGCGCCGGCGATCATGCCGAGCAGCACGAGCGCGACCCCGGCGGCATATTCGCCCCAGCGCGAAAGCGCCGCGGTACCGTCCGCGGGCCATGCGGTCCAGACGGGACGCGCCGGCTCGCGCCGGCCCTCCAGCAATCGCCGGCGTTCCTGAATGCGCTCGGCAATGTGGCGCGTCACCGCCTCGACGATCGGGCCGGTGCGGTCGGCTTCCGCCAGCACGACGCGGCCGGTGCGCGTATCCTGCAGCAGTCGGTAGGTGCGCCCGTCGCGCCCCATCGCGACATGGGTGGTGGCGTCGATCCACAGCCGCGGCTGCAGGCCGGAAGAGATGACGAAGTCGAACTGCGGATCGTCCTCGGGTACTTCGGCGATGACCGGATCGAGCTCCTCCGCCAGCATTTCCAGCCGCACCAGCCGCATCTCGCGCATCGCCTCGGCCGCATCCTGCTGATCGGCCCGGCGCTCCCGCACCAGGCGGAGCATCCGGCGAAGCGGACGATCGTCCGGTTCGTTGTACTCGATATGCTGACTCATGCGGCGGCCACTCGCTGTTGCAGCCGATGTTAGCATGCACGCGCCGTGACAGGCCAGCGCGGCCCGGAAACATGCTTACCGGATGGTGACGTTGCGCCGGATCAGCCGGACGATCCCGTCCGGACGCTCGACCGGCAGCATGTGCCCGGCTTCCTCGAATATGTGCATGGCAAACGCCGGCGGCAAGCCCTCGAGCTGGCGCGGCGGCAGCACGCAGTCCTGCAGGCCCCAGGCAATGCTCACCGGCATTTCGAGGCGCTCCAGCCGGTCGCGGCCGATGACGCCCTGCCTGCCGTCGCGCACCATTGCCGCCGCCATGGCCCGAAGCCGCTCCGCCTGGCCGGGAAGCGAGCGCATCGCCGCATAGTCGTCGACGGTCTGCGCTGAAATCCCGTGATTCCAGCCGCACATCATTTCCAGCACCGCCAGCAATTCGCCGCGGTCCTGCGCCGCCGCATAGCGCGCCAGCAGCCGGTGGTTGATTTCCGGACCGAGGCCGCCCGGCGCCAGAAGGGTGAGCGAGGCGACGAGCTCCGGCGCCGACATGGCAACCAGCATCGCCACCGCCCCGCCCATGGAATGGCCGGCAAGATGTACGGCGCCGCCCGCGCGGGCGCGGATGAGGTCGGCGACCGCTTCCGCCGCGGCGCGCGGCGAATCGCCGCCGGCATGGTGCAGCGAGGCGCCATGTCCCGGCAGATCGACCGCGAGCACGGCCCGCTCCCGCGCCAGCGCCGGCTGCACCTGCCGCCAGGCGCGATGCGTGCTGCCGAAGCCGTGCAGGAGGACAATGGCAGGCTCGCCATTGCCCTCTTCATGCGCGAACAGGCCGTCGCTCACCCGCGGCTCTGCAGGATGCGGTTGGCGGCGGAGACGACAGCCTCCAGCGAAGCGGCGACAATATTGGTATTGATGCCGACGCCGAACAGCTTGCCCTGCGGATGCTCGATCTCCATGTAGCAGATCGCCGACGCGTCCGAGCCGCGCCGCAGCGAATGCTCGGAATAATCGGCCACCGACAATTCGATGCCGAGATGGCGCGACAGGGCGTCGACGAACCCGTCGATCGGGCCGGTACCCTCGCCCGCGATCGTCACTTCGCGGCCATTATCGACGATCGTCGCGTCCAGCCGCCGCTTGGCGGCGCCGGCCGGAACCGTATGATGATCGACGAATTTCAGCCGCGCCCCGGCCTGCTCGACATAGGTCGACAGGAAATGCCGGTAGATCTCCGCCGAAGGCAGCTCGCGCCCCTCCGCATCGGTGATCTCCTGGATGATGGCCGAGAACTCGATCTGCAGGTTTCGCGGCAGGTTGAGGCCGTAGTCGGCATGCATGACATAGGCGATGCCGCCCTTGCCGCTCTGGGAGTTGATGCGGATGATGGCCTCGTAGCTGCGCCCGACATCCTGCGGGTCGATCGGCAGGTAGGGCACCTCCCAGCGCGGATGGTTGGCCGTACGCAGCGCCTTCATTCCCTTGTTGATCGCGTCCTGGTGCGATCCGGAAAAGGCGGTGTAGACCAGTTCGCCGACATAGGGGTGGCGCTCGCCGATGCGCAGCTGGTTGGAATATTCGTAGACATCCTTCATCCGCGGAATGTCGGAACAGT
>CAYLSN010000140.1:0-6210 GCA_964386015.1 uncultured Rhizobiaceae bacterium | reverse complement strand
GCCGGTGATCGAGATCAGCAGGCCCTTGGCGCCATGCATCGAGGTCTCGTCGAGCAGCGGATTGGCGATCGCCGCCTCGGCCGCCGCCATTGCGCGGCCCTCGCCCGAAGCCTCGCCGGTGCCCATCATCGCCTTGCCCATCTCGCGCATCACCGAACGCACATCGGCGAAATCGAGATTGATGAGACCTTCCTTCACCATCAGGTCGGTAATGCAGGCGACGCCGGAATAGAGCACCTGGTCGGCCATGGCGAAGGCGTCGGCGAAGGTCGTCTTCTCGTTCGCCAGCCGGAACAGGTTCTGGTTGGGGATGACGATCAGCGTATCGACGCATTTCTGCAGCTCGTCGATGCCCTGGTTGGCGATCGACATGCGGCGCTTGCCCTCGAAATGGACGTGCTTGGTGACGACGCCGACCGTCAGGATCCCCTTCTCCCTGGCGGCGCGCGCGACGACCGGCGCCGCGCCCGTGCCGGTGCCGCCGCCCATGCCCGCCGTGACGAAGCACATGTGCACGCCATTGAGATGGTCGACGATCTCGTCATAGCACTCCTCGGCGGCAGCGCGTCCGACCTCCGGCTGCGACCCGGCGCCCAGCCCTTCGGTGACATGCGCGCCGAGCTGGATCAGCCGCTCCGCCTTCGACATGGCCAGCGCCTGCGCATCCGTGTTCGCGACAACGAAATCGACGCCGTTCAGACCGGCATTGATCATGTTGTTCACCGCATTGCCGCCGCCGCCGCCAACGCCGAACACGCAGATGCGGGGCTTCAGCTCCGTGATGTCCGGCCTTTGCAAATTGATCGCCATGGTTCCTCGTCCTTCCTTGCAATTGCAGCCGCCTGCCGCCGCGGCCCCTGTTCCACTCAAACGCCAACCCTCAGAAACTGTCCCGGAACCATTGCCCGACACGCTGCAAGGGCCCCGTACCCGTCATTTTCAACGCGAGGGAGACTCGCCGCCGTCCCTCCATGTCCGCAACCTGCGGATAGATCATCAGCCCGACCAGTGCCGCGAAGGCCGGCCCCTTGGCCGCCGCGGGCAATCCCGCGACCCCGAGCGGCCTGCCGATCCGCACGTTGCGGCCCAGAATGCGCCTCGCCGCCTCGGCCATGCCGACCAGCTGGCAGGCGCCGCCGGTCAGCACGATCCTGCGGCCGGAACTGTGCAGGAGCCCGGAACGCTGCAGCCGGTCGCGCAGCATTTCCAGCGTCTCCTCGACCCGGGCGCGAACGATGCGCGACATGACGCTGCGCGGCACCTGCTGCGCCGGCTCGCTCTCGTCGCCGCCGATCGGCCGGATGGCCACCATGTCGTCGTCGCCGGTGATCGCCGGCAGCGCCGAGCCATGCATCACCTTCAGCCGCTCCGCATCCTCGAACCGGGTCGACAGGCCATTGGCCAGATCCAGCGTGATGTGGCGTCCCCCGACCGGGATCGAATCGGCATGCACGAAACTGCCCTGCTCGAACACGGCAAGCGAGGTCGTGCCGCCGCCCATGTCGATGCAGGCCGCCCCCATCTCGCCTTCATCCTCCACCAGCGCCGCGAGGCCGCTGGCATAGGCGGTCGCGACCATGCGCTCGACGGAAATATGCGCGCGATTGACGCAGAGCTCGAGATTGCGGAGCGGCACGCTGTCCGCCGTCACCACATGCATGTCGACGCCCAGCACCTCGCCGATCATGCCCGTCGGGTCGCCGATGCCGCGCTCGCTGTCGAGCGAATAGCCCGTCGGAATCGCATGCACCACGTCGCGCTCGCTGCGGAACGCCCGCGACGAGCCGGCCGCCAGCACGCGGCGGATATCGCCCGCGGCAACCTCGCGGCCGCCGAGCTGGATCGACGAGGAGAAGCGTTCGCTCTTCAGCCTTCCGGCCGAGACATTGACGAGCAGCGATTCCACCGTCAGCCCGGCCATGCGCTCGGCCGCGTCCACCGCCTGGCGGATCGCCCTCTCGGCGCGGGCGAGGTCGATGATCACGCCCGATTTCACGCCCTCGCTGCGCTGATGGCCGATGCCGATGACACGGATGCGGTGCGTACGCCCGCGCAGGACCTCGTTCTCGCCGCCGGCTTCCAGCCGCGCAATGGCGCAGCAGACCTTGGACGACCCGACATCGAGCACCGTGATGAGGCCGGAGCGCGACCTTGCGGAACGGTTTCCGAGCCAGCTCATATGCCCCTCCCCGCAGTTTTCCTGCCGCGCGCGGCGACCAGCTCGGCGCGCCGGGCCGCGGCGTCGTCGCCCAGCCGCACGACCAGCCGGTCGGGCAGGCGCAGATCGATTGCCGCTATGTCGCGCGACAGGATGCGTTCGCGCCGGTCGAGCTCGGCAAGTTCCGCCAGCGCCGCGGCAACATCGCCGTCCGGCAGACGGATATTGATGCCATTGTCCAGACGCAGGTCCCAGCGGCGCTCGCCGATGCGCACATAGGCCTTGACGCGCGCCGCGATCGCCGGATGCGCCGCGGCCATGCCCAGGATCGCCGCCGCATGTTCCGGCGCGCCGAGACCGATGACCAGCGGCAGATGCACGAACTCCCGGCCCGGGAACGGCACGATCACATGGCCGTCGCGATCGATGAGCGACAGGCGCGAGCCGCTCTGCCAGATGGCGAAGGGTTGGCGCTCGACCAGCTCGATCTCCAGGGTCGACGGATAGGACTTGCGCACCGCCACGCGCTCCACCCAGGGCAGCGCCGCCACGCGGTCCCTCGCCTCGGCGGCGCTGTAGCGCAGCATCGAGGTCGAGCCGTCCAGCGCGAGCACGCCGAGGACGTCGATCTCGGAAATCTGCCGGTTTCCGGTGACGCGGACATTCTCGATGGCCAGGCCGGAGCGGGCGGCGACAAACTCCATCACGGCCGGAACATGGCCGCCGGCATGGACGCCGAGGGCAAGAGCGCCACCGAGATAGGCGGCCGACAGCGAGGTCATGGCGAATTTCGGCGGCTGCAGGTCGCCGGCAACCGCGCGCGACCACCACCGCGCCGGACGACGCAGGAACCGCGGCAGAACCAGCGCATCGCCCCGGCCGGCAAGGCCGCGGCCAAGCAGCTCCGCGCCGAATCCCCGGATCTGCCCTAGCGGGAACAAGATGCGTCCTCCACGATCCATTTCACCAGCTCGCCAAACGAATAGCCCGCATGCGCCGCCATGTCCGGGACCAGCGAGGTCGGAGTCATGCCGGGCTGGGTGTTGATCTCCAGCCAGATGACCCCGCCTTCCTCCGGGTGGCGGTCGTCGTACCGGAAGTCGGAACGGGTTACTCCGCGGCAGCCGATTGCCCGATGCGCCTTCAGGGCCATTGTTTGTACTTTTTGGTAAACAAATGGTGAAATTTCCGCCGGAACCACGTGTTTCGAGCCGCCCGGCACGTATTTCGAGTCGTAATCGTAGAAGGCATGCCCCATCGGCACGATCTCGCAGACGGGAAGCACCTCGTCGCCCATGACGGCGCAGGTCAGTTCCCGGCCGGGAACATAGCGCTCCACCATCACCATGTCGCCGTAGCGCCAGTCCTCGCCGCGCACGACCTGCGGCGCGCTCGACTGCCCCTCGCGGACGATGACGACGCCGAAGCTCGACCCCTCGCGCAGCGGCTTGATGACATAGGGCGGCGCCATCGGGTGTTCGGAGCCGATGTCGAAGCGGTTCATCACCATCGACTCCGCCGTGGCAATGCCGGCATGGGCGGCGACGATCTTGGAGCGCTCCTTGTCCATGGCCAGCGCCGAGGCAAGGACACCCGAATGCGTGTAGGGAATCTGGAGATATTCGAGGATACCCTGGATGGCGCCGTCCTCGCCGAACGGGCCGTGCAGCGCGTTGAAGGCGACATCCGGCTTCAGCCCGGCCAGCACCGTGCCGACATCCCGACCGACATCGACCAGGGTCACCCGGTACCCTTCCTCCTCCAGCGCCCGGGCGCAGGACTGTCCGGACGACAAGGAAACCGGCCGCTCGGCGGAGAAACCGCCATAGAGCATCGCCACATGTTTCTTCGTCATGCTTCCGACTCCCGGACGCGATTACTGTCAGCCCCAAGTATCGACAGGAACAATCCTCCCCCGTCCGGCATGGATACCGGCCGGAAAGGCGGACTCGCCGCCGAATCAAATGAGCAAACCCTTGAATAATAGGAATCAGAGGTTTGATTCGCAGGCAAGGGTTCTTGCCGTCTTTTTTTACATTTTGCCAGAGCGGGAGTGCGAAGTGAGGCGAAGGAATCGCCGCAGCAGGAGAAGCGCGGCGAGTGTCAGCCCGCAGGCGAGGCCGATCCAGATGCCGCGCCCGCCGAGGCCGAGCGCGAAGCCGAACAGCCACGCTGCCGGCAGGCCGACGATCCAGTAGGCCAGCACCGCGATCAGCATGGGCATGCGCGTGTCCTTCAGGCCGCGCAACAGGCCGACCATGGTGACCTGCAGGCTGTCGAGAAGCTGGAACGCCGCCGCCACCGCCAGCAGCGTCACCGAATAGGCCAGCACGGCGCCCGCCTCCGGATTCTGCTCGTCGAGGAAGAGCGCCGCCATCCACTCCGGAACGGTCCAGAACAGCACGGCGCTGATGCCGCCGGTCAATGCCGCGAGAAGGATCGCCGCGGTGGCGGCGCGCATCAGGTTGGCGTGGTCCTCCCGGCCGACGGCCTGCCCGATGCGGACCGTTCCGGCGCCGGAGAGGCCCAGCGGCACCATGAACGCGATCGAGGCAAGTTGCAGCGCAATGCCGTGCGCGGCGAGCGGCACCGTCCCCAGCCACCCCATCATGATCGAGGCAGCGGCGAACAGCCCGACTTCGGCGACGATGGTCAGGCTGATCGGCCAGCCCAGGTGCAGCAGTTCGCCGAGGGCGCGCCAGTCCGGCTGCAGGAACCTGGCGAACACCGCGTCGCGGGCCAGCCGCGGCTCGCCGGAAGCATAGGCGAACACGACGGCGAAGCTGCCGAGGCTGGCGATGATGGTGGCGACTGCCGCTCCTTCCATGCCGAGCGCCGGCAAGCCCCAATGGCCGAAGATCAGCCCGTAATCCAGCACCGCATTGAGGCCGGCCATCGCCACCGTGTTCCACAGCAGGAGCTGGGTGCGCTCGTGCGCGACCAGGTAGGAGCGCAGGACCATCTGCGCGACCGCCGGAAACAGCGCCCATTGCGTGATGCGCATGTAGCGGCCGGCCAGCATCGCGGCCTGCTGGTCCTGGCCGAGCGCGAGCAGGATATGTTCGAGATACCAGAGCGGCGGCATGCAGATCGCGCAATATGCGGCCGCGATCCACAGGCCCATGCGGACATGGCGGCGGATTTCATCGGTATCGCCGCGCGCCCGCGCCTGTGCCACGACGGGCAGCAGGGCATGGGCAAAGCCGGAACCCAGCATCAGCAGGATGAAGAATGCCTGCGCCGCGAGGACCCCGGCGGCGAGCTCGGTAGCGCCCAGCCAGCCGATCATGATCGTGTCGGTGGTATTGATCGCAAGCTGCGCCAGATGCATGCCGGCCAGCGGCAGACCGAGCCGCAGCACCGCCCGGCCATGGCTGGCCCAGCTCTCGAGCGGATGGGTATCGCCCCGGGGATTCACTGGTTCCGGCCGAGAAACGGCTCGATCTCCTGGCCGGGCAGGAACTGCCCGACACGCCTGATCTCCCACTCGAGGGCAATGCCGGAATGCGCGAGAACCCGCGCCCGCACCGTTTCCCCGAGCAGCTCCAGCTCATGGCCGGTCGCCGCACCGAGATTGATCATGAAATTGCAGTGCATCGGTGACATCTGCGCCCCCCCGATTGTCAGCCCGCGGCAGCCGGCCTCGTCGATCAGCCGCCACGCCGAGTGTCCGGGCGGATTGCGGAAGGTCGAGCCGCCCGTCTTCTCCCGCACCGGCTGCACGGTCTCGCGGTGATGCTGCACCGCCGCCATCGCCGCGCGGATGACGCCGGCATCCTCGGCATGGCCCTCGAACAGCGCGGACAGAAAGATCAGGTCCGGCGCCGCCGCGCTGTGACGATAGGAATAGCCCATCTGCTGCCGGGTCAGGACATGCCGCTCGCCGCGCCGGTCCAGCGCCCGCACCTCGACGACCCGCTCGCAGGTCTCGACGCCATTGGCACCGGCATTCATGCGCAGCGCGCCGCCAATGCCGCCGGGAATGCCGTGATAGAAGTGGAAGCCGCCGCCGCCCGCCGCCAGCGCCGCGGCGGCGACATGTCGGTCGGGGG
>CAYLSN010000139.1:0-6211 GCA_964386015.1 uncultured Rhizobiaceae bacterium | reverse complement strand
GGATGCCGTATTCCTGCTCGTATGCGTCGATAAGGTCGACCTGCTTGGCGCCGGCGAAGACCCGCGTGGTCAGGCTGCGCGATTCGCCCGGCTGCAGCACGAAGCTGTCGGTGAGATAGTCAGCCTGGTAGCGGCTGGCGCCGGAATCGAAATAGGCATAGCGGGGCTGAAAGCCCTGCCCAGCCGGCGGCACCAGCGCCACGGCCCAGTACTTGTCGGTGAATCCGAGCCAGCCATCGGTGGATTTGCCCGGCTGGATGCTCTTCTGCTCCTGCAGGTCGTCATAATCGATTTCCTGCAGCCCCTCCTCGCCGGTAACGCCGATCAGCCCTTCATGCAGGATGAAGAAGCCGCTGATCTCCGGCGTGCCGTAACGCGTGGCACGGCCATACGCCGCGAGGGAGACCGGTTCGCCCGACACGTTGCTCACCCGGTCCTCGACGGTGAACATGTAGTTCGCATCGACCGCTATGGTGCGCTCGAACTTCAGGCCGCGATCATTGGCGAAATGCAGGGTGACCGGCGTCGCCGGCGTCAGCTTCGGCTCGCCCTCGACCTGCCAGACCGAATTGGCGTCCGGCACGGGCCCGCTGGAATCGCTGCCGATGAAACCGAGCTCCGCAAAATAGCCCCTGCCGCCGCCCGACGGCTCGAGGAGGCGGATATTGGGGGAATTTGCCTCGACCGTCTCGTGATACCGCACCAGGATGAGATCGTCGATGCGGCCGCCGGCAAGGTTGACGGTGCCGCGCAGGCCAGGCGTGTCGACCTCGATCCTCGGCGCCGCCTGAGGGGCGGTGGCCGCTTCCGGCACGTTCTGGCCGCCAGGCAGAGGAATCGCCGGATCTTCGGTCTGCTGTACCGACTGCTGGACTGCCTGCTGCTCCGCCTGGATCCGCGCCGCCTCGCGCTGTGCCTCGAGGCGGGGATTCATGTACAGCACCTGCCAGGCAACCAGTATGGCGATCGAGATGGCGATGGTGATCAGGAAGTTCCGGTTGTTTTCCATTTGGACCTTCGTTCAGTCTTCCCGCCGGGAAGCAATTCGCCTTGCCAGCTCTTCCTTCAGTTCGGCAAAGGACGCGCTCAGCACCTCGCGGCGCGCGACGATGACATAGTCGTGCCCGCACTGCATGCGACTGGCGGGGCAGCTGCGGAGCGCTTCGCGCAGCCGCCGCCGGATCCGGTTGCGCTCGACCGCGTTGCCCTGCTTGCGGGTCACCGTGATGCCGGCACGTGGCGGGACATGGAGACCCCGGTCCAGAACTTCAAGCAGGAAAAATCTTCCGCGCCGCTTTTCGCCCCGCTGCACGGCGAGAAATTCCGCCCGCTTGCGCAGCTTCGACGGAAGTCTTCCCGCCTGCAGGCAGGGTTCCGCCATCTGCCGCAGGCTCAGGCGGACAGGCGATGGCGTCCGCGCGCCCGGCGCGCCGCGATGATCTTGCGGCCGCTCCTGGTGGCCATGCGGGCCCGGAAGCCATGACGGCGCTTGCGGACAATCCTGGATGGCTGATACGTACCCTTTTTCATGGATCTGAATACCGCTGCTGCGGCCCTTCTTGTGATGTTTGCCGGATTGTGGCCGGCATGTTTCCTGAGGCGCGCCGAAGGCAGCCCGAACTTTGGCGGGCTTATAGAAAGAAGGCCGGGCCAAGTCAATCGCGCCGCCCGTTTCTTTGCGGAGGGGCGGCCGCCAAGGAGCGCCGGGACGTCCGGCCAGAAGCGGAATCCGGGACGGCATGATTGCCGCCGGGTTCTTGCCCGGAATACCCGATCCCGGCGCCCGAGCGATTCCATTTCAGCCGGAAAGGCTCTAGTCTGCCCCGGCACCGGACCTGATCTCGCATGCCCAGGATGAATCCATCGCAAGCAGGAACGCGGCCGCCATCGATGTGGCGCGCCTTGCGGCGCCATGCGCCGACGGGCATGCTGCTTGCGGCCCTGGTGGCGGCGGCGCTGCTTTCCTGGTGGTTTGGCTGGCACAGGCTGCTGACGCTGGACATGCTCGTCGAGCAGCGCATGTGGCTCCGGCAGCAGGTCGCGGACCGGCCTGCGGCCGTGTTCGGCCTCTATGTCTGCGTCTATGTCGCCGCCACCGTGCTCAGCCTTCCCGCCGCCGCGCTGCTGACCGTCAGCGGCGGATTCCTGTTCGGCTGGCTGCCCGGCGCGACAGCCGCGATGACCGGGGCGACGATCGGGGCGACGCTGGTCTTCCTGATCGCCCGTTCCGCCTTCGGGCGCTATCTGCGCAGCCGGCTGCGCGGGCGGGTCGCCCAGTTCGCGATGGGTTTCGAGACGGATGCCTTTACCTATCTGCTGGCGCTGCGCATCGCGCCGGTTCTGCCTTTTTTCCTGATGAATATCCTGCCGGCAATGTTCGACGTGAGATTGCGCACTTATGTAGGGGCGACGATGCTCGGGATCATCCCCGGCGCCCTCGCCTATTCCTGGCTGGGCGTCGGGCTCGACAGCGTCATCGTCGCCGCAGCGGAAGCCGGGCGCGATATTGCCATGCGCGACATCGTCACCCGGGAGATCCTCGCCGCCTTCGCGGCACTGGCAGCTGTCGCGGCGCTGCCGGCCCTGGTGAGAAGGCTGCGCCAGGTCCGGCAGGCACACAACCCGAAGGAGCCATAGATGGCGACGGAACTGGCGCCGGACATCTGCATCATCGGGGCCGGATCCGGCGGGCTGACCGCCGCCGCTGCCGCCGCGGCCTTCGGGGCCGAAGTCGTGCTGATCGAGAAGGGCGAGATGGGCGGCGACTGCCTCAATCGCGGCTGCGTCCCTTCCAAGGCGCTGATCGCCGCCGCCGCGCATGCGCAGGCGATCCGCACGGCCGACCGGTTCGGTATCGGCGCCGGCGAGATGCAGGTCGATTTTGCCCGCCTGCACCGGCATGTGCGCTCCGTCATCGAGGAGATCGCGCCGAACGATTCCGCGGAAAGGTTCGCAGCGCTCGGGGTCAAGGTGCTGCGGGCGCAGGCGCGGTTCGAGAACCGGCGCACCGTCGTCGCCGGCGCATGGCGCATCCGCGCCCGTCGCTTCATCATCGCCACCGGCTCCTCCCCCGCCATTCCTCCGGTTCCGGGTCTTGCCGAATCTCCCTGGCTTGCGCCCGAGGATCTGTTCGCACTGGAATCCCGTCCGGAACATCTCGTCATCCTCGGCGCCGGACCGGCGGGAATCGAGCTCGCCCAGGCCATGGCCAGGCTCGGCAGCCGCGTAACGGTGCTGGAGCCCGGCCAGCCCCTGTCCGGCTTCGATCCGGAGCTGGCGCGGATTGCGCTGCTGCAATTGCGCGACGAGGGCGTCGACATTCGCACGGGAGCAGCAGCCGCGCGCGTCGAGCGCAACGGTCCGGACGGGGTGCTGCTGCATCTTGCCGGCAGCGGCGAAACGCTGGCCGCCTCGCGTCTGCTGGTCGCGGCGGGCCGCACACCGAACCTCGCCGGTCTCGGCCTGGATGCCGCGAGCATCGTCTTCGGGCCGGACGGCATTGCCGTCGACCCGCGGCTGCGCACGAGCAACCGCCGCGTCTATGCGATCGGCGATGCCGTCGCAGGCGCGCGATCGACGCATGTTTCCGCCTATCACGCCGGACTTGTCGTCCGCTCGATCCTGTTCCGCCTTCCCGCCCGGCAGAATCCGGACATCGTGCCGCGTACCGTCTTCACCGAGCCGGGCCTTGCCGAGGTGGGCCTGTCGGAACAGGCGGCGCGCGAGCGGCACGGGCGAATCGAGATCCTGCGCACCTCCTTTTCCGAGAACGACCGGGCGGTGGCGGAACGCCGCGGCAGCGGCCTCCTGAAAGTGCTGCTGGACCGGCGCGGACGGATCCTCGGCGCGGGGATCGTCGGGCCCGACGCCGCCGAGCAGATCGCCATCTGGTCGCTCGCCGTCTCCCGCTCCATGCATATCCGCGACCTTGCCGGGCATGTCCTGCCCTATCCGACCCTTGCCGAAGCTGGAAAACGGGCGGCAATCTCCTATTATCTTCCCTATGCGCAGAAGCGCAGCGTCCGCCGCCTGTTGCGATTGCTGCGCCTTTCCGGCTGAACGGGAGCCGGCAGGAGAAGTTCAGGAATGACCTCCGAGCGGGAGAGCAATGCCGGAATTCCGCGCACCGTGCCGCTGTCGCGGGGTCTTTCGGCGCGCCTGCTCGTCCTGACGGCGCTGTTCGTCATGGCGGCCGAGATCCTGATCTTCCTGCCGTCGATCGCCTCCTACCGCCATGAATGGCTGCGGGATCGCCTGACCATGGCCGCCACGGCGAGCATGGTGGTGCTGGCGGCGGATTTCGATGACACCTTGCCCGCAGAAGTGCGCGACGACGTTCTGATGGCGATCGGCGCCCGGGCGATCGCCATTCGCGAAGCGGGCGAATCGCGTCTGCTCGTCGTCACGGACGTGCCCATCGCCGTCGATGAGCATGTCGCGCTCGACGAACCGCCAGGCATCGACGCAATCCGGGATGCATTGTCGACCCTGTTCACCGGCGGCGACAGGGTGCTGCGCGTCTGGGGCAATGCCGGCCGGAGCGACAAGGAGTTCGAGATCGTCATCGAGGACCGGGCGCTGCGCGCGGCGATGCTGGAATATTCGCGCAATGTCGCCATCGTGTCGCTGATCCTTTCGCTGCTGACCGCGACGCTGGTCTTCTACGCCATCAACCGGATGATGATTCGCCCGATTCGGCGCATGACCCGGTCGATGCTCGACTTCGGCGAGGCGCCCGAGGATCCGGCCCGCATCATCCGCCCGTCCGGGCGCAGGGACGAGATCGGCGTCGCCGAACAGCAACTTGCCGCCATGCAGGGGCATCTGCGCTCGATGTTCGCGCAGCAGAAGCATCTGGCCGATCTCGGTCTCGCCGTCTCCAAGATCAATCACGACATGCGCAATATTCTCACGCCGGCCCAGCTGCTCTCGGATCGCCTGGCGGGAATTGCCGACCCTTCGGCGCGATCGATCGTGCCGAAGCTCGTCCGCACCATCGACCGCGCCATCTCCTACACGGAAAACGTGCTTGCCTACGGGCGCGCCCAGGAAGCAGCCCCTTCCCGGCGCAGGATCCGGCTGCGCCGGCTCGTGGCGGACGTGTTCGACCTGCTCGCGATCGGACATGAGGACCTGATCGAGTTCGACAACCGCGTCGATCCCGCCATCGAGGTCGATGCGGACTCAGATCAGCTCTTCCGGGTGCTGACGAATCTCTGCCGCAACTCCGTGCAGGCCATGCTGTCCGACCGGGATGCCGCGGTCATTCGCAGGCTGTCGGTGCATGCGTCTCGTCAGGGAACCGTCGTGCGGATCCTGGTCGAGGATACGGGCCCGGGTCTGCCCGCGGCGGCCCGTGAGAACCTGTTCGCCGCCTTTCGCGGCTCGGCGCGGAGCGGCGGCACCGGATTGGGTCTCGCCATTGCCAGCGAGCTCGTGCGCGCGCATGGCGGGACGCTGGAATTGCTGGAGAGTACCGGCGGACGCACGGTTTTCGCCATCACCCTGCCCGATCAACCCGTAATCCTGAGGCACCCGCGCAACTCCGCCCGCGGCCAGGGTGCGGCGGCCGGCAATTGAAAGCTGGCAGGAAATTGCGATCAGACCGCTTGCAATTGCGAGCATCAGCCGCTAGGTAGCCTTCGTCGCACGGCGACGCGCGCCCGTAGCTCAGCTGGATAGAGCACCAGACTACGAATCTGGGGGTCAGAGGTTCGAATCCTTTCGGGCGCGCCATTTTTTCCAGACAAGACCGCGCTATCGCACCGAATCTCCTGCCGGCGACCCTCGATGGAAGTGGAGGGTGCCATAGCCCTCCAGTGCCCCTTTCTGAGGTGGAGGGTGCCATTTCTCACAGCGCCCTTTCCTGCATGAGGTCCTCGCCACCCCAACGCACGTCATTCCCGGGCCTGTCCCGGGGACCTCATGGCGAGTTCGCACGATGTCGTTGGAGCGCGCCATACCCTTCCGTGCCCCATTCTGCACGGGGTCCTCGGGACAAGCCCGAGGATGACGGAGGTTGGGGTTGGCCGCGATGTGAGTGGAGGGTGCCATTCTCCCCAGTGCCCCGTTCTGAGGGAGGTCCTCGTCACCCCAACGCTCGTCATCCCCGGGCCTGTCCCGGGAACCTCCCGACAATTAGCCACGTTGTGGGTGGAGGGCGCCGTAACCCTCCCGTGCCCATTCCAGAGGGGTCCTCGGGACAAGCCTG
>CAYLSN010000138.1:0-6246 GCA_964386015.1 uncultured Rhizobiaceae bacterium | reverse complement strand
AAAAGTCCTTTCCGGGACGGCAATTGGCGACCATGTCGCTCAGCATCGTGGGGACGGCGAAAGTGAAGCCGCCGTAGCGCGACAGGATGTCTGCGAAGTGCTCCGGCTCGAACTTGCTGACGAGGATGTTGCAGCCCCCCGCGAGCCACATCGGCATGAAGAGGTATCCCGATCCATGTGAGATCGGTCCCGCGTGGGTGCCGTAGTCGCCGGCAGCGATCTTGGGAAAGAAGTAGGACCAGTCCCGACAGGTGCACATCCACTGGCGATGCGAGAACTGCATGGCCTTCGACTTGCCGGTCGTGCCGCCGGAGTGACGGATCAAATGCGGGTCGTCCATATGAATCGTCGGGTTCGGATCCTCGTCCGAATGGCTAGCGAGCCAGTCCTCGTAACCTTCGTCGCGTACGATGACGCGCTCGAGCCCTTCGATCTCACCCTCGAAATGCTGCACCTCATGGGCGTAGTTCTTGGATACGACAACCGCCCTGCAGTTCGTCTGGGCTATCATCTGGTGATGGGCGAGGTTCGAGTTGCGCCGGTAGAGGGGCACGCGTACAATGTTTGCAACGGCCGCGGCGATGAAGAAGTCCGACGCTTCGAGGCAATTGTCCTCCAGGACGGCCACCTTGTCCCCGGGGCAAATGCCCATGGCGTACAGCGCATTTGCCAACCGGCATCCGCGCTTCCACGCCTGTTCGAACGTCAGCTCGACGCCATCGGCGATAATCGCCGGGCGGTGGCGGTTGTACAGAACAGCGCGGTGCATGGCCGAACGGACGTCAAGCATTTGTTCTCCTCCCGGTGCCGAGGCACCACACGCTTCCCCGATCCCGATACGGGCCGGCCTCCCGGATCCTATATCGAGTATGCGAAAGTGTAGCACAACCCTACGAGAAAATTGTCAATAGTCAATCATTTTTGCCTTGCGACAATTTTTTTGGATGATACGGTATCGCTGGAGTTGTAGAGATGGACGCGTTGTCGCGTCGCCGTGACCCTGCCCGGCGTCCAGACGGGCACGAACGTGAGTGGATCCATCAATGGCGGAATCGGGATCTTCCCAGCTTGACTACGAGGCGGTCGTCATCGGCGCCGGCGTTTGCGGCATCTACCAGGCCTACCGGCTCAAGCTGATGGGTCTCAGGTTCCATGTCATCGAGCAGGGCCCCGACGTCGGCGGAACATGGCAATGGAACCGCTATCCTGGATGCCGCTTCGATTCCGAGAGCGAAACCTACGGATACTCCTTCTCCAAGGAATTGCTGAACGAATGGGATTGGTCCGAGCATTTCGCCCCGCGCGAGGAGACCGAGCGGTACCTCCACTACGTGGTCGAAAAGTTCGACCTTCGCAAGTTCATGTCGTTCAACAGCAGACTGAGCGCGGCACGCTGGGATGAGGGCATCGCCGGCTGGCGACTCACGACCTCCGACGGGCGAGCGATCACGACGCGGTTCCTGCTGACTGCGATCGGTCTCCTCTCCGCGCCGACGCTGCCGCGCTACGAGGGCGTCTCGGACTTTAAGGGCATATCGTTCCACACCTATTATGCGCCACGCGAGCCCGTGGATCTCGACGGCAAGCGCGTCGCGGTCATCGGCACCGGCGCGACCGGCGTTCAGCTAATTTCCGCGATCGCCGGCAAGGTGGGACACCTCACTGTCTTCCAGCGGCGTCCCAACTGGTGCGCGCCGCTAAACAACTCGCCGATATCCCCGGAAGAGATGCAGTCGATCAAGGCGCGGTACGACGAGATCTTCGAGCGGTGTTACAATACGCCGAGCGGCTTCTATCACGACGTCGACCCGCGCCATACGCTCGACGTGCCGCCGGAGGAGCGTGAGCGCTTCTGGGAAGATCTCTACAACGGGTCCGGCTTCGGCATCTGGCTCGGCAACTTCCGCGACATGCTGACCGATCCGGCCGCCAATGCGGAGTTCTCGCGCTTCGTCGAAAAGAAGATCAGGCAGAGGGTCAAGGACCCGGCGGTCGCCGACAAGCTCGTGCCGAAGGACCATGGCTTCGGCACGCGAAGGGTGCCAATGGAGACCGGCTACTACGAGGTATTCAACCAGGACAATGTCCGTCTCGTCGATGTCAGTGAAACGCCGATCGAGCGGGTGACGGCCACCGGCATTCGGACGAGCGCGGAAGAGTTTACCTTCGACGTGATCATTTATGCGACCGGCTTTGACGGCGTAACCGGCGCATTCGACAGGATCGAGATCGTTGGTGAGGGCGGCCAGACCCTGAGGGACAAGTGGCGCGATGGCCCTCAAACCGTTTACGGCCTGGCTGTCAGCGGGTTCCCAAATCTGCTGACGCTCGCCGGACCCCAAAGTGGTTCGGTTGCAACCAACTTCCCGCGCGGGATCGAGGAGGCCGTCTCCTGGTGTTCCGATTTCCTCGAGCACATCCACAAGAGGGGGATCGAGCGTTTCGACCCGCAGCGAGATGCAGAGGAATTCTGGGGCGACCATGTCCAGGAAATGGCGGAGCGCATTTTGTTCGCGCGCGAAAAGTCCTGGTTCACCGGCTACAATTCGAACGTCGATCGGGCTTACCGAAATCGCTGCCTGATCTATGCGGGTGGCCAGATCCGCTTCCGCAACTTCCTGCAAAGGGAGCAATCCGCCGGCTATCCCAGTTTCGGGCTGAAGGGGACGCAGGCGCGCGGCGCGAGCCTTGACCTCTACGAAAGCAGACCCAGAGCCCGGACGGGACAGGCGTGAATGATGCACAATCCAATCCGAAGAATGATGAACTCTAGGCCATGATCGAAACGATCTATGCGGGACGTGCGACGCCAGACGGTGCACACGGCGTAGTGACAGAGATCGACGGCGGAGCCGTTTTCACTCTGGATCGCCCTGCGAAACTCAATGCGATCACCGGGAGGATGCTGTCAGACCTCGAACAATGTCTCGACTTCTTGGAAGGACGAGGCGGGGGGTTGCTCGTGATCGTCGGACGCGGCGACACTGCGTTCAGCGCTGGAACCGACGTGCAGGAACTGCAGCAGCTTTCGCACGACGACCAGATCGCCAAGTGCAACCGCGCACGCGACCTTTTCGTGCGCCTGTCCCGTTCGCCGATCGTTTCCGTCGCGGGTATCAACGGCCTCGCATATGGTGGTGGCCTCGAGCTGGCCATGGCCTGCACCTTGCGCGTGGCAGCCCCGTCCGCCACCTTCGCGCTGCCCGAGATCAGGCTCGGCCTGCTTCCGGCCTATGCCGGTACGCAGATGCTTCCGGCGATTGTCGGTCGGGCGCGGGCGCTGGAGATGATGCTGACCGGTCGTACCCTAACCGCCGACGAGGCACTGTCGATCGGCCTGATCCACCGCATCGCTGATGGAGTCGAGACGATCGAGGACGTTGCGGTTCGGTTCGGACGGGAGGTCGTGGTGCACAGCGCTGGCGCGGTGCGGGCCATCCGCGAATGCGTGGACGCGTACGACGGCGGCTTGTCTGCAGCCGGTCTCGAAGTCGAGAAAGAGCGTGTAGGCGCGGTCTTCGCGTCCGACGAGGCGAGGCAGGGGATCGATCGGTTCCTGGCACGCAGATCGAAGGGCCGCACATAGTCCAGGTGCAGCTCTTCCCGCTCAATCCTATCCGGCAAATGGATGTGAGGGCAGTCCCTTCACGCCGGGCCGGCAGCGGAATAGCCAGCCAGCCTCCGGCTCGTGCAGCCGGCCATCGTCATGCAGCCTGTGGTCCGCCGTGGTGATGTAGAGATCCTCCAGGGTCGTTCCGCCGAAGTTGCAGCTTGTCACCCGCCCGACGGGAAGTGAGATTGCGCCGATCCACCTACCGTCCGGACTAAAACGCCGGACCTGTCCGCCGTGGAACAGGGCGACCCAGACGCAGCCCTCGACATCGACCGCCATTCCGTCGGGCAGGCCGGCCTCCCTGTCGATCGAGACAAAGCGGCGCCTGTTGGAAGCCTCGCCGCGGCTGATGTCATAGTCGAAGACGTCGATGCCGCCGGACAAGGTGTCATTGAAATACATCAGCCTGTCATCGGGGCTCCAGGCGATGCCATTTGACACCCGGACACCTTCGACGGCGCGCTTGAGCGAAAGATCCGGATTTATGCGGTAGAGCGAGCCGGCGCCGCGCTCGAAGGTGACGGAAAAGGTGCCGCTCCACAGCCGTCCACGGGAATCGCATTTTCCGTCATTCATCCGGTTTCCGGGACGGTCACCTTCGATCGGAACCAGCAGGGACGGTTCGGAACAGGGACCGTCGACGGCCATCAGTCCGTCGGCAGTCGAGACCACGAAGCCGCCGCGCGACCGGGGGATCGCGACGCCGATCGTGCGTCCGACGTCGAAGGATGAATGGGTTCCATCCGCGGGATTGAAGCGATGGATCCGGCCGACGTTGCAGTCGACGAAGACGAGCGTCTGGTCGAGCGCATCCCAAAAAGGCCCCTCGCCGAGGTCCATCTTGGTTGCAAGCGCGACATCGAGGCGGTCGGTATAGTCTATGGGCGCCTCGGGCATATCGTTCAGGAACCCGAGGTGAGCCCGGCGGGGATCGGGAACTTGATGGCACCCTGGCCGCGCAGCGGCAAGACGACTGATGAGGTGCCTTCGGCGGATACGACGCCGTTCTGGTTCGTCGCGCGAACCGCAACGTCGACAATACCGTAACCATTTCGAATCGACTTGCCGGTGACCTCGCCCTTCCACCAGATCGTGTCACCCACCAGGTTCGGCTTTAGGACCGCGACGTCGAGCGTATGCAGAAAGCCGTGGTCGCCGATCCAGTTGGTCATCATATGCTGGCTCCACGCGATGCGTTGTGGCCCGATATCATAGGCGCCCCCCATCCCCACATCCCTGCCGGTCGTGGTTTCGAGGTGGCCGCGTCCGGCAGACTCCTTCACGCCCGTGGTTGCATTGAGGTGATAGTCCGCGTGCCGGCGGCGGTAGCGCAAAGCGTCGCCATGGACGCCGCCATAATGCGTGGCGCCCTGCTGAGCCGCATACCACGCCATGATGTCAATCACGCCAAGCGGACCCCGCACAACCTGCGGAACCTGGTCGCCCGGGGTGACGTCTTCCCAGTAGAGCGGCTGGTCCCCGCGACGGGGTTCTGCGAGCACCTGGCGCTCGATGTCCTCGATCTCGGCAGGCGTGTATTGATGCGGGCCGCTGGGAGCGGTGTCCACTGCGTCCTTCGGCTTTTCGCGATACTCGCCGCGCGGTGTGCGGGCACAGCGGCCGATGGCGGATGCCGCGACACGGCCATGCTGGTTGATGTAGCGTATTTCGCCCGTCTGCATCAGCCACCGTGGGAAACGGCGCCCGCTCTTGATCTCCTGCTTGACCAGCCTGGCATCGACACTGAACGTATCGTCGAGCAGGATCGGCTCGTACCATGTCCAGGACGTGCCGGCATAGATCCACTGAACGCCGGGGAGTTTGGGTGCCACGACGGTTCCGTCTACCGCATAGAGGATGCATGGGGGCGCGACGATCGTCCCGTAGGGAGACTTTTCTGCATAGTCCTTGTCGAGCCAGAGAGGGTTGTTGTCGCCGACGCCCCACGCAAAGTGACGGATGGCGTCGCGCGTGGCGGTCTCTATCCAGCGCATGCGGTCGCGCCTGAGCGGGACGCCGATCAATGCGCCGGCCTCGGCGATGCCCTCCTCGGTGATCGTGCCCCACGTCATGTTGCCTCTCCCTAATATGGTCTTGGTTTTCTCAACGGCGGACGACATAGGGCGCGCGCAGCGCACCGTTCTCGTCCGCATAGCCAGGCCGAAAGATGTTCCAGTTCGCCGCTTCCTCCGGCGTGAGCACGGGCGCCATCGGCGCGCCCGACGCGATCGCCAGTTCGAGCAATTCGCGCTTGCCGCGCTTCATCAGTTCGGCGCTGAACAGCGGCAGGATGCGGCTGTCGTCCTCGGAAAGGATGAACGGATTGCGGAATTCCGGGTCCGCTGCCCAGGAAGGATTTCCGAAGGCTTCGAGGATTGCCTGCCAATCCTGGCGCGATCGAGCCTGGACGGCAACATAGCCGTCCCGGCACCGAAAGAACCCCTGCGGGAACACGCCGCCGTGTTCGATCGCGGTGCGTCCGTTCCGCCGCCAGCCGTAGGGGACCCCTGCATGGTTGCCCGAATTCTGTTCCGCAAACGCCCGCAGGATGTCGGCTGCAGAGATGTCGATGCGCCGCGGCCGGCCCGAGAAACCATCCCGGCAGGCGACCTGAAGGCTGAGTGCGAGATTGG
>CAYLSN010000137.1:2372-6251 GCA_964386015.1 uncultured Rhizobiaceae bacterium | reverse complement strand
GCGTCAGCGGCACGCCCCAGTGATTGTTGAAGGAGCGCGACGAGGCATGCACCTTGCCTGAAGGTGCGAGCGCGGCGCGCAGGGCCTCCTTGGTCGTCGTCTTGCCGGCCGAACCGGTCACGGCGATGATGCGCGCCTTGCTGCGCCGCCGCGCCGCCTGGCCCAGCCGTCCCAGCGCCGCCAGCACGTCGTCGACAACGATCATCGGCACTTTCAGCCTGCCCAGCGCCGGGAGCTTTGCCTCCGAGATCACCAGCAGGCTGGCGCCGCTGGCGGTGGCGGCGGAGGCGAAATCGTGCCCGTCGAAACGCTCGCCGCGAATGGCGAAGAAAGCATCGCCGCGCCCGATGGTGCGGCTGTCGATGGAAATGCCGGTCACCGCCTGCGGAAGGTCGCCGATCGGCCTGCCGTCCATGGCGGCGACGATTTCCGCCCCCGTCCACAATGCCTTCATGACGCAAGTTCCTTCAGCGCCTGCCGCACCTCCTCGTGGTCCGAGAAATGCAGCGTCACGTTTCCGACCGTCTGTCCGGTCTCATGTCCCTTGCCGGCGACAATGAGGGTGTCGCCCGGCCCCAGCAGGCCGATTGCGTGGCGGATTGCCTCGCGCCGGTCGCCGATCTCGATCGCGCCGGGCGCCGCCGCCAGGATCTCGGCGCGGATCGCAGCCGGTTCCTCGCTGCGCGGATTGTCGTCGGTGACGATGACGAGGTCCGCCTCCCGCGCTGCGATCGCGCCCATGATCGGCCGCTTGCCGCGGTCGCGGTCGCCGCCGCAGCCGAAGACCAGCACGATCTTGCCCGTGGTGAAGGGCCGCACCGACTGCAGCACGCTGCGCAGGGCTTCCGGCTTGTGGGCATAGTCGACATAGGCCGGGGCGCCCTGCGGCGTCCGCCCGACATATTCCAGCCGCCCCGGCGCGCCGCGCAGCTCCGCGATCGCGGCGAGCGCCACGCCGGCCTCGACGCCGGTGGACAGGGCAAGTCCCAGCGCCACCAGCGCGTTGGCGATCTGGAAATCGCCGGCCAGCGGCAGGACCACCTCGTGCAGTTCGCCGTCCGCCTCGAGCTCGACCCGCTGGCGGAAGCGCTCGTGCTCGACGCGCTTCAGGCTGACGAAACCGCCATGCCTGCCGACGAGGCGCACATCCGCGCCGGCCTTCCGGGCGCGGTCCGCCGCGCGCTCCGACCAGGCGTCGTCGGCAAAGATGATCGCCGGCGCGCCCTTCGGCAGCAGCCGTTCGAACAGCAGCATCTTGGCGTCGAAATAGCTTTCGGCCGTCGGATGATAGTCGAGATGGTCACGGCCAAGATTGGTGAAGGCCGCGGCGGCCAGCACGACGCCGTCGAGCCGGTGCTGGTCGAGCCCGTGGCTGGAAGCCTCCATCGCCGCATGCGTGATGCCCTCGCGGTGCAGCCGCGCCAGCAGCGCATGCAGCCCGACCGGATCCGGCGTTGTCAGCGATCCCTCCTCGCGCAGGCCCGGCGCCTCGACCCCGGTCGTGCCGATGCTGGCGGCGGCATGGCCGGCATGGCTCCAGATCTGCCGCGTGAAGGAAGCGACGGAGGTCTTGCCGCTCGTGCCGGTGACGGCCGCCACCACGCGGGGCTGCGCCCCGAAGAAGCGCGCCGCCGCAAGCGCCAGCGTCCGGCGCGGATCGGCAACGCCGATGAGCGGCACTCCCGATGGATGCACCCCGCTCTCGCCGCCAATTACCACGGCCGCGGCTCCCCGCGCGATCGCGTCGCCGACAAAGGCGGTTCCGTCGACACGGGTGCCCGGCAGGGCCGCGAAGAGATAGCCCTGCCCGACCTTGCGTGAGTCGGAGGCGATGCCGGCAATCCGGATTTCGCTCCAGCCCTCCCGTTCCAGCGGCAGAATGCCCTCGAATGCCTCCAGCTTCATGGAATTCCGTATGTTCAGATCCCCTGCGCCGCCGCCGCGGCAAGCCTACTGATGCGACACCAGCAAGGGACGATCATCGTGGCCAAATTCCGGCTTCACCCCCAGAAGCGGAGCGGCCCGCCGGATGATCCTCCCGACCGTGGGAGCCGCGTTCAGGCCCGCCGTCGCCCCGACCCCGGGAGACTCCGGCTGCGGTTCGTCGAGAATCACCAATACCACATAGCGCGGCGCATTGCTCGGAAAGCCTGCGAGAAATGCATTGAAGCGCTTGCCGCTGACATAGCGCCCGTTCACCACCTTCTCCGCCGTGCCGGTCTTGCCGCCGACCATGTAGCCCGGCGCCTCGGCGCGGCGGCCGGAGCCCTTCTCGACATTGAGCCGGAAGAGGTAGCGCATGGCGGCGCTGGTCTCCGGGCGGACCACCTGTTGCGCCAGGCTGTCCGCCTCGGCGCGGCTGCGCCTGAGAAAGGTGGGCGGGATCAGCCTGCCGCCGTTCAGCAGCGCCGCAGTTGCGACCGCGGTCTGCAGCGGCGTTGTCGCCATGCCGTGGCCGAAGGAGATGGTGATGGAGTGCAGCTTCTTCCATTCGGACGGTTCCGTCGGCTTCGCCACTTCGGGCAATTCCGTGTGGACGCGGTCGAGGAGGCCGAGCCGCTGCAGGAAGGCGCGATGCCCCTCGACGCCGACGACATCGGCCATCTTCGCCGTGCCGATATTGGAGGAATAGATGAAGATCTCCGGCACGGTGAGGACGCGGTTCTTGCCGCGGTAATCGGAAATGCGGAACCGGGCGATGCTGATCGGCTTCGACGCGTCGAAACTGTCCTTCAGTGTCACCTTGCCCGAATCCAGCGCCATGGCGGTGGTGAAGGTCTTGAAGGTCGACCCCATCTCGAAGACGCCGGCGCTCATCCGGTTGAGCCGGTCCTTCTCCAGCGCGTTGAAGGGATTGTTGGGATCGTAGTCGGGCAGCGACGCCATGGCGGCGACCTCGCCCGTGTCGACGTCGAGGATGATGCCGCCGGCGGCGATGGCCTTGTATCGGTCCATCGCCTGCGCCAGCTCGTCGCGCAGGATGTGCTGTACGCGCAGATCGATCGACAGCTGTACCGGCTTCAGCTCCATGCCGTCGGTCATGCCGGCGGCGAGCAGGTCGGCGAGGCCCTGGTCGTCGATATATTTCTCGATGCCGGCAATGCCCCGGTTGTCGATATCGACGAGGCCGAGAATATGCGAGGCCGTCGGGCCGCCGGGATAGAAGCGCCGCTTCTCGGTGCGGAAGCCGATGCCCGGAATGCCCAGTTTCTGGATGGCGTTCTGCTGGCGGGGCGTGATTTCGCGCTGCAGCCAGGCAAAGCCGGCGCCGCTGGTCAGACGCTGATAGGTGCGGTTGAAGTCGAGGCCCGGCAGGACGCTGACGAGCTGCTCCACCGCCTCGTCCGCATCGATGATGCGGCGCGGCTCGGCAAACAGCGATGCCGACTTGATGTCGGTCGCCAGCACCTCGCCATTGCGGTCGACAATGTCCGGCCGCGAAGCCAGATTGCGGCCGGCCAGGGCGGACCGGGACGGCTCCAGCTCGGCAATGCCGAGCCAGGCGAGGCGCACTGCGATCGCGCCGAACAGCAGGGTGAACACGGTGACGGCCATCAGCGAGCGCAGGCGGGTCTCGCCGCGACGGCCCTTCAGCCCGGATCCGGAGCGCATGGCGTTCATCCAGCTCATTGCGTCGTTCCGCCCGTGATGATGAGGTCGGTCGCCCCGGCCATTCCGCCCAGGGGATCCGGTCCCCCCGTCCCGTCCAGCGCAACCGGCGCGACGGGAATTTCGCTGATTTCGACGATCTGATGCGGCTCGACCGGCTTCAGCCCGAGTTCCGGCTCATAGATTTCGGCCAGGCGCTGCAGCCGGCGCGGCTGGGTGAGCAGGCTCCAGTCGGCCTTGAGCAGGTCGATCGTGTCGAGCTCGTGCCGG
>CAYLSN010000137.1:1654-2362 GCA_964386015.1 uncultured Rhizobiaceae bacterium | reverse complement strand
GCTCGGCGTACTGGCGTTCGGCATCGTGCTTGGTCTTGTAGGTGAAGGCAGCGGCGCAGACCATGATCGCGATCAGGAAGAAGTCGGTGGTGCGGAACATGGCGCTCAGTCCTCCCCTCGCGGCATCGCCAGTGCGGGCAGGCCCAGTCCGGCAGGGTCCGGAACATGCGCCGGCGCATCGGTGCGCCGCGCTGCCCTGAGGCGGGCGGAACGGGCGCGTGGATTGGCGGCGACTTCGGCCTCGCCGGCCGTGCGCGCCGGGGCCGGCCTCTCGAAACTCGGCCGTGCCGCCTGTGCCTGCGGCAGGTGACGCGAGCGTGCCGGCGGCGCGCTGCGCGACTGGAGAAAGCGCTTGACGATGCGGTCTTCCAGCGAATGGAAGGTGACGACTGCCAGCCGCCCTCCCGGCCGCAGGATGCGTTCGGCGGCGAACAGCCCGCGCGCCAGTTCGCCGAGCTCGTCATTGACGTGGATGCGCAGGGCCTGGAACGTCCGCGTCGCCGGATGGATGCGCTCGCCCGGGCGAGCCGGGAAATGCCGCTCGATCAACTCCGCGAGTTCGCGCGTGCGCGTGATTGGCCGCTCGCGCCGCCGCGCCTCGATCAGCCGTGCGATGCGGCCGGCGTGCCGCTCCTCGCCGAGCTGCCCGAGGATGCGGGCGAGGTCCGCCGGCCTGCAACGATTGACAATGTCGGCGGCGGTCGGCCC
>CAYLSN010000137.1:0-1644 GCA_964386015.1 uncultured Rhizobiaceae bacterium | reverse complement strand
CGCTCCGTCCCATGCGCATGTCGAGCGGCCCGTCCTGGCGGAAGGAGAAGCCCCGTTCCGCCTGGTCGAGCTGCATGGAGGAGACGCCGATATCGAGAACGACCGCGTCCACGGGCTCGCCGGCCAGCTCGTCCATCTGCGAAAAACGGCCCTCGACGAGCCGCAGCCTTCCCCCGGCTTCCGCTTCGAGCGCCCGGCCGGCGGCGATGGCGTCGGGATCGCGGTCGATGGCGATCACCCGTGCGCCCGCCCGCAGAAGTGTGGCGGAATAGCCGCCGGCGCCGAACGTGCCGTCGACGACCAGCGCATCCTCGAGCGGCGCCAGCGCCTGCATCACCTCCGCGAGCAGAACCGGGACGTGACGGACCGGTCCGCCACCGGACGGCGCATCGCCGCCGGGGTCCGCCATCATCCCGGTTCTCCCGCGGAAGACGCCGCAGCGCGGCGCAATGCCCTCAGCCGTTCGCGCACCTGCTCCGCATGGGCTGCGAGCCGGTCGGGATGCCAGATCTGGAAGAAATGCCCGCGGCCGACAAAGGCGACCTGATCGGCGATCCCGGTGTGGGTGCGGACGAAATCCGTCACCATGATCCGCCCTTCCGGATCGAGCTTCAGGAAGTCGCTGTCGCCATGCACGTAGAAGGACATGTCGTCCGCCAGCTGCAGGAACGGATCCTCCGCCGCCATCCGCTGCTCGTACCGGTCCAGCAGGTCCGGCCCGCCCACGTCGAGCGCCGGAGTATCGAGCGCACGCAGCGCATAGAGCTCCTGATAGCCGCGCTTCTGGATGACGGCGCGAAAGCGCGCCGGCACCGACACGCGTCCCTTGGCGTCGATCCGGTTGACTGCGCTCGAGAGAAAACGGTCCATCGATCTCCCCTACCGTCTCCATCTCCAGCGCCATCGACAAGGTCAGTCTCCGTTCCCGGCCCGTGGCCGGCCCGCCGCCGGCGGCCGCCTCGCGAAGACCGGAAGCATGAAAGGAATGAACCGAATCTGGGATATCATGGGACAATATGGGCGTCAACGGGAATGCATCACACCTGGCCGGGAGCGCGCCAACCCGGGAAGGTTGAGCAACCGCATCAGCATCCGTCGTTAACCTTAAGAAAAGATTGATGAGTCGCGTCGGCAAGGAGCTGGCGCCAGGCGGGAGCCTGCACCCCGGCAACCGGCCACCGCGGCAAACACAGGGCCTGTCAATTCCGCTTTCGCGCAGTTGTGGCGGCGGAGTTCGGCCGGTAAGGCTCCCGGGGCGATCCCGATTTCAGGGCGGCGCAATCGCATTGGGGGCAGACAGCATCGGGAGCAGACAGCATTGGGGGCAGACATATGAGACAGAATGGAGAAACCTCCTCGAGGGATCGCTCCGGTTCCGTGCCGAGATCCGGACGAGCAATGTCTCCCGGGCGACCTGATCCGCCTGCCGGCGGAGACCCTGCATATGTCGGTCGCGAAACAGCAGGGCGCCCGATATGTCATCGTCAGGCATATGGCGGCGCCGGAATGACCGACAGGACCTTGCGGGGCACTCTGGGCGTTGCACGCGGCACGGCGCTCATGGTCAATATCGTGCTGGGTGCCGGGCTCCTGACACTGCCAGGGCTTGCCCGGTGCGGAGACGAATACAGCGCCAGCCGGCCT
>CAYLSN010000136.1:0-6401 GCA_964386015.1 uncultured Rhizobiaceae bacterium | reverse complement strand
CCGATTACAACGCCAAGCTCAAGGAGGGCTATGAGGCCTTCATCGAGCAGGAACGCATCAAGGCCACGGCCCGGAAGCAGTCATGGGACTTGAGCCAGACCGGGACGCTCAACGGCGTCAGGCTCGATGCCCCGACGATGATTGCCTACATTCACCTGCTGTACAACACCCAGGCGAAGGCGATGGTCGCCATGAATACTTGCTGGATCGACCAGGTCCAGGACGTGATGAAGATGGTTTCCGCATTCCAGGACATGATCAATTCCACATCGGAAATGGGGAACAACGAGAAGCCGAACGACAAGTACACTTTTATGCGGCTCGGTGTCCGAAGCCTCGGCGACCTGACGGACGAGCAGGTCATGGCGGTAGCCGTGTTCGACCAGCTGCTGCGCGGCGACGCCAAGCATCCGGTGCTGGAACTGATCAACCTGTCCCTTCCGGACTTCTCGCTGATCGAGAAGCACGACAAGCCGACATTCGAGACGATCGACGTGGACAATGACGGCACCAAGAGGGAGCTGACCAAGGTCACCTCGACCCCCGAATGGAACCTCGAGAACCTCGGGCTGGAGGATCTCAGGGACAATGACTACGTGACCAAGGTCAGCCACGCGCCGTGGAACTGGCTGGAGCAGACCAAGTCGAACTGGGACAGCATTGCCAACCGTCTCGGCGTGCTGCAGCAGAACATCACCAAGGCACTCGAACTCGTGCAGTCGGAGACCAGCCAGCTCACCCGGAAGGAGACCAAGTCCCTCGAGGGCACCTCTTCCTACCTGCAGCAGGCAAACCACGTGGTCCAGGGGACCAGCAAGCTCTCCTGAAAGGAACCCGGCCAATGCCGATGGAGATACGCAGGCTCGATATCGGTCTCGAAGCGATTTCCCGCTGGCGTCAGGCCGACGAGGTTCACCTTCCCGCCAGCGGGCGGCTGTCGCCCGCCTTCCAGCCGACACAGGGCGAGCTCGACGCGATCCTGCGCCTGCCGACCCTGGACGAGAAGCTGATCGGGCTCATGCGGCCGCTGAAACTGGATCAGGACCTGCTGGAGGCGGCCGTGCTCGCCGAGACGATGCAGCAGACGCTGGATTACTTCATCGCCGCCAGTTCCGGCGCCTTCGCCAGCCCGGAAATGGCGGAGGCGGCCGAAATCCTCGACGCCGAGCTCGATCTGCAGGAAATTGTGCTCAGCGCCCTGGCCGCGCTCCTGCGGGGCTGATCATGAATGCACCGACCTCACCTGCCGGCGGCCTGAACCAGCGGCAACGCGACTACCTGCATCTCACCGCCTGGGTTCTCGCCCAGCAGGGGCGCTACGAGCGCGCCGACCGGCTCCTCGCCGGGCTGTGCGCCGCGGGGGGCGGCACGCTGCACGTGCTGCTCTGCCGAGCCGTGCTGCGCTTTCACCTCGGCGACTATCGCGGGGCCATGGATTTCCTGGAGCAGATCGACGCCGGCGATCCGATCGAACGATTCGGCAGGCGCGAACTCAGCGAGCGCCACAAGCTGCGCCGCTATCTCAAGGCGCGCTGCTATCGCGAGCTCGGCAATATCGCCAAGGCCAACGAGGCGGTCGACATCTATCTGCGGCGGCTCGGCAAGGCGAAGGACGGTTCGGGCGAGCCATGAGCGCGGCTCGGCGCCGGAACGGGAGGAACCGGCCACGCCCGGTGGATCGCGCGCGTCCCCCGGCGGGCAAAAAAAATTAGCGAACTCTTATCTGTGCCGAACGGCACTCCATGCACCGGACCTCAGGTCTAGGCTGAACTCCGGAACAGCATGGAGGTGCGTCATGGACAAGCGAGGGAGCCTACTGGACCTCGAGCCGGAAATCCAGGAAGGCCTGAAGCAGGCAACCGGCATGATCGACGACCTGCTGGCGGGGCCCGATTTCCAGGGCAAGAAGATCCTCGAACTGCAGGGCAAGGGGATGACCCTTTCCGAGATCTTCGGCATCAGCGACATCCACCTCGAGGCCGCCTTCTTCCAGGCGACGCAATTCCTGCAGGCCGGCAGGGTCAGGAAGGCGCGGGAAATACTCTACCGCCTGGTCCGGCTGCAGCCCATGGATGAACGCTTCACCTACGGCTTGGCGGCCACCTTCCAGTTCGCCGGCGAGTACCGGACGGCCGGGCGTCTCTACGGGGTCTATCTGTCCATGAATGCGGAGTGCGTGCAGGGACGCCTGCGTCTCGGCGAGTGCCTGCTGGCGGAAAGGGAATATGGCGCGGCGATGGAGATGTTCGATTCCGTCGCCCGCGACGAGGAAGCAACCCGGGACTGTCCGCGACTGCGGGACTACGCCCGCAACATGCTCTCGCGATGTGTGAGCCTGAATTCCTCATCGGCAATGCACTGATCCTTATCTTCATACTTCGCGCGCGGCGTGCGCGCACATGGAGTCGTCATGAGAATCAATGGCAACGGAAATACAGATTTCATCAAGATCAATGGCGGCGGAGAAGAGATCTACGGAAAGTCCGTGGATGGAGACAATAACGAGAGTAACGATGTTCCTGATGTAGAAAACAATGATGACGGCTCGATCGACAATCTCGTCATGCTCATCTCCAGCCTGACCATGATGGTCCGCCAGGGGGTGATCGAAGACGTCATGTTCAAGCTGCACGAAGTGCTGGAGGAGCTGGAGGAAGTTCAGCAAAAGCTTACCGAGGATCAGGTCAAGGTCAGCAACAGCCAGATTTCCAACAGCATGGACCTCCGCATGGAGAAGATGGAGGAGGCGGACCGGAAGCTGGAACGTGCCAGCCGCAAGGACAAGGGCAGCGGCTTGTGGGGAAAGATCAAGCTTGGCCTCAACTTCGTCAGCGCCTTCATCACGCTCGCTACCGCCGCCGCGATGTGGTCGATCTCCGGCGGCATGTATCCCGGCGCCTACGCGTCGATCGCTTCGGGCTGCATGCAGCTGGTTCTCGCCGCCGATGCGCTCTGCGCGGAGCTTACAGGGTATGGGCTTGCAGGCAACATGGTGTTGCTGTGCGGCGGCAGCAAGAAACAGGCCAAGGACGCCGACCTGAGTTTCCGTATCGCGCTGGTTGTCTGCATTCTTGCCTGCGCATGCATCGCTGGCTACCAGGCCTGGCAGGCGAGCCAGGCAAACAATGTCACCAGCGCGGCTACGGCCGCCCAGGCCGCCAAGACAAGCGGAGATGCGACCAACGCGTCGCAGTCGGCATGCTCCGCGGCTTCGACGATCGCCAGCAGCACGGTCAGCCTGGGGACGACGGGCGGCGATGTCTACTTTGCGGTGAAGCAGTTCGAGGCCGCATGCCTGAACAAGCAAGGCAAGAACCTCCAGGCAAGCGCCACGGAACTTCAGGCACTGATCGACACCATCCAGTCGCTGATCGACGCCCTCTCCACGGCAGGCATAAATGTAATGGAATCATTGAACAATATTATTGCGAGTTTTGACGATCTTTACAAATCCAAGTCGGAAACCCTTGGCAGACTGAGTTATTGAACCTCAATGCAAGGCAGCTGGCCGGAAAGGGAAAATCATGGCTGAGACAGTATCAACCGAAATCAATACCAACTATATTCCGCAATACATGGTGGAAGACGATGGGCAGGTAAAGGCTGAGTATCTCACCATCGCTGCCCAGATCTCGGAAGGCGTATCGACCCTGGTGGCCGATCTGCCGCCGGTCGAAAGGGCCATGTTCATTGTCCTTCTCACCTCCCTGTTCGCGCTTACGACGGAGGAGGGCCTGATCGCAGCGACGGACGGCGCGATCGACATCGACGGCGACGGCACCCTGACCTATGACGAACTGGCCGCCCAGATCTACGAGCTCGAGGAGATCGCGACGTTCATTGCGGAGCTGTTCAGGGTCGCCGGCGGCTTCAACGATCTCATGGCCATGCTCGTCGAGATCGCCATGCTGATCGAGACGGATGCGGTCGAATGCCGCCTGCGGGCCCGCGACGATTCAACTCAATCAGCTTACAGGCAGGCGAAGAAACTCAGGAAGCAGGGCAGAAGAGCGTTCAAGACAGCCCTTGAATCCATGCTTATCCAGCTTGCGGTGGCAGTCGTCACTCTCGTCATAACAGTGTTCTCGATCTGCAATGCGGCCAAACAGATTAATAACTCGAGAGCTGCGAAGGAAAACTATCAAGCCTCCCTGGATAACGAAATCAGCTCAAACAGTTCTGAGGGGGTCAGCAAGAATGATGTGAAAAATTACGACCAGAATGCCCTCGAGAAGACAGCCCACAAGGGGCAGTCCCAGCAGCTCAAGGCGCAGGGCGACATCAAGCAAATGGAAGCCAGAATCAACGAGACCTATGGGAATGTCATTCAGCAGATCGCCACTCAGATAAAGACCATCGGCGATATTCTGACGCAATGGCGAAGCGGCGAGGGCCAGAAGGATCTCAAGATGCTTGAAGGTGAGGAAGTCGAGGCATCTGCCGAAGCCAATTATTTCAAGAATGAACAGGATATTTACCAGGGATTCGAGCGGAATTTCTACGATGCGGTTGCGAAGATGATTCAGACGGCCGACAAGATTCTCGAACAGATCGTTGCCCAATGGGACATGCTGATGAGAGCGCCGTCATGAGCTTCCTTCAGGGGCGCATGGCTGCTCGCGGGGCAAGGGCATACCGCCAGGCGGTGGACGGACTTTTTTCCCGGCTCGGCATCGAGCCGGAGCCCGCCGGCGGAAGCGCCGAGGTCCTGACCCTGGATGGCATCGAGATCTCGCTGGAGCAAACCGCCAGCGAGGATGCGCTGCGCATGACGGCACAGATCGGCCTGCTGTCCGAGGACCGGCTTCGCCGCCTGGAGCAGATGCGCGCCATATTGAAGCGTAACCTCCTTCATCTTCGCGACTTCGGCGCCTGCTGCTCGCTGGAGGAGACGGAGGATCGCCGGCTGCTGTTGCTGTTGCAGGTCCGGCAGGCCTATGCCGGCCTGCGCCAGGAGCAGCTTGCCGAGCGGCTGAACGAACTGGTCTCGCTCGCCGAAATCTATCGCGACCTGATCGAGGCATCGCCGCGCCAGGTGGCCGGCTCCGTTGCCGATGAATCGGGTCACATCATCTTCAAGCCATGAGGAGGAGAGTATGAACGAGAAAGTGACGCGGCTTCTGGAAATGTGCTTCGATAGCCTCGACCAAGCCGGCAAGGAGTTTGTGTACGACTATGTTGCGGGCGCGTTGCCCGAGCGGATGGGCATCAAGCCCCAGGTCATGCGCAAGACCGCGGAGTACGCAAAGACGCTGGTGCAGGTCGGCAGGGTGGATGAAGCGCTGGAGCTCTATCGCGGCGCACTTCTGCTCGACCCGTTGAACAGTGAATATACAGCCGGCTTCGCCAATTGCGCGCTGATGATGGGGAGAGCCGATGACGCTTTGCGCACGGCAGCGCTGCTGGTTGCGTCCGATCCCGACAATCCGGCCGGCTATGCGATCTCCGGCGCCGCCTGCCGCATGAAGGGGCTGTACAAGGAAGCGGCGGAGGATTTCGCCGATGCAATGCGCCTGGCGGAGGCGTCCGGCAAATGGGAACTTTTCCACCTTGTGCAGCAAATGAACGCTACGCTGCCGAACTGAGGAACCTGCAATGAAGAAAGTGCCACCCAGACCGGCCTGGCCCGCGCCGGGGGTAAGCCTGCGCGAGCATCTCGGACTCCCCGGCCGGGCGGCGGATGCGTTCTATGCGCTGGGTTTCAACTCCCTTGCCGCCGGGCAGATACGGCGAGCGGAGAAATTCTTTTTCCTGCAATGCATGGTGCAGCCCGAATGCGCGCATGGCTTTGTCGCCTACGGCCTCTGCCTTGCGCGCCGGGATCAGCTGAACTTGGCGGAACTCATGTTCAGCGTCGCCGCCAGGGTGGAGCCGCAATGGGCCGTGTCCTGGTTTCATCTCGCCGCAGTCAGGATGAGCCAGGGGCGGGCGGACGAGGCACGCCCGGCCCTGCGTCGATTCTTCAAGCTCAGGGATGACGACGTTCCGGCACAGCTTCGTGCCGACGCCGAACGGATGCGCCGGTTTCTCGACGACAGGAACGCCGCCTGAGAGTCGGTTTCAAACCCTTCCGTGCTCTTTCCTGCACGGGGTCCGCTCTCCCCACGCACGTCATCCCCGGGGCTTGTCCCCCAATGCTCGTCATCCCCGGGCTTGTCCCGGGGACCTCCCTTCCCACCCTCCGTCATCCCCGGGCCTGTCCCGGGGATCCCGTGACAATTAGCAGCGATGGAAATGGAGCGCGCCAAACCCTTCGCGCCCCTGCCTGCTGTAGGCCCTCGCCACCCCAACGCTCGTCATCCCCGGGCCTGTCCCGGGGACCTCGTGGCGAGTTCGCACGGTGTTTGTGGAGGGTGCCATTCTCTCCAGTGCCCCATCCTGCACGGGGTCCTCGGGACAAG
>CAYLSN010000135.1:6136-6411 GCA_964386015.1 uncultured Rhizobiaceae bacterium | reverse complement strand
CGGGCGGGCTTCTGGCCGGCGGATCTGCACATCATCGGCAAGGATATTTCGCGCTTCCACACGGTCTACTGGCCGGCTTTCCTGATGTCTGCCGGTATCGAGCTGCCGAAGCGCGTGTTCAGCCACGGTTTTGTCTTCAACCGGGGCGAGAAGATGTCGAAATCGGTCGGCAATGTTATCGACCCTTTCTCGCTGGTCGAAAATTACGGTCTCGAACCGTTGCGCTACTTCCTGCTGCGCGAGGTTCCCTTCGGCCAGGACGGCACTTAGTCGCA
>CAYLSN010000135.1:0-6126 GCA_964386015.1 uncultured Rhizobiaceae bacterium | reverse complement strand
CCTCGCCAATGATCTCGGCAATCTGGCGCAGCGTTCCCTGTCCATGATCGCCAGGAACTGCGAGGGCAGGGTGCCGGCGCGGGGAACCCTTGCCGCGGCGGACCGGCAGCTGCTCGACGAGGCGGCGGCGGCGCTGGAGCATGCGCGCAAGGCCATGCGCGGCCAGGCGATTCACGTGGCGCTGGCGGCGATCTTCAGTGTCGTGTCCGAGGCCAATCGCTATTTCGCGGCGCAGGAGCCGTGGGCATTGCGCAAGACCGACCCGGCGCGCATGGAGACCGTGCTGTACACGACGGCGGAGACGTTGCGCCGCATTGCCATATTGTGCCAGCCCTTCATTCCGGGCTCGGCGGGACGGCTGCTCGATCTTCTGGCGGCGCCGGCGGATGCGCGGCTGTTCGAGCATCTCGGCGACGAGCACGCATTGCAGCCGGGCACGGAGCTGCCGGCGCCCGTCGTCGTCTTCCCGCGCTATGTCGGGGAGAGCTGAAGGCAATGCTTGTCGACAGCCATTGCCATCTCGATTTCGACGCCTTTGACGAGGATCGCGACGCCGTCGTGACGCGGGCGCGCGAGGCGGGCGTCGGCCTGATGCTGACCATCTCGACCCGGGTGCGCCGCCACGATGCGGTGCGCGCCATCGCCGAGACCTACGCCGACGTCTATTGCTCGGCCGGCACGCATCCGCACCAGGCGGCGGAGGAGCAGGATGTGCTGGCGCAGGATCTGCTGCGCCTGTGCGAGCATCCCAAGGTGGTCGCCATCGGCGAGGCCGGGCTCGACTATTACTACGATCATTCGCCGCGCGACGTGCAGGCCGAAAGCTTCCGCCATCACATTGCCGCTTCTCGCGAAAGTGGCCTGCCGCTGATCATCCACGCGCGCGATGCCGATGCCGACATGATCGCGATCCTCGAGGAGGAGCGGGGGAAGGGGGCCTTTCCCTTCGTCCTGCACTGTTATTCCTCCGGGCCGGAACTCGCCGCCGCCGGCATCCGGCTCGGCGGCCATGTCTCCTTTTCCGGCATCGTCACCTTCCGCAATTCGGATGCGCTGCGGCAGATTGCCCGCAACGTGCCGCATGACCGGCTGCTGGTGGAAACCGATGCGCCGTTTCTTGCCCCGGTGCCGATGCGCGGCAAGCGCAACGAGCCGGCCTTTGTCGCGCATACGGCGGCGCATCTGGCCGCAACCCTCGAAATGGAACCGGAAAGGCTGGCGGCCCTGACCAGCGCGAACTTCTTCCGGCTTTTCGACAAGATCCCGCAACCCTGAGAAATGTCGGCAAGATTTCGCTTCACCATTCTCGGTTGCGGTTCGTCGCCCGGTGTGCCCCGCATCACCGGCGACTGGGGCAATTGCGACCCCGCCAACCCCAGGAACCGGCGTTCCCGCCCCGCGGCGCTGATCGAGCGCATCGGCTCGATGGGCACGACGCGGGTCGTCATCGATACCGGCCCGGATTTTCGCGAGCAGATGATCCGCGCCGGTATTATGGAACTTGACGCGGTGGTCTATACGCATGCGCATGCGGATCATACGCATGGGATCGACGATCTGCGTTCCTATTCGCTGGGGCGCCGTGGCCTGATCGACATCTATGCCGACGATGCGACGCTGGAACGGCTCTATGGCGGCTTCGGCTATTGTTTCGCCACGCCGCCGGGCAGTTCCTATCCGCCGATCCTGGCCGCGCACCGGATCGAGGCATACAGGCCGTTCGAGATCCAGGGCGCGGGCGGACCGATCCGTTTCGAGCCGCTGCCGCAGGTGCACGGGGACATTGTGTCACTCGGCTTCCGGATCGGCGACCTTGCATATTGCCCGGATGTCAGCGACTTCGGCGACAGGACGGCGCAGAGGCTGCGCGGCCTCGACCTGCTGGTCATCGACGCCTTGCAGTACCGGCGGCATCCGAGTCATTTCTCGCTGGAGGAAGCGCTGGCCTGGATCGAGCGCCTGCAGCCGAAGCGCGCCGTGCTGACGCACATGCATGTGCCGCTCGACTATGAAACCGTGCTGGCGGAAACGCCGGACCATGTCGAGCCGGCCTATGACGGCATGAGCTTCGAACTCGAAATGCCCGAAATCAGCGTCTGACGCGCTGCAACGCGCAGGATTGCCCGGCGACTGGCAATCCGCTGCATTACAGCGATAGTTCCATAATATTCCTTATGCGACATTGCCGTCAGGCTTGTGTCGGCCTGTCGCCGGGCTGGATGGCGTCGATAAAGGAAGATCACTCTCGATTCGACGATACCCGGTCTGTTGCGATCGCTGAGAAAGCAGGTCGAGAAGTCCAATGAATTGTTTGAACGAAACGGATATTCAGACAAGTCCTGACAGCCTTGTCACGGTCGTGCGGGCTCGATCTGGCCATGATCCCGAGGCGGGAGCCGAAACCCGCAACGCAGGCCGGGCCTTGAGGCCCGGCCTCTGCTTCCCTGCGCCTCAGGTGATCGGGGCGAGGTGGATCTCGACGCGGCGGTTGGCCGCCCTGCCCGCCTCCGTTGCATTGCTGGCGATGGGCTGGCTTTCGCCGAAGCCGACGACGGAGAAGCGGCGCGGATCGATGCCCTGCGCTGTCAGGTAATTGGCGACGGAGGCCGCGCGGCGCTCGGACAGGCGCAGATTATGCTGCGCGTCGCCGGTGGAATCGGTGTGCCCGTTCACATCGACGAGGGTGCGATTGAACTCGCGCAGCACCAGCGCGACCGAATTCAGCACCGGATAGAATTCCGGCCTGATCGAATCCTGGTCGACACCGAACGTGACGTTGGACGGCATGTTGAGCACGATGATGTCGCCCTGACGCGTGACGGAGACGCCCGTGCCCTGCAGCTGCGCCCGCAGGCGCGATTCCTGCTGGTCCATGTAGGCGCCGATCCCCGCCCCGGCCAGTGCGCCGAGGCCGGCGCCGATCAGCACGGCATTGCGCTGGGCGCGCGGGCTGCCGCCGACGGCAAGCCCTGCGAGCGCGCCGAGACCGGCGCCGATACCGGCGCCCGCCGCCGTGTTCGACATCTTCGACTCGCCCGTATAGGGGTCCGTGGTGCAGGCCGACACGAAGGCGCCCGCAGCCACAAGTGCCACGATCTTCTTCTTCATGGGAAGTCCCCTCTCCTCGATTTCGTTCCCTTCCTGCTTGCCTCGCCGGCGCGGCGAGGTCAATCCGCCTCGCGCGCTTTTGCATGGGCCTGGGAGGACGACCCGCCCCCTGCCCGCTCCTGTCGCCACTCGGGGAAACTTCCCTTTTGCACCCTGATGTGCAACTACCGGCCGACAGTCGGAAGAAGCGGAATCATGGCAGGGACGGACCGGAGCCGGACATTGCTGACAGGCTGGCCCGCCATCGTTCTGGTCGAGCCGCAGCTCGGCGAGAATATCGGCATGGTGGCGCGCGCCATGGCCAATTTCGGCCTGTCGGAACTACGCATCGTGCGCCCGCGCGACGGCTGGCCGAACGAGAAGGCGCGCGCCGCCGCCAGCCGCGCCGATCATGTCATCGACGCGGCACTGGTCTTCGACGATCTCGACGCCGCCATTGCCGACCTGCATTTCGTGCTGGCGACCACAGCGCGCAAGCGCGACGATTTCCGCCCGGTGCGCGCGCCGGTCGAGGCGGCCGCCGACCTGCGCCGGCGCACCGGCCGCGGCGAGAAATCCGGCATATTGTTCGGCCGCGAGCGCACCGGCCTCCTGATGGAGGAAGTCGGCCGCGCCGACGAGATCGTCACCTTTCCGGTCAATCCGGCCTTTGCCTCGCTCAATCTCGCCCAGGCTGTGCTGCTCATGAGCTATGAGTGGATGAAGTCGGGCCTGGCACGCGAGACCGAAACGCCGTTCGAGGGGCCGAAGCAGCCGCCCGCGACCAAAGCGGAGATGGAGGGATTCCTCGCGCATCTCGAGGCGGCGCTCGAAGCGCGCGGCTATTTCCGCCCCGCCTCGCGAAAGCCGAAAATGGTGGACAATCTGCGCGCCGTCTTCGGGCGGCGGAACTTTACCGAGCAGGAAGTGCGGCTGCTGCGCGGCGTCGTGGCCTCGCTCGACTACTACACGCCTTCCGAGCCGCGTGGCCGGCCGCCGCGCCAGAAGCCGGCGGAGAGCGACGGGGAGAACCATGCCTGATCGTCCGATCCTGTTCTTCGATTCCGGAATTGGCGGCCTGACGGTGCTGCGCGAGGCGCGCATCCTGATGCCCGGAAGGCGGTTCGTCTATGTCGCGGACGATGCGGGATTTCCCTACGGTTCATGGCAGGAGGCCGCCCTGCGCGAACGCCTGGTGCGGCTGTTCGGCGGCCTGATCCGGCGCTGGAACCCGGCCTTGATCGTGATCGCCTGCAATACGGCGTCGACCCTGGCGATCCACGATCTGCGCGCCGCCTATCCGCAGTACAGCTTTGTCGGCACGGTACCGGCGATCAAGCCGGCCGCCGAGCGTACCCGCTCCGGCCTCGTCTCGGTGCTCGCGACGCCCGGCACGGTCGAGCGCCAGTACACGCATGACCTCATCCGCCAATATGCCGGCAAGTGCGAGGTGCGCCTCGTCGGCAGCAACCGGCTGGCGGAACTTGCCGAGATC
This sequence comes from uncultured Rhizobiaceae bacterium, assembly GCA_964386015.1. Lineage (GTDB taxonomy): Bacteria > Pseudomonadota > Alphaproteobacteria > Rhizobiales > Rhizobiaceae > CAYLGY01. Next base: position 1,544 of record CAYLSN010000135.1, on the reverse strand, counting down.
TACATGCGCGACGGACTGGTCGACGAATCCGAAGTGGCGGCGGAGATCGCGCCCTGTTTCATCGAGCGGAACGGGCGGCGCACCGACATCGTCGTCCTCGCCTGCACGCATTATCCGTTCCTGGTCAACCGCATGCGCAAGATGGCGCCGTGGCCGGTCGACTGGATCGACACTTCGGAAGCCATCGCGCGGCGGGCGCTGCTCCTCGCCCGCGATCTGCCGCCCCCCGCGGCGGAAGATGGGCAGGACCAGGCATGGTTCACCTCCGGCGCGCCATTGGAGAAGAGCCGCCTGCTCATGCGCGGCTTCGGCCTCTCGGTTGTGATTGACAGCGACGGGCCATTGCCGTAAGCACCGCGCCGGAAGTCCACGTGTCCCGCGGACGGCGCCCCGCGTTGGGAGCTGTCCTGTCAGATGGCGGATCCGCCATCAGAGGAGGGCGCGTTTCCTCGCCCGCAGCATGAGGCGGCGGGCGCCAACCCATGAAGGAAATGCGATGAGCAAACGCGAATCTGCCAAGTACAAGCTCGACCGCCGTATGGGCGAAAATGTCTGGGGCCGCCCGAAATCGCCGGTCAACCGCCGTGAATACGGTCCCGGCCAGCATGGCCAGCGCCGCAAGGGCAAGCTCTCCGACTATGGCGTCCAGCTGCGCGCCAAGCAGAAGCTGAAGGGCTATTACGGCGATATTTCCGAGAAGCAGTTCCGCAAGATCTATGCGGAAGCCAACCGGCGCAAGGGCGACACGCCCGAGACCCTGATCGGCCTGCTCGAATCCCGGCTCGACGCCATTGTCTATCGCGCCAAATTCGTGCCGACCGTCTTTGCCGCACGCCAGTTCGTCAATCATGGCCATGTCCTCGTCAATGGCCGCCGCGTCAATATTCCGTCCTATCGCTGCAAGGCGGGCGACGTGATCTCGGTGCGCGAGAAGTCGCGCCAGCTTGCGCTGGTCATCGAGGCGACCCAGCTCGCCGAGCGGGACGTGCCGGACTACATCGAGGTCGACCACAACAAGATGACGGCCACCTATCTCAGGGTTCCGACCCTGGGCGACGTGCCCTATCCGGTGCAGATGGAGCCGCATCTGGTCGTCGAGTTCTATTCGCGCTGACCGGTTGACGGGGCGCCGCTGCCGCGGCCCCCGGCCCCAGCTGCGGAACATCGGACAATTGACAAGCCGGCCTCGTGCCGGCTTTCTCGTCTGAAGCCCAGCAAGAGCGAGACGCGCATGAACATGCTTGCACAAGCGGACCCTGCGGATGCCTCGGGCGAGGAAGGCTGCCACGGCCTGTTCCGGGATGCGCCGCGTTCCGTCGAGTTCAACCGCCTGCGCAAGCGGCTGCTGCGCCAGGTCCGGCAGGCGCTCGACGACTATGCCATGATCGTCCCGGGCGAGCGCTGGCTCGTCGCGCTGTCGGGCGGCAAGGATTCCTACGGCCTGCTGGCGCTGCTGCTCGACCTGAAGTGGCGGGGGCTGCTGCCGGTCGAGCTGCTCGCCTGCAATCTCGACCAGGGCCAACCCGGCGTCCCGAAGCATGTTC
>CAYLSN010000134.1:0-6461 GCA_964386015.1 uncultured Rhizobiaceae bacterium | reverse complement strand
TACTTTGCCTTGATGTCCCGCGCCATCACCGGCGCGGCATAGAGATTGTCGGTCGGGATGTCGAAGAAGCCCTGGATCTGGCCCGCATGCAGGTCGAGGGTGAGGACGCGATGCGCGCCGGCATTGGCGATGAGATTGGCGACGAGCTTGGCCGAGATCGGCGTGCGGCCCGAGGCTCTCCGGTCCTGGCGGGCATAGCCGTAATAGGGGATGACCGCGGTGATGCGCCGCGCCGACGAACGCTTGAACGCGTCCATCATGATCAGCAGCTCCATCAGGTGGTCATTGGCCGGGAAGGAGGTCGACTGCAGCACGAAGACGTCCTCGCCGCGGACGTTCTCCTGAATCTCGACGAAGATCTCCTGGTCGGCGAAGCGGCGAACGGATGCCTTGCCCATGGGGATCTGGAGGTAACGGGCAATAGCTTCTGCCAGCACCCGGTTGGAGTTGCCCGCAAAGATTTTCATGGGATTGGTTCCAGCGATGCCGTGAGAATTCCCGCGCCTTTTAGCTGTCCTGCCGCACAATGCAAGCAGCTTTGCCCGATATTCAGGGCAAATTGCTCAGCTTCCCTGTCCGATCCAGGCCGCCAGCTCCTCCATGGTGCGCATGGCGACCGTTGCCAGGGTTTCTGCGCTGACCGACGTCCAGCCGTCCGGGCTGGTGCCGGGTGCGCTGACCTGGCCCTGGATCCTGTGCACGCGATTGCCGGCCGGATCGAAGATGTCCCAGACATAGATCACGGTGGTGTTGCCGCCCTCGGTGATGGCGGAGAAGTACCCTTTCATGTCATGCGTCGCCGTTCCAGCCGCCACCAGCGCAATGCGCCGCGCCGCGGCTTCCGACTCCAGCCGGTCCGAAAGCGTCTGGGCCGCTGCCGGCGGCGCGCCGACCACGGGCGCGACACGTACCCTGGCAATGGCCGAGGCAGGATCGACCGCGTTGACGGCAACGGGAAGTTCCGGCGCGGTCGCGACCGAGTCGATCGCGGAGGTCGAACGGTTGCAGGCCGACAGGGAAAGCACGGCCAGAACCATGGTCAGCAATGAGAGCGCTCTCGTCATCTTCCCGACCTCGCGGCGACGCCCGCCGTCCTCTCGCGACCCGATTGCACCTACCGCACGATCAGGTCCAGGCCATGACGCGACAGCGGCTCCGGCGCGCCGTCGCCGGTAAGGTAGGTGCGGCCGAGCGTCATGGCGGTATTGTTTTCCGTGTCCATGATGATCATATGCGCGAACAGGGTCATGTTGGGAACGATCTGTTCCGGATTCCCCGAGTAGAACATCGGCGTGTCCATCCACGACGGCGAAAAGCGCGCGCCGACGGAATAGCCGCACGCGGCAAGCCGATGACGCGTGAGGTCGTGTGCCTCCATCACCTTTGCGTGGGTGTCGAAGACGTCGCCGAAACTATTGCCGGCGACCATGACCTTCTCGACCGCCTCCAGCGCCTGACGCGCCGCCGCGTAGAGCTCCTGGTGGCGCTTCGTCGCCTTGCCGACGAGGATGGTGCGCATCATCGGCGCGTGATAGCGATGGAAGACGCCCGCCCACTCCAGCGTCAGCTGGTCGTTCTTCGAAAGCTTGCGCCGGCCGGACTTGTAGCGGCAGAGCAAGGCGTCCTCGCCCGACCCGATGATGAATTCGTTGCCGGGATAGTCGCCGCCGCCGAGAAAGACCGCACCCTGCAGTGCCGCCAGGATCTCCGCTTCGCTGGCGCCGGCCTGGATCGCTGGCAGGGCCGCGTCGAGCGCGTCGTCCGTCAGTTCCGCCGCCTTGCGCACCTTGGCGATCTCCGCCTCGCTCTTGACCATGCGCAGGCGTGGCACCAGCTGCGAGGCATCGGAGATCTCGCCGAAGGTCTGCAGCTGTTCGTCGAGACGGCGGCCATTGAATGCGGTGAGGCCGTGCGTGTCGTACTCGACGCCGATTCGCGCGCCCAGCAGGTCGAGATCGTTGAGCAGGTTGCGCAGGTCGACTGCCGGGTTGGCCTTGTCCCGGTCGGTCCAGACCACTATGTTCAGGATATTGGACGTATGACGGGCCTGACGCAGATCGGCCGAACGCGTGAGCAGCACCATTTCGCCGTCACGCTTGAACACCAGGCACTGGAAGAAGCAGAAGCCGAACGTGTCGTAACCCGTCAGCCAGTACATGCTCTCCTGCGCAAACATCAGCAGGGCATCGAGGCCTTGCGCCTCCATCGCGTGACGCAGCCTTTCGCGCCGGCGTTCATATTCGCTCCCGTCGAAATGGAGTGCCATCAGTTTCCCATCCATGCAATTGCCGACAATTGGCGGCCATAGTCCGATTCGCCACGATGGGTCGAGCGCCGGTAGGAGAAGAAGCGCTCTTCCTCGCGATAGGTGCAGGCCCCGATCCGCTCGGCCCGCACCCCGGCCGCGGCCAGCCGCGCCAGAATGAACCGCGGTAGATCGAAATAGGCGTGGCCCGGCCGCTCCGCCTGGCGGAAGAACTGGTCGTGTGCGGGATCCGCCGCCAGGAAGCGGTCGACGAATTCCGGCCCGACCTCGTAGCTGTCCTGGCTGATCGAGGGTCCGAGCGCCGCACGGATGCGGTCGCGCCTGGCTCCGGCCCGCTCCATGGTGGCGACGGTGCTTTCGACAATGCCGGCCAAGGCGCCCTGCCAGCCGGCATGGGCGGCCCCGACGATTCCGGTCTCCGGGTCCGCGAACAGCACCGGGCCGCAATCCGCGGTCACCACGCCGAGCGCCAGCCCCGGAATCGCGGTGACCAGCGCATCCGCTTTCGGACGCTCTCCCGTGAAGGGGCCATCGACGAGCAGGGCGGTAGCCGAATGAATCTGCCACGGGCAGGCCAGCCGCTCCGGCACGACGCCGAGATACGCCGCGATCCTGCTGCGGTTCTCGCGGACCGCGCCGGGATCGTCCTCGGTTCCGAGGCCGGCGTTCAGCCCTGCATAGAGGCCGGCCGACACACCGCCCTCGCGGGTGAAGAAGGCGTGACGCACGCCCGGGACATCGAGTCCGGACGCGTGGACCGGCTTCAGCCCATGATCCGTCTGGGTCAGCACTGGCGTCCCTCGGGTTCTTCCGGAGCAGGATCGTGTCGCGCTCGCGGGTCGCTGTCAATGGCGGTCATGTCATGGCTGCTCCGTCCGGAAGGGATAGGGCGGTTCTCCCTTCGGGAAGATCGCCATTGCCTTGAACAGCGTTCCCATCTGCGCCGGATCCATGAGCCGCAACACGGCCGAGCGGACCGATGCGGCGGTCGCATCGGGCTTTGCCGCCGTCAGCTGCTCCACCCGCTCCTGTGCGCCCATCCGGCCGAGGAATTCGCGCTGGGTCAGGAACGCGCTGGCGGACCCGCCGCGTGCCGCCGCCCGGGCGAGGGCGGAAAAGTCGACATGGGAAGTCAGGTCGGCTGCTCCGGGTGCGGCCAGCACATCCTCCGGAGCATGGGCGCGTACTGCCTGCAGCGTATCGCCGAAGCCAGCCTGCAGATGGCCATAGTCGAAGAACAGCGCGGCAAGACCCAGCCGCGAGATCCGTTCGCCGATTTCCTCGGCGATCGATTCCCGCCCCGGCGCGATCTCGAAGATCGTGCCTGGCGGCTGTCGTCCGGCGCCGTCCGGGAGCAGCGCCGGGTTGATCGATCCGGGACCGGCCAGGAAGCAGAGATGTCCCTCGGCATCGAGGCCGACCACACGCTCGCGCCAGCCTTCCGCCATGCGGACATATTGCCGGATCGGGATCGCGTCGAAGAGCTCGTTGCCGACCAGGAGCAGCGGCAGATCCGGAAGCTCGGCGAGGCGGGCTACCCACTCGATTTGCACATCTGCCGACGCGAGCCTTTGCCGCTGCATGGCGGCCAGCCGCGGGCTGGTCTCGATCATGCGGATACGGGCCGCCTGCAGCAGGTCCGGCGCGATCCTCCGGAAGATGCGCAGCATGTCCAGCATCAGGGTGCCGCGTCCGGGTCCGATCTCCGCCAGGCAGACAGGCGCCGGTCGTCCCTGCTGCTGCCACAGGCTCACCATCCATACCGCGATCATCTCGCCGAAGACCTGGCTGATTTCCGGGGCAGTGATGAAATCACCATCGCGTCCGATCGGATCGCGGCTCATGTAGTAGCCGTCCTTGCGATCGAACAGGCAGAGCCCCATATATTCCACGACCGGGATGGGGCCTTCGTCGCGGATGCGCTGGATGAGCCGCTTTGCAAGCGCAGTCATCATCGCATCGGGGCCTGCCGCCCGGACCGGGCCATGGCCCAGATGCCGATGAGGACCATCGGCAGCGAAAGCAGCATTCCCATGGTAAGCCATCCGCCGGCAAGATAGCCGATATGGGCGTCCGGCTCGCGGAAGAATTCGACGAAGATGCGCGCCAGCCCGTATCCGGACAGGAAGAGTCCGGAGATGAAGCCCGGCGTCCGGAGCTTGCCGGCGGCATGGCTTGCAAGGCGCAGGACAAGAAACAGCAGCAACCCCTCGAGCAGGGCTTCGTAGATCTGGCTCGGATGGCGCGGCAACGGCCCGCCATTGGGAAAGACCACGGCCCAGGGGAGCTCCGTGACCCGGCCCCAGAGCTCCGAATTGATGAAATTCGTGCAGCGCACCAGGCCGATCCCGACCGGCACTCCGGCGGCGACCACGTCGAACAGGCTCCAGACGCGTATGCCGCGCGAGCGTGCAAACAACGCCATCGCCAGAATCGTCCCGGCCAGACCGCCATGAAACGACATGCCGCCCTGCCAGATAGCCAGCGCGTCAAGCGGATTCGCAAGATAGCGCGCCGGCTCGTAGAAAAGGACATAGCCGAGGCGCCCTCCGGCGACGATGCCGATTGCGGCCCAGATCAGGAAGTCGTCAATGTCCTCCGGCTGCATCGGCGCCGATCCGTCCCGCCACAGGGCCGGCTGCCGCAACAGACGCTTCGAATACCACCAGCCGAACAGGATGCCGAGCACATAGCCGAGCCCGTACCAATGTATGGCAACCGGACCGATCGAAACGATCACCGGGCTGATTTCGGGAAAGCGAAGTGCCGAATGCGGCACCAGCAGCTGCAACATGCCGTATTCCTCTGCAGCGCGCGACCGGCCGGCCGCCCCATTTCAGAACAGGCGGCCCCCATCGGGAACGGGAAGGTCGACACTGGCCAGCACGACTTCCCCGTCCTCGTCGGGAAGGCCGAGGACCAGCACGTCGGAGCGGAACTTGCCGATCTGGCGCGGCGGAAAATTCACCACGGCGAGGACCTGCCTGCCAGGCAGACTTTCCGGCGTATAATGCCGGGTGATCTGGGCGGAAGACTTCCGGACACCGATCCCGGGTCCGAAATCGATCGTCAGCTTGATGGCGGGCTTGCGTGCCTCCGGGTAGGGCTCGGCCGCGACAACGGTGCCGACGCGAATGTCGACGCGCAGGAAGTCATCATAGGTGATCTGGGGAGTCGGCTCAGTCATCAGGCGGTCCCGCAGGTCTCGAACAGGACGCCCGCAAGGGCATCTTCCGCGGAAATGCGCGATCCGGCGACGAACTGGAATGCCTGATAGTAGCACTCGCATGCCTGCAGGGCGTTGCTCAGCAGCACCTCCACCTGCCGGCCGGTCGGCTCGACACCGCCGGTGAGCAGCAAGGCGTGCCGGTACAGAACGGCCGCCTCGCTTTGCCACAGGTCGAAATGGCCGAGCAGCATCTGTTCGTTGATCAGCGATATCAGGCGCATCATCTCGTGCATGCGCCTCTTCGGCACCTTGAGGTCGAAGGCGCAGAGCAGGTGGAGCGCTTCCACATCCTCCAGCCAGGAGAAGGAAATGTGGTAGTCCGCCCACACTCCCGACACCTCGATCGACAGCTCGTCCGCGCCGGCACGTTCGAACGTCCAGTCATTCTGGTGTGCGACCAGCTCGATCACATCGACCGGATGCGAATCGCGCAGCTCGCCGGACTCCACATGACTCATTCCAGAACCCCATTCCTTGCAGGCGGTACGCTGCCGCAACCTCCTGATGCGGCCCGGCGGCCTCCCGGGCTACGGCTGCTTCCGCCGCATGACCCCGCTTCGAATCATGCAGCAAATTCAGTCTATTGTCGCTGAGTCGCCATGCAAGCCCCATTTGGAGCGGACGGGCGGATCCATGTGGAAAGAGTACATGCCGTTCCGTCTAAGCGACTCTCGCAATTGTGTTTTCTGCCGGCAGCGAAAGTACTGGATAACTCTCGGCGGCCCGTCAGGAGGCCGGGCCATCGCCGTTGCCACGCCTGCTTTCGAGCCCGGCGAGGCGTTTTTCCAGCGAATCAATGCGCGCCGACAGCGCGTCGTTCTCGCTGCGCGCCTTGAGCGCCATCTCCCGCACCGCCTCGAATTCCTCGCGCTGGACGACGTCCATCGAGGCGAGCAACCGCTCGGCCTGGGCACGGAACGCAGCCTCCACCTCGCGCCGCACGCCCTGGGCTGCTCCGGCGGCGTC
>CAYLSN010000133.1:0-6476 GCA_964386015.1 uncultured Rhizobiaceae bacterium | reverse complement strand
ATCGCCCGGCCCGAGCAGCGGCGCATCCTGATGATGATCTCCGACGGAGCTCCGGTCGACGATTCGACCCTGTCGGTCAATCCCGGCAATTATCTGGAGCGTCATCTGCGCGCGGTGATCGAGCTGATCGAGCGGCGCTCGCCGGTCGAGCTGATCGCCATCGGCATCGGCCATGACGTGACGCGCTACTATCGCCGCGCCGTCACCATTGTCGACGCCGAGGAGCTTGCCGGCGCCATGACCGAGCTGCTGGCGGCCCTGGTCGCGGAGGAGCACGCGCCACAGCGGCGCGGCAGGAGATGAGCGGCCGGCTCGTCCGGGCGCTCGCCCTGGCGCTGCTGCTGTCCGGTGCGGGATTTGCGGCGGCGGAAGCGTTCCTGCCCGTCAGGGCCATTCCGGTTTCCCGGTTTCGCATCGGCTCCGACGAGACCCGGTTCGGCGCACTGGAATTTGCCGGCGGCCTCGAACTGCGTTCTTCCGCCAGGGAGTTCGGCTCCATCTCCGGCTTCCGCTTCATGGAGGATCGGCGCCGCTTCGTTGCCGTCACCGATACGGGCAACTGGCTGTTCGGCCGGCTCGAGCGCGACGGGCAGGGAAGGCCGGCGGGATTTGCCGAAGTTCGCGCCCAGCCGATTACCGACGCGGCGGGCAGGGTGGCGGCGAAAAAGGAAGAAGTGGACGCCGAGGCGCTGGAGCTCGATGGCGAGTGGGCCTATGTCGGCTTCGAGCACGACCATCGCGTCGCGCGCTACCGGATCGTCGACGGCAGGGCGTCGGACGAGCTCGGCCGGGTCGAAGTGCCGATCCCGCGTCACGAACTTCGCCGCAATGGCAGCTTCGAGGCCGTGGCGCGCGCGCCGGCTTCCCTCGCCAGGGCGCTGATCGTGCTGACGGAATTCAGCGTCGATTCCGGGGGCAATCTCTTCGCTGCCATTGCCGAAGGCCCGAAACGCGGCGTCTTCAAGCTGGTGAAGGAGGAGAATTTCGGTGTTACCGATGCTGTCTTCCTGCCTGGCGGCGATCTTCTGGTGCTCGAGCGCTCCTTCGCGCTGGCGCAGGGGGTTCGCATGCGCCTGCGCCGGATTGCGGCTGCCGATATCGTTCCGGGTCGGGTCGTTCGCGGCGAGGAGATCCTGCGCGCCGACATGCGCTACCAGATCGACAATATGGAAGCGATGGATGCCTGGGTCGACGACGAAGGCAGGTTGCGGATCGCGATCCTGTCCGACGACAACCAGTCCTTCGTGCAGCGCACGCTCTATCTCGAATTCGTCGCGCCGGCCGGCGCCGTCAGGGAAAAGAGAGCGCCGTAGGGGAGCAGCATGAGCCCGGCAATGGCCAGCTTGACGATGAAGTCGCCTGCCGCGAGCGAGACCCACAGCGGTACGCCGATTCCCGCGAAGCTGGCCGGATAGGGCAGGGAGCCATCGGGCAGGCCCGTCCATGCGTCGAGGAAGGCGAAATCGCCGCTGAAGGCAATGCCGAAGAAGATGACGGTGTCGATCGCCGAGCCCAGCACCGAGGACAGCAGCGGCGCCCGCCACCATGCCTGACGGCGCAGACGGTCGAAGATCGTGCTGTCGAGCAGTTGCGCGACCAGGAAAGCGGCGCCGGAGGCGATCGCGATCCGCGGCGTCGCCAGCCAGGCCGAAAGCATGACGGCAAGGATGAAGCCGGCCAGCACGACCCGCCGCGCTGCGGCAAGGCCGAAGCGACGATTGGTAAGGTCATTGACGAGAAAGGCGACCGGATAGGTAAAGGCGCCCCAGGTCAGCACCTCGTCCAGGCCGAAATGTCCGAACGGAAACTGGACGAGATAATTCGATGCCCCCACGACGACAATCATGGCCGCGACGAAGGGAAGAAGGGGGCGCAATCCGGAAAGGGTCATTTTTTTATCCTGGGTGATGGAACCAGCCATGCCATGCCGAGCGGGGCGCACCGCCCCGCGACGATCACGACGCGGAGGCTTCCGCGAGCTTCTGCGCGACCTGCTTCCTGAGCAGGCGGGCGCGCTGCGACAGGTCGCGCTCGTCGGCCTTGAGCAGGAAGGCATCGAGCCCGCCGCGATGCTCGACGGAGCGCAGGGCATGGGCCGAGATGCGGAAGCGGAAGCTGCGCCCGAGCGCCTCGGACATCAGCGTCACATGGACAAGATTCGGCAGGAACTTGCGCCGGGTCTTGTTGTTGGCGTGGCTCACATTATTGCCGCTCATCGCGGCCTTGCGGGTCAGTTCACATTCGCGGGACATTTCGGTCAGCCTTCCAGTCGTTCGTGTTTGCCGCGACAATCATGGCCGGGGCGCTGGCCGCTCTGCTCCGGCCGCAGCACAGTTTCGGACCACCTCACGGAAAAGTCGCGTTTCCATAGTAAGAAAAGCCGTGTGCGTCAAGCTGCACGCCGGCGGCTCCGGGCCGGGCTACCCGGGGACGGGCTGGCCTGCCGGGATGATTCCATTTCGGCGGAAAAGGTTCTATCGTTCAGCCCCCGTTCATCGCGGCGGAGTGAGGTGAGGAAAGTACCTGCAAGGAGTTCAGACGGATCATGCGCATGGCCATCCGGTGGTTTCTGACGGTCCTGCTGCTGCTGCCGGCGTCAGCTCCGGCGCTGGAGGCGCCAAGGACTCTCCATGCCGAGTATCGCATCACCTATTTCGGCCTGAGGGTGGCGAGCGCCTCCTTCGTTTCCACCTTCACCGGTGACAGGTTCCGCGTCGACGGCAGTTTCCGCAGCGCCGGCGTCGCGCGGCTGTTCGACCAGACCGAAGCCACCACCCACGTCACCGGCCGGTTCTTCGGCGATTCGCTGCGCCCGAGCGAATATGTGCTGAACTATGTCCATGGCGGCAAGCAGAAGAAGACGGCCATCCGCTATGGCAGGAACGGCATCGAATCGACGGAAAGGCACCCGGCCCCCAGGCCGCCGGGCCGGGACTGGGTGCCCCTCGGCCCCGACGATCTCGCCGCCGCCCTCGATCCGGTCTCGGGGACCCTGCTGCGTGCCGCATCGCCCCGCGACGTCTGCAACCGGACGATCCGGGCCTATGATGGAGAGTTCCGGGTTGACCTGCCGCTGTCCTTTGCCGGCATGCAGTCCTATTCGACCAGGGGTTTCAAGGGAGAAGTCGTGCGCTGCGTCGCGGCATTCGTGCCGGTTTCCGGCTATCGCAAGGGACGGCGGGCGCTGGAATTCCTGCAGCGCAAGCCCCGCATCGAGATCGCCTTCGCTCCGGTCGGAGATACCGGTGTCCATGCGCCGATCGCGGCGACGGTGGAAACAGAGATCGGACCGGTGAAGCTGAACGCGACCCTTTTCTCCGTCGACGGGTGAGGCCGGCGGCCACCGCCGCGCCGCGCGCCGTCTGCGTCACTCCCCGCCCGGACGGTCGCAGGGCGCTTCCCCCTGCCACATCTCGAAATGCTCGAACTCGAAGCCGGGCGCCACGGTGCAGCCGACGAGGGTCCAGGCGCCGAGGCTGCGGGCACGCTGCCACCAGTTTGCCGGAACGATGTGCTGCGGCCGCTCGCCGCCGGCGAGATCGGTGCCGAGGACCAGCCGCTGCTTCGAAGCGAGGTCCGGCGAGATCTCCAGCTCCAGTGCAGCTCCGGCATAGTGGTGCCAGACTTCGGCAGCGTGCCGGACCCGATGCCAGGCGGATTGTTCGCCTTCGGCCAGCAGGAAATAGATCGCGGTCGAGTGGCTGCGTCCGTCCGGCGCCGGGTCGCGGAAGGTCTCGGCGAACCAGCCCCCTTCGGGATGGCGCTGCAGGCCGAGCGCCGCGACGACGCGCGCCGCTTCTTCGGCCACTTCAGCCAGTTCAGCCACGGAAGACATCCTTGCGCCTTCTGAGCTCGGCAAATACTTCCGCATCGCTGGCGCCGTTCATGCCGAGCCGCGCGCGGATGGCCGGATCGTGCGGGCGCAGGAAGGGATTGGCCGCAAGCTCCGCCGCCAGCGTCGTCGGCAGGGTCGGCCTGCCGGCGGCCCGGAGCCTGGCGGCCTCCTCCGCCCGTCGCCGCAGTTCCGCATTGTCGGGGTCGACGGACAGGGCAAAGGCGGCATTGGCGAGCGTATATTCGTGGCCGCAATGGATCGTCGTTGCGGGCGGCAGCGCTTTCAGCCGCTCCAGGGAGGCGTGCATCTCATCCATCGTTCCCTCGATCACCCGCCCGCAGCCAAGCGCGAACAGCGTGTCGGCGGCGAACAGGATCCCGCTGTCGCGGAAGTGATAGACGATGTGGCCGCTGGTGTGACCGGGTGTTGCGATGACCTCTACCGTCTCGCCGAGCAGCTGCAGCCGGTCGCCGTCCTTCAGCCCCGTATCCATGCCCGGAATGCGGTGCCGGTCTGCCTCGGGCCCGGAGACGGTGAGGCCGAAACGCTCCTTCAGCGGCTCGATGGCCGCGACATGATCGCCATGGTGATGGGTGACGAGCAGATGTGCCGGCCGCCAGCCGGTCCGCTCGATGGCGGCGAGGATCGGCGCCTCTTCCGGCGCGTCGACGAGCACGGTCGCGCCGCTGGCGGGATCATGGGCCAGGACTCCGAAATTGTCCTGGCGGCACATGAACAGTTCGATCTGCAGGGTCATGGCCTCTTGTGCCGGCAGAACCGCCGGCCGTCAAGGCCGCATCAGGCGCCCTGCGGTGTCGCCGCCGCCGGCACCAGCACGCGGCGGGACGAGCGGGCGGTCACGGCGATGCCCTGATAGATCTGTTTCTGGGCCTCGACGATGATCACGCCGGAGAATACCGGCCAGAAGCGGCGTCCAGCCCGCTCCAGCGCCGGATGGAAGCGCAGCATGGATGCCCGCCGGAACGGTGCGAAATGCAGCGCATCGGACCATCGTTCCGGCGTGAAGCCGGTTTCGCGCAGAAGGCCGGCGAGCTGGCGGCGCGACCATGGCCGGCCGGTGCCGAAGGGAGTGTGCTCGAGCCTGGCCCACAGGCCGCGCCGGTTCGGAATGACCGCCATCAGCCTGCCTCCCGGCGCCAGCACCCTCCAGCTTTCCGCCAGCGTCTCGTGCGGATTCTCGCTGTGCTCGAGCGCGTGGATCATCAGGATGCGGTCGACGGATGCATCGACGAGCGGCAATTCCCTGTCGCAGACCAGCGCGGTGGCGGAAGGCCCGCCCGCCGGCCAGTGCACCGCGCCCTGCGCGGCCGGCATGAAGGCAATGGCCCGCTCGCAGCCGGCGGCAAACCGGTCCAGCCATGGTACTGCGTAGCCGATGCCGACCAGCCGCTCGCCCGGAATGTCGGCCCAGATCGCCGAAAGCGCCATTGCGATGGACTGCTCGGCGTGTCGACCGAGCGGCGAAGCGTAGAATTCCCGGAGCTCAGCGATATCGCAGTGCATGGCGGCACAGTGGGGACCGAATCGCCGCCGAGTCAATGCCGTAAAGCGGGTGGCAGGGGCCGCTCCCGCCGCCTCGGCCCGCCGCCGTCACTGCCCGCCGCTTGCCGCGGCGCGGCGGGGATCCTGCCGGAGCAGGAAAACCGCCTGCTGCCCGAACAGGTTCCAGAACCACCACGGCATCGAGAAGCGGATCCTGGCGCCATTGGCGTCGAGCGCCGTTGCCGTCTCGACGATGGCGCCGACCTCGTCGCACAGGGCGATGAAATCGCGGATGGTGCAGAAATGGATGTTCGGCGTGTCGTACCAGCGATAGGGCAGGTGCCGCGTGACGGGCATCCTGCCCTTGAACAGGAGGGACAGCCGCACGCCGATATGGCCGAAATTGGGGAAGGAGACGATGGCCCTTTCGCCGATGCGCAGCAACTCGGTCAGGACCTCCTTCGGATTGCGCGTCGCCTGCAGCGTCTGCGACAGGATCACATAGTCGAAGCTCTTGCTCGGATAGTGAACGAGGTCGGCATCGGCATCGCCCTGGATCACCGAAAGCCCCTTGGCGACGCACAGATTGACGTTGCGCTGCGACAGCTCGATGCCGCGCCCGTCGGCATCGCGCTCACGCTGCAGGCGCTCGAGCAGGGTTCCGTCCTCGCAGCCGACATCGAGCACCCGCGCCCCCATCGGGATCATCGACACGATGACATCGAAGTCGATGCGTGGGCTGGCCGGCTCTGCCGCGCTCATGCGAGCCCCCGTGCGCGCGCGGCCGACTGCACGAAGCCCTCGATCGCCGAGAACAGTTCCGGCTCGTCGAGCAGGAAGGCATCGTGGCCCCGGTCGGTCTCGATCTCGACGAAGGAGACCGACGCGCCGGCGGCATTGAGCGCGCGCACCACGTTGAGGCTCTCCGTGGTCGGGAACAGCCAGTCGCTGGTGAAGGAAACGACGCAGATGCGGGTCCTGGTGCCCATGAAGGCTGCGGCGAGCCTGCCGTCATGATCCGCGGCCAGGTCGAAATAATCCATGGCCCGCGTCATGTAGAGATAGGAATTGGCGTCGAACCGGTCGACAAAGGTCATGCCCTGGTGGCGCAGATAGCTCTCGATCTGGAAATCGGCAT